>NZ_CP088149.1:2644166-2949583 GCF_002845275.2 Pseudomonas sp. S06B 330 | reverse complement strand
CAACATGCAGGCACGTAGCAATGCACCGAGGTGCCACACCGGCTCATGCAGATCGGTCAGTTGCAGCCGACCGACGGCGTGGATGGCCGCGTTGGCAAAAACCAGGGTGTCGCGCTCTTCGCCAGCAAGGTTGCTACCGGCCGCAAGGGTGACAGCTACCTGGCGCAGGTCGACCAACGCCAGGTGCTCGGCACCGGCAACCACAGCCCAGCGGCAGCTGCGTGCCCACGGCACGTTAATGGCTCGACCGTCGAGGCGCTGAGCGTCGTGGTCAAATTGCAGGTCATTGCGACGGCCGGCCTGGATCAGGGTAATCGGCCCTTCTGGCACCTGCATCCCGGCGTGGGCCAGCAATGCTGCGCTGAGCATGGTTTCGGCCAGCGGCAAAGGTGCCTGCCAATAGCCGATGGCATGCAGAACCGCACTGGCATCGAGCCAACTGGCACCACTGCCACCTGCGGCCTCAGGCACCAACGCCCCGGGCAAGCCGTTGTCGACGACCAATTGCCAGAGCGAATCAGCCCCATGGCCGGCATCAAAGCGCTCGAGCACTTCACGGGTGACCTGTTGGGCAAACAGCCGCTCGACGCTGTCGGCGATCATGGTTTGCAGTTCAGAAGGCGTGCCATCGTCCACGCCCTGATAGTTGATTGCAGTATTCATCGCAGTCCCAGCCCCCCAGCAATAATGCCGCGTAGAATTTCACGCGTACCGCCTCGCAGCGAGAAGGACGGCGCGCTCTGGGTCAGGAATCGCATCACCTGGTCGAGATCGGAACCGGGCTCTCGCTGATCGCCGAACAGATCGTGAGCGACGTCCGGAATGGCCTGTTCAAGCAGCGCCCCCTGGTCCTTGACCACCGTCGCCGGAATCGCCGGATTCTCGCCACGGGCGAGCATTCCGGCGATGCCCAGCGACATCTGCCGCAGCGCCGCATAACGTGCCGCCAGACGACCAAGGCTGACCGCATGGCGACTGTCTTGCGGGTCGGCCTCGTCGAGCATTGCCAGGTACAACTGGGTGCTGCTCAGGTAGCGCTCCGGGCCACTGCGCTCCAACGCCAGTTCTGCGGTGACCTGTTGCCAGCCATTACCTACCTGGCCAATGACGTAATCGTCGGCAACAAAGACGTTATCCAAAAACACTTCGTTGAAATCATGCTCGCCGAGCATGTTGTAAATCGGCCGTATGGTCACGCCCGGCGCCTTGAGGTCAATCAGCAGCTGCGACAGCCCGGCGCGGCGATTGCCCTCCTCCTTCGGCCCGGTGCGCAGCAGCGTGATCATGTAGTGCGCCAGGTGCGCTCCGGAGGTCCACACTTTGCTGCCGTTGACGATCCAGCCACCCTCGGTTTTTTCCGCACGAGTGCGCACGGCTGCCAGGTCGGAGCCGACATCAGGCTCGCTCATGCCGATCGCCAGCAGAGTTTCGCCACGGGTGATGCCCGGAACGATCTGCGGGGCCAATACCTGCGCAGAAAACTTGATCAGTAGCGGACCACTCTGACGCTCGGCGACCCAATGCGCGCCCACTGGCGCGCCTGCCGCGAGCAACTCTTCGAGCACCACATAGCGCTCCAGCGCACTACGTTCCTGCCCGCCGTAGCGCTTGGGCCAGGTCATGCCCAGCCAGCCACGCTCACCGAGTTTGCGGGTGAACTGCGGCACCAGGCCGACAAGCCCTTTGGCACGTTCAGCCGGTGAATAGTGTTTGAGCTCTTCGGCAAGAAAAGCACGGACCTCGGCGCGCAGCGTTTGCGTCTTGGCGTCCAGCCTACAAGGCCTGATATCGAGTGCCTGCATGGTTTCTGCTCATTAGATTTTTTAGGGACAGGCGACCAAAGTCACTTGTTGGCCGACCAACAAGTGAATAAGCTAGCAGCATTCCCGTAACCGGATCAAGCGCCATCGATCCCGCCGATTCCGCCCTCCATAAGGAACTTCCAATGACAACCCTCGCCCCCTTCACTCCCGGCCGTGGCTTGACCCTTGAACTGCAAGGGCCTATTGCCACCCTCGAGTTCAGCCGCCCACCCCTGAACTTCTTTGATCAGGAACTGATCATTGATCTGCTGGCGGCGCTGGCGTATCTGGATCAGCTACCGGCATGCCGGGTGGTCATCCTGCAGGCCGAAGGCAAGACGTTCTGTGCGGGCGCTGACTTCAATGGATTGGCGCAGAGCGGGGAGAAAGTTCTGCCCCGCCAGCTGTACAAACACGCCGTAGGCCTGTTGCGCACGGCCAAGCCACTGATCGTTGTGGTAGAAGGCGCCGCCATCGGTGGCGGCCTGGGCCTGGCGCTGGTGGGCGACTATCGGGTGACCAGCGAGAAGGCCCGTTTCTCGGCCAACTTCAACCGCTTGGGCATGCACCAGGGTTTTGGCATTTCTGTTACCCTGCCGCGCGTCGTCGGCCTGCAAATGGCCTCCCTGTTGATCGCCACCGGCCGGCGTATCGATGGCGCACACGCGGTACGCATCGGCCTGGCGGATATTCTTGCCGAGCCGGGTGAAGAACGTCAGGCAGCTCGCGCCCTGGCTGAGGAAATCGCCATCAGTGCCCCTCTTGCTGTCATGTCGAGCCGCCAAACGTTACGTGCTGGCCTTGCCGACGCAGTGGATGCGATCATTGATCGCGAGGCCAGCGAGCAAGAGTGGCAGGTCCTCACCCGCGACTTTGCCGAGGGCAACAAGGCGATGCGTGAGCGTCGCATTCCTCAATTCACCGGTACTTGATCAAACGTCTATGGATACTCCCGAGCCAAGCACAGCCAACAGCCCCCGTCGAACCAAGCTGCAAATGCGCACCCAGGCAGAACACTGCATGCTGGAGGCTGCACGCCAGATCGTCGCGCGCAAAGGCTGGATCGGCATCACCCTGGCCGAGGTAGGGCTGCAGGCGGGTTACAGCCGCGGCCTGGCAGCGCATCACTTCGGGACCAAGGCAGGTTTGCTTCGCGCGTTGGCCGGGTTCGTCAATACCACCTTCATGGACACCGTCGAAGACCAAGCGCCCCAGCGCCAGCCAGGGCTGGAGACCTTGCTCGGCTACATCGATGCGTACTTCCTGCGCGACGATGCCGAATGGACCAACACCCGCGCGTTGCTGGCATTGATGGCTGAGGGCGTGACGGTTGAATCAGAGTCCGCAGCGATTCTGGCCGAGTACAACCAGTCAGTGCGAATGACCCTGGCCAGGCAGGTAGAAATTGGCATCGCCAATGGTGAGATCCATGCCAGCACCGATCCGTTGGAAGCTGCCACCCTGATGCTAGGTACGCTGCGCGGCATGATGATGCAATTGCTGCTCGATCCTGCGGCGGTTGACCCGACGCTGCTGCACAAACAGCTGCGTCGGCTCATCGAGGCCTTGCTGACATTGCCCAGCGCTTGAGCTGAACTAAATAGGCTCTTCGCATGCTCACACACGAAGCGCCTCAGCCCCTTCCCTGAAACGACCTAGCGTTTGATCATCGCATCAACCATCTGCCGTACCTGCTCGGTGAAGGGTGGTCGGGTAATGTCCGGCCCCTCTGCCGCGCGCAATACCGGCTTAGGATGACTGAAGGTGACAAAGCCCTGGTGACCGAGATAGCTGCCCATGCCACTGTTGCCGACCCCGCCAAAAGGCAGGCTGTCGACACTGGCATGCAGCGCCACGTTATTGATCGTCACCCCACCCGACACCGTACGTTCAAGGACAAACTGTTCTTCCGCCGCATCGCTGCCAAAATAGTAAAGCCCCAGCGGACGCGGATGAGCGTTGACATAGGCAACCACCTCCTGCATATCCTTGTAAGGTTTGATCGGCAACAACGGGCCGAAGATCTCATCCTGCATAACCTTCAGTTCATCTCCGGGATTACACAGCAGGGTCGGCACCATTTTGTGATGGGGCTGGTCGCGAAAATCCTCCGCAGCGGGGTTCAGCTCGATCAACTCAACACCCGCCGCCCGGGCCTCGGCGAGGTACCCCAGCAGCCGTTCATGGTGGCGGGCATTGATTACTGAGGTGTAATCCGGATTGTCCTTGAGGCTCGGGTAGAGCTTGGCGACCGCCACTTTGACGTGGGCAATGAAATCCTCCAGCGACTCCTCGGGAACGAATACATGATCCGGCGCCAGGCAGACCTGACCGGCATTCAAAAGCTTGCCGGCCATGATCTTGCTCGCCGCGACCTTCAAGTCGGCAGAGCGCGAGACGATGGTGGGCGACTTCCCGCCCAGCTCCAGGGTTACCGGTACCAGGTTCTCGGCCGCCGCACGCATCACATGCTTGCCAACACTGCTGGCCCCGGTGAACAGCAGGTGGTCGAAAGGCAGGCTGCAGAACGCCTGGCCGACCTCAGGGCCACCGGTCACGATAGCGATCTCGTCTTCGGCGAAGGTGGCGCTGAACATCCGTTGCATCAGCTCGGCACACGAAGGGTTCAACTCAGAAACTTTGACCATCGCCCGGTTGCCGGCTGACAGCGCACTGGCCAGCCCCTGGATAACCATACCCACGGGAAAATTCCAGGCCGTGACGATGCCCACCACACCCAATGGCTGGTACTGGATCCACGCCGCGCCGCGATCGACAGCACGCTGTTCGGGTTTCATCCAGTCGGCAATTCGGGCCCGGGTTTTCTTCAGCGACGATAGCGGGCCGAGCAGATCAATGATGCGCGTGAGGTCATGGCTGCGGTGACCGAAGTCGGCCGCCGTCGCTTCCACGATTTCCTGCTTGTTGTCCACCAGCATGCCGATCAGGCGGTCAAACAATTCGCAGCGCTGCTCGGCGCTCCAGACAGGCTTCGACAGATAAGCCGAACGCTGCCTGGCAAGGATCTCGCGCAGGCGCACTACTTCGGGTAATTCAATCATGTTCATTGCAGGGTTTACCTTGTTTTTGTGGGTCGTTGCGCCCCTAAAAGCTTGCACGGGACATTCATCCCGCGCCGCTGTTGGTCAATCGACTTTCTTCATCTTGCTGATGTCCAGACGAACCAGGCCGAAGGCCATGCCGTATTGAATGGCCCCGGCTTCGTTGACCTTGATTGCCGAGTACATGCCATTGAAGCGCGGGTCGCTGCCGGTATGGATCTTCAGCACCGTGTCGCCACTGTCGAGGTCCATGCCGATGTGGTAGCGGTTGTTCCAGTCGCGGGTGAAGTAGCCGTCAATGATCGCCATGCGCCCGCCACCACTGATCATTGGCACTGTCGATATCGACGACACGTCGTTGCGCATCCACAACTGTTTCCAGCCATCCGCCTTCTGGTCCCACTTGAGCATGGCGACACCCTTGGGCCCGGGACGCGTAGCACCGTTGAGCATGCTCACGTAGTAGTTGTCACGGGCCAAGTAAGGGGCATCCTTGCTGATGATGTTGTTGACCACAAAGGCATAGCCGCCATAGGTCGACACCGACTGCTCGGACTGCACGGTGTCGACATCGCTGCCCATGTCGACTTGCTGCTGGTCAGCGATACGCGCCGACAGCGTGCCGGGTTTCTGCGTCCAACCGGCCGGCAACTGGTCGCGCCAGAAGGCGACCAGACGCATTTTCTGCGCGCCATCCGTGATCACCACCAGCTTGTCCTCGTCCGCCCCGAAGCCCATCAGGGTCGGTGTCGAGCCGGTGCCGTCGGCGACTTTCAACGCGGAGATGCGGATGCCGCGGTCATACGCGGCTTTCCAGGCACCGCTGGCCTCGTCGCTGTGAATCTTGCCCTTGGCATCCACTACCAGGCGGTACATGTTCTGGTTGGAAGCGACGTAGACCGCACCGCCGCCAACCTCATCACCATTGGCAAAGCCGTTGAGGAACAGTTCGTCCGCACCCTCGACGGCATAAGTGTCGATAATCTCCAGGGTTCGCGGATCGAGGGTAATGACCTTGCCGCCGACGGTGTTGAGCACCAGGAAGCCATTGAAGGTCATGCCCATGCCGAAGTTGAAATCGACGGAGAAATCAGTACCGTGCTTGACCTTGTCATTGTCATACAACGCCTCCGGCAGCACCCGGACCAACGGCGTTCCCATCCCTGAAGCAGGGTTTTTCGGGTCGAGTTGATCAACGCGGAAAATCTGCCGGCCACCGGCACCAATGAAGGCATCTTCACGGGTCAACATCGAATAGAGGGCGCCGCCGCGCAGCTGATCATTGATGCTGTTGATCATTCTGTTCGGCTGCGAACGCATGAAATCGAGCAAGCCCTTTTCATCCTTGTTGTCGAGCAATCGCTGGACATCCTCGGTCTGCTTCAGGCGTGCGGCGTCGCTGACCTTCTCAAAGCCGGGCAACTTCAGCGGCATTTCAGTACGCGCCACCTCAACCAACTTACCGTCGACCTGGTTGTATTTGCGCAGGCCAAGGCCAGACCACCACCACGTGACCATAGTGTCACCAACCTTGTCGACGAAATGCGGCATACCGCCGGCATCACTGGGCAGGTAGGTCACCGATTCCGGCGTCAGTTCAAAGGAGCCACGCGGCACCGCAATCTCGGTGCTGTCGGTCTGCGCACTGTTCCAATGTGCCTGGTTGCTGAAGGTCTGGGCCAGATACGGGTTCATCGGCGGCGCGGTAACCTGGGCAGTTGCCGCAGCGGACAAACCTGCCAATGCCAGGCCCGCCCCCAAGTGGGCGATACGACGTGTTGTGCTTGTTATTGTTCTCATCGTGAAACTCCTTGAAGAAATGAGTTCAGTGCCTGGGCGCTCGCAGCGCGGGAGCAACACCAACCCCCAGAGCCTACGAAGTCGCTCTTGCTCACTCCCCCCCCCATGATGAGTAGGCTGGCTGCCAGCGCATTGCGCTAAAGAACAGCCGCGCATGCCCGGCAAAAACCTCCCCCCCCACTGCGGGGAGGGATGCTGCGCCAAGCACCCCTTCAGCATTCCTCCAGTCCCTCGGACACCGGCTCCGCTGTTGAGCCACTTGCCGATTCTTTTACAGACACTGGAGTCCGTAATGCACATTCAACGAACTGTCTTTCGCGAAGACCATGAAATGCTCCGCGAAACCGCCCGGCGCTTTTTCGAACGCGAATGCGTGCCACGTCAGGCCGAATGGGATCAGGCCGGTAAGGTCGATCGCCAAACCTGGCTCAAGGCCGGCCGCGAAGGCCTGCTGTGCACGATGATTCCGGCGGAATATGGCGGGGGTGGCGGCGACTTTGGCCACGGCACGGTCATCAATGAGGAAATGCACCGCGCCGGTGTTTCCGGCGTCAGCTTCGGCCTGCACTCGGACATCATTGCCCCGTACATCGTGCGCTTTGGCACCGAAGAGCAAAAACACCGCTGGCTGCCGAGCATCTGCAGCGGCGAAACCATCCTCGCCCTGGGCATGACCGAGCCGGGCAGCGGCAGTGACCTGAAAGCCGCACGCACCACCGCGATCCGCGATGGCGACGAATACGTCATCAACGGCAGCAAGACCTTCATCAGCAATGGCCTGAACTGCGACATGGTCCTGGTGGCCTGCCGGACCGACCTGACGGCGGGCTCCAAAGGCATCAGCCTGATCATGGTTGAGGCCACCCGCGACGGCTTCCGCCGCGGCCGCAAGCTCGACAAGGTCGGACAGCGCGCCTCCGACACTGCCGAACTGTTCTTCGATGACGTGCGGGTACCCGTCAGCAACCTGCTGGGTGAAGAAGGCAAAGGCTTTGCCTACATGATGCAGGAGCTGCCGCAGGAGCGCCTGGGCATCGCCATCTATGCCGCTATTCGCCTGGAGCGCCTGCTTGAGCAAACCATCGACTACGTCAAGGAACGCAAGGCCTTCAACCAGACGGTGTGGGACTTCCAGAACACCAAGTTCAAGCTCGCCGATGCCAAGGCCGCGTCGGTGGCGGTACGCACCATGGTCGATTACTACATCGGCGAGCACATGCGGCGCAAGTTGACCGTGGAAGAGGCTGCCATCGCCAAGTTGTTCGCCACCGAAACCCTGTGGAAACACCTGGACGACATGGTCCAGCTGCACGGGGGGTATGGCTACATGCTCGAGTACCCAGTGGCCCGCGCCTTTGTTGACCTGCGCGTGTCGCGTGTCTTTGGCGGCACCAACGAAGTCCAGCGCGAACTGATCGCTCGCAAGCTGTAATCCCCCTCCTCTGCTACCGAGACCCACGACATGAGCGAAAAAGTTATCGTTGCCGGCGTCGGCATGATCCCCTTCAGCAAGCCGGGCGCAAGCCCAAGCTATACCGAAATGGGCGCAGAGGCCTTGCGCCTGGCGCTGAAAGACGCCGGCCTTGGCTACGACAAAATCCAGATGGCCTTCACCGGTTACGTGTTCGGTGATTCCACCAGCGGCCAGACTGCCCTGTACGAGGTGGGCCTGACCGGTATTCCGGTGGTCAACGTCAACAACAACTGCTCTACCGGGTCGACGGCCCTGTATCTGGCCCGTGCCGCCGTGGCCAGCGGCCAGGTTGATTGCGCCCTGGCCCTGGGATTCGAGCAGATGCAGGCCGGCGCGCTGCGCTCGCACTGGGATGACCGCCCACGCCCACGTGCACGCTTCATGCACGTACTGGAGTCGCTCACCGCAGATGCTGCGGATGTACCGCAAGCCCTGCGTGGTTTCGGCGGCGCGGGTCGCGAGCACATGCAACGTTACGGCACCAGCATGGAAGCCTTTGCGATGATCCGTGCCAAGGCCAGCCGTCACGCTGCCAATAACCCGTTGGCGTTGTTCAAGAACGTGGTGAGCAGCGAAGAGGTATTGAACGACAAGCTCATCTGGCCCGGCGTCATGACCCGCTTGATGGCCTGCCCGCCGACCTGCGGGGGCGCTGCGGCGATCGTTTGCAGTGAAGCCTTTGCCAGAAAGCATGGGCTGCGCACCGACGTGGCGATTCTTGCCCAGTCGATGACCACCGACGTGGTGGAGTCTTTCGATCCGCCTTCGATGATCAGCTTCGCCGGCTTTCACATGGCCCAGGCTGCCGCCAGCCAAGTCTACGAACAAGCCGGCATCGGTCCTGAAGACATCCGCGTGGTTGAGCTGCACGACTGCTTCGCCCACAACGAACTGCTGACCTATGAAGCCCTGGGCTTTTGCCCGGTCGGCGGTGCCGAACGCTTTATTCGTGATGGCGACAACACCTACGGTGGGCAAGTGGTGACCAACCCGTCCGGCGGCCTGCTTTCCAAGGGCCATCCATTGGGTGCAACCGGCCTTGCCCAATGTTACGAGCTGACCCATCAGCTGCGCGGCACAGCCGACAAGCGCCAGGTGGACGGTGTGCAGATCGCCCTGCAACACAACCTTGGCCTGGGTGGCGCCTGCGTCGTCACGCTGTTTGGCAAGAACTGAATACCAGGAGCCAGGTGAAATGGCAGACAAAAGTCTGATCGGACACAAAACCGGCGTGTTCAGTGTCGAGGTGGAAAAAGGCCGCCTGCGCTTCTTCGCCAAGGCCATTGGTGAAACCGATCCGGTCTACACCGACGAAGCCGCCGCGCGAGCCGCCGGGTACAAATCGTTGCCGGTCCCACCGACCTTCCTCAAGTGCCTGGAAAGCGATGGCCGCGACCTGGTGGAGCTGCTCAAACTGGTCGATTTCGACCTGAGCCGGGTCCTTCACGCCGAGCAGTCCTTCGTCTACCACGCGATGGCCTATGCCGGGGATGTGCTGACCTTCGACAGCTTCATTTCCGACATCTACGAAAAGAAAGGTGGCGCCCTGCAGTTCGTGGTCATGGAGGCCCGGGTGACCAACCAGCACGGCGAGCACATCGCCGATATCCGCTCTGCCCTCGTGCAGCGCTAAGGAGACGTCATGAGCGTTGTTTTTTCCGATCTCCAGGTGGGTGAGCAAATCCCGCTGCTGACATTGCAGCCGGTCAACCGCACCACCCTGGCCCTGTATTGCGGGGCCTCGGGCGACCACAACCCGATTCACGTCGACATCGATTTCGCCCGTAAGGCACGGATGCCCGATGTGTTCGCCCACGGCATGTTGTCGGCGGCCTACCTGGGCCGCCTGTTGACCGCCTGGGTGCCGCAACGCCAGGTGCGCAGCCTGTCGGTCCGTTTCACCGGAATCACCCAGCTAGGCCATGTACCGACCTGCACCGGCACCCTCATCGAGAAGTTCGAAGACGCCGGCGAGCAGCGTGTGCGCCTAGCCATTCGCTGTGCCAACCAGCACGGCGAAGAGAAGCTGGTCGGCGAAGCCATCGTCGCGCTGGCTTGATCGTTCACCCCATCATCGTTCAGGAACCCAACAATGAAAAAGCTCGAAGGTAAAGTCGCCCTGGTCACCGGCTCCGGCCGTGGTATCGGTCGGAGCGTCGCCCTGCAACTGGCCGCTTACGGCGCCAAAGTAGTGGTCAATGATCTGGACGCGGCCCCGGCCGAAGAAGTCGTAGCGCAAATCCGCGAAGCCGGTGGCGAAGCCGTCGCCTGTGTGGGTAGCGTGACCGCCGCCGATTTCGCAGAACGTTTCGTGCAGACTGCAGTACAGAACTACGGCGCTATCGACATCATCATCAACAACGCCGGCTACACCTGGGACAACGTCATCCAGAAAATGACCGACGAACAGTGGTATGCGATCATCGACTGCCACCTGACCGCACCGTTTCGCATTCTGCGCGCCGCGCAGCCGATCATCAGCGCCCAGGCCAAGAAAGACGCCGCCGAAGGCCGCGAAGTGTTGCGCAAAGTGGTCAACATCTCCTCGGTGGCCGCAGGCGGCAACGCCGGCCAATCCAACTACTCCTCTGCCAAGGCCGGCATCATCGGCATGACCAAGACCCTGGCCAAGGAATGGGGGCGCTTGAAGGTCAACGTCAACGCCGTGGCCTTCGGTTTCATTGATACCCGTCTGACCCAGGCGCTGGCAGGCGACGAGAGCAAGACGGTCAATATTGAAGGCCGCGAAATCAAGGTCGGTGTGCAGCAAGAACGCATCGATACCGCCAGTGCTGCGATTCCCTTGGGGCGCCCAGGCACTCCCGAAGAGGCTGCGGGTGCGGTGGTGATGCTGTGCCTGCCGGAAGCCAACTACGTGACCGGGCAAGCCCTGGTCTGTGGTGGTGGCTACGGCAACCTCTAAGCGGCCGTTTGTCTCCCCGGGCATTCTCCCCCGTCACGGTGGGAAGAATGCCCGGACAATGTGAGATCACGGCCTGCAAGACACCTCGCAAGTGCACACTACAAAAACAAGATGGGAGGTTTCGATGTACATGACCCAAGGGCTGCAGCGCCATATGCAGCAGCGTCCCAATGCCACGGCCATTCGTTATCAGGGCCGCAGCCTGACTTTTGCCCAGTTGGGTGATCGCGTCGCTCGCCTGGCTGGCGCACTCAAAGGCCTGGGCGTGACCAGTGGAGAGCGTGTGGCGATGCTCTCACTCAACTCGCAGCGCTACATCGAGTATTACCAGGCGGTGCCCTGGGCCGATGCGGTGCTCAATCCAGTGAACATCCGCTGGAGCGCGGCAGAGATCATCTATTCCCTGGATGATTCGCAAACCTGCGTATTGATCGTTGATGACGCCTTTCAAAAGTTGGGCGCTCAGGTCGCCGTCGAGGCGCAAAGCATTCGGCTGGTGATCTATGCCGGTGACGGCGAAACCCCCGAGAGCATGCTCAATTACGAGACACTGCTCGCCACCCATGAGCCGGTGGCAGACGCGCACCGCTGTGGCGACGCGCTGCTGGGTATCTTCTATACCGGCGGCACCACCGGCTTTCCCAAAGGGGTGATGCTCAGCCATAACAATATGGGTATTTCCGCCCTGGCCAACCAAGACCGGGTGGGCTATGGCGCACACACCCGCTACCTGCATGCCATGCCGATGTTCCACCTGGCGGACCTTGCCGCGATGGTCGTGCTGTTCATCAGCGGTGGCATGCATATCGTGCTGCCCAGCTTCAAACCGCAGGAGGTGCTTGAACAGATCAGCCAGGAGCGTGCCAGCGACACCCTGCTGGCGCCGACCATGCTGCAGATGCTGCTCGACTGGCGCCAGGCGAAGCTGGCCAGCGCAGCACTGGACCTGAGCTCGTTGCGGGAAATCACCTACGGCGCCTCGGCCATCACCCCGGCCTTGCTCGACCGCGCCCGCCAGACCTTTCCAATGGCCCAGTTCGCCCAAGGCTATGGCATGACCGAAATGGCCCCTGGGATCACCATGCTCGGCGCCGAATACCACTGCGAAGAACATCAGCGCAGCGGCAAGATGTATTCGGCCGGGCTGCCGATCAGTTGCGTGGAAATCCGTATTGCCGATGCCGAGGACCGCGAAGTGCCGCGTGGCACGGTCGGCGAAATTCTCGTGCGGGGACCGAACGTGATGCTGGGCTACTGGAAAAAACCGGAAGCTACTGCCGAGGCCTTGCGCGGCGGCTGGATGCATACCGGTGACGGCGGCTACATGGACGAAGACGGTTTCATTTACATCTGCGACCGCCTGAAAGACATGATCGTCAGCGGCGGCGAAAACATCTTCACCGCCGAAGTCGAGAACGCCATCGTCAACCTGACGGGCGTCGCCCAGGCCGCGGTAATTGGTATTCCCAGTGACAAATGGGGGGAAACGGTGCACGCGGTGATCATCCTCAAGCCCGGCGCCAGCGTTAGCGCAGACGATGTGGTCGCCCACTGCCGGGAGCGGATTGCCGGGTACAAGGTGCCGCGCAGCATCGAGTTTCGCGATGCGCTGCCGATGTCCAGCGTCGGCAAGGTGCTGAAGAATGAGCTGCGCAAACCGTTCTGGGAGAATCGTCTGAGCAACGTCAACTGAAGGTCGCAACGCCGCAAGCACAAAGGCCGGTATCGCTGCCGGCCTTTGTTTTCAACTAGCTGATATGCAGGTCGCGCCATTTGGCAATCGCTTCGACCCTGCCGGCCACACCCAGCTTGGCGAAGAGATTCTTGATGTGCCATTTCACCGTTTCCGGCGACACCCCGAGGGTACGGGCAATCTTCTTGTTGGTCATCGCTTGTGCCATCAGTTGCAGCACCTCGGTTTCTCGCTCACTCAAGCTTGCCAGCGGCGAAGCTGCCTTGCGCTCGGGGTTCACTGTCGGCCTGGTGGCAGTGATCAATCGCTGCGCGTAAAAGGCCAGTACCGGGCCAAGTACGTTGGCTTGCAGCAGTTGACTGAGTAGCAAGGGCAACTGCGGCGCGACATCGAGCAGGCTGCGTACCAGGCCTAGCCGATGCCCCTGACGCAAGACTTCGGTCAATTGCTGCTGAGCTTGCTCGTCGTGCCCACGCCCTGCTTCGGCAATCGACAGTTGCAGGCGTGCAATGGTAGCTAGCTGCCAGTGCCGAGCCGATTCACACAGGTTGATCAGCGCGGTGATTTGCTCGATTGCCTGATTGAATTCGCGCTGATACAGACTCAACTCGACAGCGGCGCGCATTGCCAGCAAATGGATGATCAACGGCGTGCCGCGCTGAATACCAGCATTTTTGTCGGCCAGCGCCTTAAGCGCTGCCAACTGCACCTCGGCCTGTGAGGACTGGAATTTTTCCAGGTGCCAACGCATGCGCACGTACAGCACCCAGGCGAGCAGTCGGCCCAGGTCGTAGCGCTGGGCATAGTCCTTCAGGCGCTCCAGATAGGCCAGCGCCTGGCTTGATTCGCCCTTGAGCCAATAAGCCCGGCTCAGCGCCAACAGACTGTGCAGAACGATGTTGGGCAGGGATATCCGCTCAAGAATGTCCAGGCGTGGTTCCAGCAGTTGGCAGACCTCGGCCAGGTTGCTCTGTTCGTACAGCAAACTGGCCAGGAACGCAGCGGCGGCATGCCCGGCAACCGCTGCACTGTTGCCGTGCGGCTTGGCCTCTTCGAGGGTGTTGCGAAAGATATTTTCCGCTTCGCTGATACGCCCTTCATGAACCAGACTGACGCCGTAGATGCAGCGCCCGATCAGGGTCCGGCGCGGTGAGGTATTGGGACGGTCGCTGTGCTGGATGATAGCGCGTACACGCGAGTGATCACCGCTGAACAAATACAGCCAGGCCAGAATGGAAGCGCGGCCGGTCAAGATTAAATCGTCGGCATCGTCAGGTATCGCTTCCAACTCCGGGGCAAGCGACCAAGCCGCTTCCGTCTGGTCGCGCTGCATGGCCAGCGTGCCACGGGTGACCAGCAGGCCTTGGCGTTGAACCGCGCTAAGCCGGTGCTGTTGCGCCTCCAGGTGATCGAGGATCTGTTGCCCTTCGGCAAAGTTGTGCGCATGCAATTGCAACTGCGCCATCACCAATTGCAGGCTGTAGCGCTCGCGCATCTGCTCCATGGGCAACTTGCGCAGCAGGTTGGGTAACTGGCTCAAGGAGCCACGCGCCATTAACTCGTGTGCGCAGGCTTCGACAATGTCGGCGGCGATCTGGAAGTCGCCGGCCAGCACCGCGTGGCGAACCGCCTCGTCGATGTAACCTTGTTCGAAGAGCCAGTCCCGGGCGATCGCATGGAGTTTGCTTTGCTGTTCCTGGGACTGACGGCTCAGGTGGTCGCGCAGGACTTCGCGCAACAGCGGATGGAGGCGGTACCAGGTTTCCCTGTCGTGGCTCTTGATCTGAGTAATGAACAGGTTCTCGCTGTCCAGGCGGGTCAGCTGGCTCATCATCCCGGCAATGGCATGAGGCTTGCCGACCAGCCTGGCACACAGGGGCGCGGTAAAGCGGTTGCAAAGCGAAGCGCAGGTCAGCAACTGCAGGTCAGCCGCGGGCAAGTGCTGCAGCACTTCCTGCTCGAAGTACTGTGCAAATGCACCCGCACCACGAACCTGCATGCGGTTAAAGCCACTGCCGTGCTTGGACTTCAAGTCGATCGCGAACAGTTGCAGGCCGGCCACCCAGCCATCGGTCAGGTCGTGCAGGACCTCGGCGTCGTGCTGGCTGATCTGACCAAACTGTTGGCGTAGGTACTGCGCTGACTCTTCAGCACTAAACCGCAGATCACGCAGGTCAAACTCGCTCAGTTGGCCCTGGGTGCGCAGGCGGGCGAGCGGCAATGCGCTGGGTAATGCGCTGCGTGTACCAAACACCAGGTGCAGGTTCGTCGGCGCGTAGTCGAGCAGCCAGCCTAGCACGTTGAACAAGTCCGGATCGTTGAGGTGATGCAGGTCATCGATCATCAGCACCAGGTCATTGCCGTGTTGGGCGATATTCTGCAGCAGCACGATGATCCAGTGTTCCAGCGCCAGCTCACCGCCCTCCTCACCGAGTAGCTGGGTGGCCTCCCGGGTTATTGCGCTGTCTACTTCAGCCACGCTCGCCAACAAGCAGTTGGCCAGTCGCGCGGGCTCATTGTCTTCACCGGTCAACGACAGCCAGGCCACATCGAAATCAATCGCCACCAGTTCTCGACGCCAGGCCAGCAAGGTGCTGGTCTTGCCACTGCCCGCAGGCCCCTGTATGGCCACGCAGCGCTGCCGGCGCGCCTCCATCAGACGGCTCATCAATACCGCGCGCGGCATCAGTTGGCGAGCCCCGCGTGGGGGGATGACCTTGGTGTCGGGGATCAGCTGAAGCGCGCGGTCGGCTGACAGGTGAAGTTTCGGGCCAGGAGGTGGTATAGGCATCGACAGAATTCCAGAGACGATCTTCTGCGGGTGCAGACCGACAGTTTAATACACAGGCTACGCCACGCGCCTTCGCTTCATTCGCAATAAGCGCGTGCGCCGGTCAAAGCGCACGCGAGCGTTCAGGCCCGCCCGTACAGGGTAACGACGCAGGCACCGCCCAGGCCGAGATTGTGCTGCAGGGCCAGACTCACGCCTTCGACCTGACGCTTGTCGGCCGTGCCGCGCAATTGATGGGTCAGTTCGTAGCACTGGGCAAGGCCGGTGGCGCCCAATGGATGGCCCTTGGAAAGCAGGCCGCCGGATGGGTTGGTGACCACGCGACCGCCGTAGGTGTTGTCGCCGTCGAGCACGAACTTCTCGGCGCCGCCCACCGGGCACAGCCCGAGGGCTTCATAGGTCAACAGCTCGTTCTGGGCAAAGCAGTCATGCATCTCGGCGACCAGAATGTCCTGTGGACCAACGCCGGCCTTCTCGTACACTTCGCGGGCGGCGCGCTGGGTCATGTCGAAACCGACGGTCTGGATCATCGATGCCGGCTCGAAGGAAATCCCGCGATCACTGGTCATCGACTGCGCCACAATCACCACATCAGTGCGCAGACCGTGCTTTTTGGCGAACGCTTCGCTGCAAATGATCGCCGCCGCCGCGCCACAGGTGGGTGGGCAGGCCATCAGGCGTGTCATCACCCCAGGCCAGAGTACTTGATCGTTCATCACGTCTTCGGTGGTGACGATTTTGCGGAACAGCGCCAGCGGGTTGTTAGCGGCATGACGACTGGCCTTGGCGCGGATCGCGGCAAAGGTACTAAGCTCGGTGCCATAACGTTGCATGTGCTCACGTCCGGCGCCACCGAACTGACGCAGTGTCAACGGCACACCGATCGCGGCGGCATCAGCGGTCAGTTCATTGGCCACCCCCAGGTGCTTGCCCATACAGGCCGGACGGTCGGTGAACACCGCCCCCAGAGCCCCGGGCTGCATCTGTTCAAAGCCCAGCGCCAGCGCGCATTCGACGGCCCCGCTCTCCACCGCTTGACGCGCCAGGTACAAGGCTGTGGACCCGGTGGAGCAATTGTTGTTGACGTTCACTACCGGCACGCCACTCATCCCCACTTCGTAGAGTGCCGATTGACCGCAAGTGGAGTCGCCGTAGACGTATCCAACGTAAGCCTGCTGAACCAGACGGTAGTCCAGCCCCGCGTCTCTCAATGCCTGGCGAGTGGCTTCAGCGCCCATCTCGATATAGGACTCACTAGCGCCGGGCTTGAGGAACGGGATCATGCCAACCCCGGCAACATATGGTTTGTGCGACATCACCTTCTCCCTAAAAAATTAAGCACTCTGCGGCTTCTCACTGCTACTGCCCGATATTCGGAACAACACCAGCGGCCATCGTTGCCAAGCAGCGCCGGGCTGTACCCGCACCCTGCGGGGGGGATAAGGGGTGGCCCCCCCAATCTGGCGAGGCATTGCGCCTGCTCCTCACGATAATTTAGGCATTGCATAAACCAGCAGTAATCGGCCTAAAATCTTCCAACGCAAAATAACAACAACACCGCGCTGACGGGCCCGGCAAAATGATCTCGAAAGGACAGCAGTAGCGCCTATCGAGGACGCGACATGGCTACGGGAGGCAGCCCAGCCTTTATGCGCCCTTCAAGCAGCCTTTAAAAGCCGTTGCAGACTGGATTAGCCATGCTTGCGAATTCTCCACCGCTCTCCACCCGTTTTTCGCCGCCGCGCATCAGCAGTCACGCCGTGTTGCGGGAAATGCTGCTGGCTCGCCTACACGTCGCTCGAGATTGCCGTCTGACCTTGATCAATGGCAGTGCGGGTTTCGGCAAAACCACGCTTCTGGCGCAATGGCGGCAAAGCCTGATCAAGGACGGCAACAGCGTGGTATGGCTGTCGCTGGCCCAAGAGGACGGTGCGCTGGAATCGTTCTGCGCCAACCTCATCTGCACCCTGCAAAATGCGGGTGTGCCCCTTGAGGATGACCTGCTGCTGTTGATTGAGCGCGAGTCACTGGACGGTTTGTTGGCCTTGGCCTCGGTGATGATCAACACCTTGGCGCGGGTCAGCAGCCCCCTCTACTTGATGATCGATGACTTCCATTTCGCCACCGATCCACGCATTTCACGCCTGATACAACTGTTGGTGGATGGCGCGCCAGCCCAGCTTCACATCGTGCTGGCCTCACGTGTGAACCCCAACCTGAAACTCGGCCGGCTACGGGCGATGGCCGAACTCTGCGAAATCAGCGCTGCCGAGCTTGGCTTTGATTTCAACGAATCCCTGGCCTTCCTCAGGGCCTATCTGGACGATGGCATCGATATGCAACTGGCGCACGCCATCCATGCCAACACCGATGGTTGGCCTATTGGTCTGCAATTGATGTCCATCTCGCTCAAAGCCAACCCGCGCAAGGAAGCCAGGATCCATCGGTTGCTGCCCGGCAATAGCGACCTGCGGGACTACCTAGCCGAAGACGTGATGGATGGGTTACCTGCAGAAATCATCGGTTTTCTTGAGAAAATCTCGATTCTGCGCCGCTTCAATGCGCATGTGGCCGAACAGGTCAGCCAAGCCCCGCACGCCGCTGCCCTGATCGCCAGCATCGAGGCCCACAACCTGTTTATCCTGCCCGTTGACCTGGAGAGCCAGCAACAGTGGTATCGCTTGCATCCGCTGTTCTCCGAGTTTCTGCAACAACGCTTGGCCGCATCAGGCGCGGACCTGCCCAGGCTGCACCTGCGTGCGGCACAGTGGTTCGAACAGGCCGGTATGGTGAGCGAGGCGACCCGCCATGCGGTGCTCAGTGAAAACCTCGAGGAATTGGTCCGCCTGCTGGAGCGCAAGCAGCCGACCTATCATGGCCTGAGCCATCTGGGTCAATTCATGCGCTGGCTCGATTGCGTGCCCCTGGAACAACTGACACAGCACCCCAAGGTACTGCTTCAAGGTGCTTGGGGCTGCCTGTTGACGATGTTGACCAGCAAAGCGGAAACCTGGATCGAGGTACTCGAAAACAACAGCGCGACCAAGGCCACCTGGGGCTCGCAGATCGATCTGGTAAGGGCGGCGATCGCACTGCAACACGATGACCTGGCACGCTGCAACCAGCTAGTTCAGGGGTTGTCCGAACGCAGCTTTAGCCACACATTCAATGAGCGGATGCGCGTTTGCCTGTACATCAACTGCCTGGTCTACCTTGGCCAGCAACACCAAGCCTGGCAGTACCTCAATAGCCCCGAATGCGCAACGCTGCGCACCAGTCATGACGAACTGGCATTGATGATCGTCGCCACCGTCGCCCATGGCGTGATGCTGGGTGGCAATGTCATCGAAGCCTCACGGCAGCTGATCGATGTATTACTCCTGGCTGAAAGCAACCACGGTCGGCGCTCGGTCAGCGCGTGTACCTGCGCGGTAGCAGTCGCCGAAGCGCACTACGAGATGGATCGCATCGATGACGTAAGCGAAGTCTTGAGCAATCGCCTGGACCTTTTGCGCTTCGCCCCACCATCAGTGACCATCTCGGCGATGATCAGTGTCGCCCGCGTGCATTACCTGCAGGAGTCTACTGCCAGTGCATTGGCCTATCTGGCCAAGATGGCCATGGAGTTTCGGGCCAGAGGTTTTGATCGCGCGCTGGCCCATAACTTGACCGAGCAAGTGCGGATCCTGCTCGGTAACGGCGACTGGCGCCAGTGCGAAAGCCAACGAGCGGGCCTCGACGCGCTGACCCACCGACATTCGGGGGACACACCGCTTGCCAGCGAAATAGGCGCGCTGGCGGCCCTGTCCCGCGCGCGCATCTGCCTGGCCAGGCAAGAGCCGGATCGCGTGCTTCTGGCCCTGGACATCGTCGAGCAGTTCGCCAATCGTTACAGCCGCGGCAAATGGCGCGTCCAGGCGGGCCTGCTGCGTGCCGTTGCCCTGCATGCGTTGGGACGCGAGGCAGAATCCTCGGCGTTACTGCGTACGGTCGTGGAGCAAAGCTATCGATTCGGCCTGGTACGCACCCTGCTGGATGAAGGCCCTGCCTTGCTGTGCCTGCTGGCGAAACTCGATTGCCGGGATGATCCGGTACTGGACAGCTACCGCAGCCGCTTGGCGGCCATCCCGTTGAACTGCTCCAGCACCGGTCCCGCCTCGGTTCGCGCGATAAAGGATTCGGCAAGCGGTGAACCCGCGCTGTTTACCAAGCGCGAACTGGAAATCATCAGCCTGCTTGAACAGTCGATGCCCAACAAACGCATCGCCCAGACCTTGAATCTCAGTCAGGAAACCATCAAGTGGAACTTCAAGAACATCTATACCAAGCTGGGCGTTTCATCCCGCTATGAGGCGCTCATTGCACTGCGCCAACGGGCTGAGCAATAGGCCATAGTGAAAAGCGCCCCCCGCTGAATACGGGGGGGCCTCGAGGATCAGCGAATGCCCGCGTTGCGCAACGCCGCCGGGGTGAATTCAGCCAGTTTCGGTTTCACCCCGTACTCGACACCTTGCTTGTACTCGTTGCCCAGCCCCATGACCAGGTAGCGGCCGGCAATCAGGTCATAGAGCACTTGGCCAGCATAGGTCCCGACACCTTGTTCGTAGTCGTTGATCGCCATCCCTTCACCGACACGCCAGAGCTGGCCACGACCGTCGTAATGGTCGACTTCCGCCAACTGCCAGGTGTCTTCATCGAAGTACATGTGGCGTTTGGCATAGATGTGACGCTGGCCCGGTTTCAAAGTACCTTCCACTTCCCATACACGGTGCAGCTCGTAGCGGGTCAGGTCCTGATTGATGTGCCCGGCCTTGAGAATATCGGCGTATTTGAGCGTGGGCGATGCCAGCCGATAGTTGTTGTAAGGAATGTACATTTCCTTCTTGCCGATCAGCTTCCAGTCATAGCGGTCCGGGGCGCCGTTGAACAAGTCGCCGTTGTCCGATGTGCGCATGCCGTCCGAGGCGGTGCCCGGCCCATCGTAGGCAATCTGCGGCGCACGCCGTACACGGCGCTGACCGGCATTGTAGACCCAGGCCAGGCGCGGTTCCTTGACCTGATCGATGGTCTCGTGCAGCAGCACCACGTTACCGGCCAGACGCGCCGGCGCCGTTACGCGTTGCTTGTAGTAGGCAAAAATATTGGCGCTGCCGGCCTTGTCGTCACCACTCATGTACTGCGGAAAGGCCATTTCGTCTTCGAACTCAACGATCGTGAAAGCGCCATCGACCTGCGGCGTCGCCTGCACCATCTGCCGCCGTTGGTTGAAGCCACGGTAGCGGGTCAAATGGTTCCACAGCACTTCGACACCGTTCTTCGGGATCGGGAAGGCGAAGCTGCGAGAATCACTGAAATTGCTCAAACCATTGCCGCCATCGACCGGCTGGGTGTTCAACGCACTCTTTTTCGCAGCATCGTAAATCTCTTGGGGGGCTGCAGCTGTCCGGTGTGTGGCGTAGACCGGAATCTTGTAGGTGTTGGGGTAGCGCTTGAACATCGCCAGTTGTCCGGCGCTGAGTTTGTCTTTGTACTGCTCAGCGTTGGCCGGGGTAATGACAAATAATGGTTTTTCACTCTCAAAAGGATTGCCCAGAAAGCGGTTGCTCACCGGTGCCGCGCCCGGCTTCAACCCCCCTGTCCAGGCTGGAATACTGCCCTCGGCGTTGCCTTCTTTCTGCGCCCCGAGCGGGGTCAGGCTGGTACCGAGCTTTGCTGCCTCTTCTGGAGAAACGGCTGCCATCACCTGGCCAGCAAGCAAGGTGAGTGCTAGCGCGCTGATATGCATCATTGTTGTTGTTTTCATGCCTGGGTCCTCTGCACTGTGTGCTTTTAGAAGTTCACGCCAAAACTGAGCGCGACGAAGTCACGGTCACCGTTGGTATTGAAATCGCCACCAAAGAAATCGGTGTAGCTAAGGCTCGCGGTGTAGGTGTTCGTGTAATCGGCATCCACACCGAGGCTAATGGCCTTGAGCCCTTCCTCGAAGTTCGGGCCATTGCCATCCACGTCATGCGACCACGCCAGGTTCGGCGCCAGGTTGATGCCGGCGATCACATTCGGGTAGTCCAAACGGGCACGGGCGCGGTACCCCCAGGAATCGGTGGTATAGAAGCCCTTGTCGTTGCATTCCTGTTGCGGGTTATTGACGGTGTTCAAACACGCGGCGTTGGCCCGTCCAGGTTGCACCCCGACGCCAAAAATCCCGCTGCGCCCAAAGCGCACATCACTGCCATCGGCCTCGCCCAGCCCATTGATGCGGTTGTAGCCCACCTCCCCCACCAGGGTCAGACGACTGGCGCCCATGACCTGCTCGAAAAACTGGGTAGCGGACACCTGCGTCTGCAGCACCGGCATGCGCTTGTAACCGTTGATCTCGCCGCCCAAGGCGGTGGTGGCATAGCCAATACGGTTCAACAGCGCGGAGGGGTTACCCGTGGTGGCACCCGCCAGGTCGGTGTTGTTGAGCTGCAGGGGCATGTTTGGCCGGTAACTGATCTCACCCCCCAGCGAGGTGCCACCAACGTTGGTCTGGAAGCTCAGGCCATACAGGCGGATGTCTTCGGGGTAATCGACGAAATAGCGCGAAGCGCGCAGCGCCGGGATCGGGTTGGCAGCGTTGAACGCCACGGTTGAACGCAAGGTGCTCAGATACGGGCTGCGGCTGTGATAGTTCATCACGTAGGCACCGAACTCGGTGTCGTGGAGCTCTGGCACAAACCAGCGCAGGGCCAGGCCGTACTGGCCGCCGTCACGGGCCTCGTTGTCCTTCACCCGCGGGGTGTAGGCGTTGTCAGTGTTGTTGTTGAAACCGGGCGGATTGGCCGTGTTCTCAGAGAGCCCCGGTGCCAGATCCGGCCCGGCGCCCACTTGACGGTCGTAGCACCCTTTGGCCAGAGGATCGGCGCCGAAGAAAGTTCCGCAGTTATCAACGACTGTGCTTTCCCACTCCAACTGATAAAAGGCTTCGGCACTGACGTTCTCAGTGATGTTCTGCGACAGGTAGAACATGTTGACCGGGATCAGCCCTTCCTTGACCTCCGCCCCTGGGCGACGCAAGGCGGCCACATCGATCGGGTTGATCGAGTTGATACTGTTGCCAATAAAGGTGCTTTCGCCCCAGCTCACCACCTGCTTGCCCACACGTACGTTACCCGGCAGCTCGCCGAGGGTGTAGTTGTGGTAAACGAAGGCATCGAGGAATTCGGCAGCGGACGCCTTGGCCATGTCCTGGCGGCCGCGGTCGTCGATGTCGTAGAACAGCCGGTGTTCATCCTTCAGTTCGAAGTCGTACCAGTATTTGCCGCGCACAAAGATACCGCTGTCGCCATATTTCAGTTCCAGGTCATGAATGCCCTTGAATATCTTCGAGAAGGTTTCACCCTTCTTGAAGTTCAGGCGGTTATCGTCCGACAGCCGCGACGACGAATTACCCCGCACACCTTGCGCGTTAAACGGGGAAATGAAATCAGGGTCGGCCCCGCGCAGCGCCCAGCTGGCGCCCATGGACAGCGATGTATCGAATTGCCCTTCGATTTCGCCAATCGTGAAATTGACGGCGTAAGCCTGGGTGCTCATGCCAATGGCAACTGCAGCTGTCAGCAGATGGGTGCGAAAGCCGGCCTGTTTTATTGTTGTTCTCATGCGGCACTCCAATTGTGCGAAAAAGTACGACGCGAGCGGGCTTCTGCTACAAAGCGCAAAGGCAGCAGAAGCGAACTGAAGGTCGCGCTGATGGCGATATTCACGTGCAGGTCTTCCTCGGTGTTTTCTTGTAGTTTTTGATTAGAGCGGTTCGATCCTAAGAGCCGGGCCGGTCATCACTCCCACCCGCTGGAGGGGGAAATAGGGGGGGATTGTTGAATAAGCGATGAGGGGCTGCAGGTGGAGTAACGCCGAGCGATCTCACCCTTGGACGCAGATCAACGAACGTGTCCCCGGTGCGATACACGGACCGCCCCATGACGGGAAATTTTCCCGAAAAAAAAGGGCCCGCAGGCCCTTAAAGGGGATGTTCGATCCAGGCCGCTATCAATGAACCTGCAGTAACCGGCTGTAAGTCTTGAGGTGATGGTCGTCGTTACCGAATTGATGACTGATCATCAGCAAATGCTTGGCGTGATGTGACAACGCGTATTCCCAGGTCAGGCCAATACCACCGTGCAACTGCACACCCTGATCGGCGATGAAGCGCGCAGCGCGTACGACCAGCACCTTGGCTGCAGCCAGCGTGCGGCTGCGCTCGTCGCTGTCAGGCGCATCGGCAACACAAGCGGCGAGGATGGCCATGGAGGTGGCCTGGTCCAGTTCGATGCGCATGTCCACCATGCGATGCTGAAGGGCCTGGAACTTGCCGATCACCTGGCCAAACTGCTGGCGCGTCTTCAGGTAGTCCAGGGTCAGGCTGCAGACCGTCTCCATGCTACCCACCGCTTCGGCACATTGTGCCGCCAGTGCACGGCCTTGCTGATAACGCAGCGCAGCCAAGGCCTGGCCGGGTTCGCCGAGAACATTGGTGGAACTGACGAAAACGTCGTCCAGGTACAGCTCGCACGCCTTACGGCCATCCATGGTCGGGTAGACGCGACGACTGACGCCCGGTGCCTGCGGATTGAGCAGAAACAAACTGATGCCGGTTTCATCACGATCACTGCCGGAGGTACGTGCCGACAGCAGAATCATCCCGGCACTGTGCCCGGCGACGACCACCGATTTACGCCCGTTGAGCCTCCAGCCGCCCTCCACCGCTTCGGCACGAGTGCGTACGTCGTGCAATTGGTAGTGGCTGGTCGGTTCGTCGACAGCCACGGTCATTTGCAACTGCCCGCTGGCAACAGACGCCAGCCACTGACTACGCTGCTCATCACTACCGGTTTGGGCCAACAAGCCACCGGCAAAGATCACCGAATGCAGGTAGGGCTCCAGGCACAGGCCACGTCCCAACTCGGTCATGATCAGCATCGTTTCCACGCCACTGCCAGCGAATCCACCAAGTTCTTCGGCAAATGGCACAGCGGTCAGCCCCAGGTCTCCCATCTGCTGCCAGAAGTCCACGCTATAGCCCAGATCGCTTTCGGCGAACTGCTCGCGTGCTTCGAATCCATAATTGTCACGCACCAGACGGGCTACGGTGTCTTGCAGCATTTGCTGCTCTTGAGAAAGTGTGAAGTCCATGATCGGTATACCCCTTACAGCTCAAGAATCATCTTGGCGATGATGTTCTTCTGGATTTCGTTGGAACCGCCGTACACCGAAGTCTTGCGCATATCCAGGTATTGGCTGGCCGGCGTGGTGCTGTAGTCGCGGTACACATCCGCTTGTTTGACATAGCCCAGTTCTTCTTCGACGTACGGCATGGCGTAGGGGCCCAGGGTTTTACTCATCAGGTAGGTGATGGCCTGGCGGATTTCACTGCCCTTTATCTTCAGAAACGAGCTTTCAGTGCCCGGAACACCGCCATCGCGGGCGGCGGCGACAATGCGCAAGTTGCTCATTTCAATAGCCATTAACTGGATCTCCAGCTCGACGATTTGCATGCGCAACTGGATGTCATCGATCAAGGGCAGGCCGTCGCACTGCTCCTGGCTGGCAATGTGTTTGAGCCGGGCGAGCATCTGCTTGGCCTGGCCGATTCCGGCAATGCTCGTGCGTTCGTGGGTCAGCAAATACTTGGCGCAGGTCCAGCCCTTGTTCTCTTCACCGACCAGGTTGTCCACCGGCACGCGCACGTTGTCGAAGAACACTTCGTTGACTTCATGCTCACCATCGAGGGTGATGATCGGGCGCACCGTGATGCCCGGGGTTTTCATGTCGATCAGCAGAAAGCTGATGCCACGCTGCTGTTGCGCTTCGGGGTCGGTGCGCACCAGGCAGAAAATCCAGTCGGCATAATGCGCCAAGGTGGTCCAGGTCTTCTGGCCGTTGACCACGTAGTGATCACCTTCACGAACTGCGCGGGTCTTGATCGCGGCCAGATCAGAACCGGCGCCCGGCTCGGAATAACCCTGGCACCACCAGTCTTCGCTGCTGAGAATGCGCGGCAGAAAACGCGCCTGTTGTTCGGGGGTGCCAAACTTGATGATCACCGGGGCGACCATGTTGACCCCAAACGGCACGACCCAGGGAGCGCCGAACGCCGCACACTCTTCCTCGAAAATGTGTTTCTCCACCGCGCCCCAGCCAGTACCGCCAAACGCTACCGGCCAACTGGCCGCCAGCCATCCGCGTTCATTGAGCAGACGCATCCAGGTGACCTGGTCCTCTTTGTTGAAACGCTTGCCATGGCGACCGCGCGCGGCGATATCGGTAGGCAATCTGTCACGCAAAAACGCCCTGACTTCCTCTCGGAAGGCCAACTCGGCAGGGGTGAATTGGATATCCACTGAACGACTCCTCAGATTCGGCTGAAAGTGGGCAAGGACAGCGTCACTGGCCCACTGACAGTCACGGTAGAAGATTGCTCAGCGGCATCTCCCCCCCCACGGAAGGGGGGGGCTGGGTGGGCGATCGGCGGTCCCGCTCAGACAATCGCGCCACCTTTGCGCAGGGCATCGATCTGCGCAGCGCTTAAGCCCAGTTGCTCAAGGATTTCCAGGGTGTGTTCGCCGTTTTTCACCAAGGCACCGGCCTTGACCGGCGTGCGACTCAGGCGTGGCGCCGGTGCCGGGTGCAACACGCCTGCGGTTTCCATGAACAGGCCACGGGCCTGGTTGTGCGGGTGCTCAGGTGCTTCGTTGAAGTCCAGCACCGGGGCGAAACAGGCATCCGTGCCTTCCAGCAATGCCACCCAGGCATCACGCGAGCGCGACAGAAACACGGCCGCGAGCTTTTCCCGCAACGCAGGCCATGCTTGCCGCTGCCATTGCTCCGTGAAGTCCGGGTCGTCGATTTCGCACAGTTCGAGCAGCCGTTGGTAGAACTGCGGCTCGATCGCACCAACCGTCACCAACTTGCCATCGGCGCAGGCGTAGCAACCATAGAACGGTGCACCGCCGTCGAGCATGTTGCTCTGGCGCTGATCTGTCCATTGGCCTTGCTGACGCAGGTCGTAGTACATGCTGCCGAGCAGGGTCGTGCCGTCACATATAGCCGCGTCCACCACTTGCCCCAGGCCGGATTTTTGTGCCTCGAACAGCGCCGCAAGAATGCCCGTCAGGAGAAACATCGCCCCGCCGCCCATGTCACCCACCAGGTGCAGGGGTGGGGTTGGCGGCCGGTCGGCATGGCCCATGGCATTGAGCAGCCCCGACAAGGCGATGTAGTTGATATCGTGACCCGCGGCATGGGCCAGCGGCCCGCTCTGGCCCCAACCAGTCATGCGCCCGTAGATCAGTTTGCGATTGCGCTGCAAGCAGACGTCCGGCCCCAGCCCCAGCCGCTCCATCACGCCGGGCCGAAACCCTTCAATCAACACGTCAGCGTCATCGATCAGCTTGAGCAGCACTTCATCGGCGCCAGGTTTGCGAGGGTCGATGGCGATGCTACGTCGCCCGCGCTTGAGCAAACTGCCATCGGCATTGAGAAAGCCCGGCACGTGACGGTCCACGCAGGTGACCTGCGCGCCCATGTCTGCCAGCATCATTGCCGCAAACGGCACAGGGCCGATGGCGTTCATTTCCAGTACTTTCACACCTGCCAGAGGTCCGGGCATCGTAGGGTTCTCTTTCGTTTCAGGGAGATTGCTCGTTGCAGCACCAGGTGCGTGCTGCCGTGTTTACATGGACCGTGCGCCCAGCCATTGATCAAGCTTAGGCCACATCCGCTTGACCGCCGCCGGCCCCGCCACCAGGCTGACATGGCCGCCCGCAAGCAGCAGCTCCTCCTTGTCTGGTGAATTCACGCGAGCCACCAAGGGTTGCGCGCACGCCGGTGGCACCAGCGAGTCGTATTGGGCGATGATGTGCAGCAGCGAGACTTCGATATTCTTCAGTTCCACTGCCCTCCCCCCGATACGCAAGCCACCTTCATAAAGCGCGTTGTTTTGCCCCAACTCCTGATGAATCTGACGGAAATAGTCGCCGGGAAGCGGTAAAGTTTCATCACTGAACCGCGCCATCACGCGAAATCCCCTGACGTAATCGTCATTCCACATGTTGTCCCACAGTCGTGCCTTGCCGACCAAGCGGCTGGCCGGACGGTGCAATTCAATGGCCTTGACGATGGTCTGCGGCGCTACCAGCCCGCTTGCTTCGATGAGGCGCTCGGCCTTGAAGTGACGCTGTTTGGCCAGGGGCATCTTTGTCCAATCGACCGGAGTGGTGAAACACACCAGATTCTTCAGCGGGCCATCGGGGTGCAATGCGGCGTACAGCGTCGCCAGGACACCGCCCATGCAGTAGCCAATCAGGGTGACGTCTTGCTCGCCGGATCGTTGTTGCACCCGGCGAATGCAATCGGGAATGAAGTCGAGTACGTAGTGTTCAAGCTTCAGGTGCGACTCTTCGCGGCTCGGCGCATGCCAGTCCATGACATAGACGTCGTAACCGCGCGCAAGCAGAAACTCGATCAGGCTCTGCCCCTTCACCAGATCGAAGATCGCCGCTTTGCTGGTCGTCGCCATCACGAACAACAGCGGCACGCGGTAAATTTCGTCCGATGTCGGATGATAGTGGTATAGGCACAAAGTACCGCGACGATGCACCAGGGTTTTGGGCGTCATGCCAACGGCTGGCGGTGGCGTGCTGAGGTACTCGAGCCCCTTGAGGCCACGCTGAACCATCATGCTGATTTCCGTGCGCAGCCTGTCAGTCAACGAAAAGTCGACCGCTTTGTTGTCATGCAGTCGCGTCATCGTCATTTCCTGCCTTGCGTTTACGTTTGGTTGCCGCTTTGAGCGGCGTCGCCTGCACCTCAACCAGCGGACGCCGGGTGCGCGGAGGGCTAGGTGCAACCGCCGCACTGGTGAACACTGGAAGCAATTGATCGAGTTTGTCCTCTACACGCCGCAAGGCAGCGGCAAGGGCGTCTACTTCTCCTCGGCTGGGCAAGTCCAGGCCCTTGTGCAAACGCTGCAGCGAGGTCTGCGACAGGTGCTGCAGGCCAAACGAGACGCTCGTGTACTGGTCAATCACCCGACCCACCTCTTTGGCATCGATGTGACGGGCGGCCAGGGCATTGATGCCGTTCTCGAACCGGGTAATAGCCTCGCGATACAGTTTCAACGGATCAGGTAATGCCATGGCGTATTCCTCGCTCAAGGTTTCATGGGGCAGTTTTTTTCTGTCGGCCAGGTTTGACGTGCAGCCAGCCGGTCAAGGCCGGAAATGGCTTTGCGCCGGATGGTTACGGTGGGTATGAGCAAAGGTTTGATGAGCAGTCGGCAGGCGCTGGCGGTCTTTGGCGCCAGCAGGCGCAACAAGGCGACACCCCAGCGCTCGGTGACCACCCAGGTAGTCAAGGTAGAAGTCGCCAGTTCACCGACGGTGGCGCGCAGGCGCGAATGCTTGCGTGGCTGTCTGTCGGCGATCTCGATCGTCCTGTCCGCCGCCGGCTGACCGGCGAACCCCCTGATCAGCGCCTCACCGATGCGTTGCAGGGCATCACGGCTGGCGCCGTTGACGGAATCGAAATTGAGAAATCCATGAAATTGACCCCGGTAGTGCAACAGCTCTACCGGCACCTCGGCAGCGCGCAGACGCGCGGCATAATCCAGCCCGTCATCGCGGATCGGATCGAAACCGGCACTGACGATAACGGCCGGCGCCAGACCACGCATATCGGGGCTGCGCCGAGGCGAGTACCAGGGGTCGAGCAGGTCCAGTGTGGCGAGCGAAGGCGCCAGGGTCTGTTCGATCCATTGCACGGCATGATCGGTCAACAAAGTCCGACCGTAGGCATTCTGCGCATAGGAGGGAAACTTCTCCACCAGCTCGGTTGCCGGGTACACCAGCACTTGCAGGCGCAGCGCAGGGCCGCCACGGCGCACGCTTTCCTGGGCAACGGCAGCACAGAGATTGCCACCCGCCGAATCGCCGCCGATCGCCAGCAGTGTGGTGTCGATACCTAACTGCGCTCCATTTTCTGCCACCCACTCAAGTGCCGTGATGGCGTCGGCGCGGCCTGCAGACAGATCATGCTCTGGCGCCAGACGATAACGTACGGCAATCACGATGCAATTGGCCGCCAGGCCAATGCTGCGGCAAATACCGTCAGCGGTATCCAGATCACCGATGATGAAGCCGCCGCCGAAAAACCACATGAAAGCAGGCCGCGTCGCCTGTGCATTGTCAGGCTTGAAGATGCGTAACGCGATTGCGCCATCCGGCCCGTCGATCAGTTGTTCGGTCACCGAAGCCACCTGCGGATTGCGCCCCAGAGCCAGCGCTGTCAAGCGCCAGCCCTGGCGCAACCTGGGCAGCGAGTAGTCTTCGGCAGGTCGCAGACTCGTGGAGAAGTTCGCCAGGCGCAGAAAAGCTCGAGCCTCTCGATCAGGCTGGTGTGCGCGCAACACGCGAGGCATACCGATAGCCTGTGGCTGAAGGTGCGTCTCTGGTTCTTTGTTGTTGTTCATTGCCGCTCCATTCACAGAAATCCATAATCCACGCTCAGTAATAGCCTACTGAGCACCTAGGTTTTCTGTGGCTACCCTCGATGGGGGGGTAGGCCTGGAGCTGCCACCCGCTGAAGTTCGGGGTATGGCGGTCGGCTTAGGCCGTTGCTAGGCAGGCTCGTGGAGAGCGGAGAAGAATACAGGGGCAGTCTGCGTCTGCACGACTTCAGATGAGTGGTCGGCAAAGGGACAGCAGGCAAAAGGTTATGCAACTAACGTTATAGATCCGCACTGCCACTTCGGCACTCTTAAAGCGGTGACCCCGATGGAAAAGATCGCCAAAACGTTGATCGGATCCTCTGTTGCCCGCATCAGCCAAGCGGGTCTGCTATTGATCATTGGATTTGCCACGGCAACCACTGCACATGCCGATGAGGCGTACGCTAAAACCCAACTCAAGAACATGTCCGACTATATGTCGGCGCAAAAGCGCTTGTCGTTCAACTATGACACCCTCCTTGAAGTCATCACCCAAGATCAACAGCGCCTCGCCCTGGCCGGTTCCGGTACGGTGGTGATCAACCGCCCCGACAAGATACGCACAACGCGATACAGTGGTTTTGCCGACGTTGAGATGCTGTTTGACGGCAAAACGCTGACCTTGTTCGGCAAGGGCAAAAACATTTATTCGCAGCTGGAAGTTCCGGGCGACCTTGATCATCTACTGGATGTACTGCGGGATAAGTACAACCGGCCGCTGCCCGGTGCCGATTTGTTCATGTCCAACCCCCAAGAACAGTTGATGGCCGGGGTCAGCGACATAAAAGATCTCGGCAGTGGCGTTATTGGCGGAGTTGAATGCGACCACCTGGCCTTCCGAAAAAAAGAAGTGGATTGGCAGATATGGATCGCCCAAGGCGAGCACCCCTACCCGTGCCGCTATGTGATCACCTCCAAGCAAATTGCCGGAGGGCCGCAGTACAGCATTCAGCTGAGTGACTGGAAATCGGCTGAGGCGGTCGCGGCAGATGACTTCATGTTCAACAATTCAACCCAGGCGAAAAAAATCGACCTCAAAGACCTGCCAAACACCGAGGACTTGCCGAGCAACTTTGTGCGAGGAAAAACACAATGAACCTGTTGCTGAAATCGACTGGCTTGCTTGCCATCGGATTGGTACTGCTGTGTGCCCTCGAGGTTGGCCAAAGCCTGTCGATTCCGGGTGTCCACAGTTGGGTTCCTGAAGCCAATGCAGTCGTTGGCCGCCCTCTCACACCGGTGAGCGTTGCCGGGGTAGCCAGACGCACATCGCGACGCGACTAGGTCAGTTCAGCCGATGAATTGACCGGCTTTCCGGGTCAGGCACTGGTTGTGGGCACGCCCTCCATCAACTTTTCAAGGCTGATCGGCAAATCGCGCACGCGCTTGCCGGTGGCGTGGTACACCGCATTGGCCACCGCTGCGGCCAAGCCGGTGACGCCGATTTCACCAATGCCGCGAGCACCGAACTCATTGAGGTGGTAATCGGGATAGTCGAGCAGGATCACCTCAATCTCCGGCTGATCGGCATGCACCGGCACCACATACTCGGCATAGTTGTTGTTCACCGGCATCGCGTTTCTTTCGTCGTAATCGGTGGCTTCGAACAGCGCCATACCTATCGCCATGACAATTGCACCTTCAACCTGGTTTCGCGCGGTCTTGGCGTTGACGATCTTGCCTACGTCGATCGCACTGACCACCCGCGCCACCCGCAACCGGGAGATTCCCGGGTCCCAGCGCACCTCGACAAAATGCGCGCCAAAGGAGCTGAAGGCATGTTTGGGGTTCTCGACCATGCCAGTGCTGGCCTCACCTTCGGCACTGGCGATCTTCAGGCGCTTGAGTACGTTGGCAAAATCTTCGCGCTTATCACCCGCTGATAACGTGCCGTTGCTCACCTTGATGGCTTCGGGTTTGACGTTGGCCATGCCGCCCTGCTCGCTCGCGGCAAACCCTTTAAGCTGCTCAAGTGCCTTGCGTGTGGCTTCGGCGACCGCAGGCAACACACTGGCGGTGAGCCACGACCCTCCAGAAACAGGCGCCGGGGGAAACGATGAGTTGCCCAACTCCACATCGATCTTGTCCATCGACAAACCGGTCAGTTCACTGACGCATTGGGCAATGACCGTATAGGTACCGGTGCCGATATCCTGGGCTGCACAAAACACGTGGGCACGGCCATCGGACTTGATCGCCACCCGCGCCTGGGCGGGAGTGCGGAAGGCATCCCAGTTGCACTGGGCCATACCGTAACCGATGACTTCATGGCCATCGCGCATGCTGCCAATGTCAGCCTTACGTGTGGCCCAGCCAAAACGCTGAGCGCCCTGCTCCAACGCTTCTCGCAGATGATTGCTCGACCAGGGCAGGTTGTCCTGCTCATTGTGTTCGGCGTAGTTGAGCTGTCTGAACGTCAGGGGATCCATCTGGCATTTCTCGGCCAATTCATCGATGGCCGATTCAAGGGCAAACAGGCCGGGGGCGGCGCCCGGTGCGCGCATCGAGGTGGGAGCACCGCGGTTGACCTGGACGATGCCATGGCTGATTTCAACATTGGCACAGGCATAAAGGCTGGCGCTCATGCCACCGCAATTCTCGACATATTTGTCACCAAAGCCTGCGGTATTGAGCGACTCATGTCGCAACGACACCAGCTTGCCCTCGGCATCCGCCGCCAAGCGCATGCGCTGGCGCGTTTGCGGACGGTGCCCAACGGTGGTGAACATCTGCGCCCGTGGCACCACCAACTGGACCGGGCGCCCAACTTTTTTCGCAGCGGCGCACGCGGCGATACAGTGCGGCCAAACCCACAGTTTGCTGCCAAAGCCTGAACCTATGAACGGTGCTCGCACCTCCACCTTTTCAGGTGGCAGGCCAAATACCTGCGCCAGGGTGTTGCGCTGAACCACCACCGATTGCGTGGCTTCGTACACCACCAGGCGGTCGCCCTCCCACATCGCGACCGTCGCGTGCATTTCCATGGGGTTATGGGTTTGCACCGGGGTGCTGTAGGTCTGATCGACTTGCTGTACGCCATTATCGAAGGCTGCCACCGGATCGCCGCGTTTGTGGCCCTGACCGCCATCGGCCGGCGCTTTGTGTTTCAAACCTTGGGCAAGGTTGGCAATCGTCGCACTGGCGTTGTAGCTGACCTTGACCTTAAGTGCCGCTTCGCGGACATGCTCGAAGGTATCGGCAATGACCAGCGCGACAAATTGCCCGGCATAGAGGATGCGTTCATCCTCGAACGGCAAACGTTTCTCGTCGGTGCGAGTGCCGGTGAGTACCCCAGCCAGCGAAAATGGCACCGGTGAGGTGTGAAAAGCCTCAGGGAAGTTACCGTGGTGCAGAATGTCGATCACGCCGGTGCTGCGCCGGGCCGCTTCGCTGTCCAGGGACTTGATCGAACCACTGGCCACCGTGCTGAACACGCCATAGGCGAACAGCATGCCTGGTGGATGTTGATCTGCGGTATACAGGGCCTGCCCGGTTACCTTCAGGCGGCCGTCAATGCGCCGGGGCGATCCGCCGATGATGGATTCGCTCATGCTGCACCTCCGCGGCTCAAGGTCATGAGATTGCGTACGATGGCCTGCTGGCCAAGCGCAATCTTGTAAGCGTTATGAGTAAAAGGTACAGCGCCTTGCAGGGCCATCGCGGCAATCTTGGCAAATTGTGCCGGGTCAGCGGTTACACCGCGCAGCGCCTGTTCGGCCTCCAGTGCCCGCCAGGGCTTGGTGGCAACGCCTCCCAGGGCAATTCGCGCTTCTTTGATCACCTGGCCCTGCATCACCAGAATGATTGCACTGGACGCCAGGGCAAACTGATAAGAGGCCCGGTCACGTAACTTCTGGTAAGCGGATGTATTGCCCGCCAGTGGCGCAGCCAGCGTCACGTGGGTGATCAGTTCATCTTTAGCCAGTGCATGCTCTTTCCAGGGTGTATTGCCAGGTAACAGGTGAAAATCCAGAAAATCGATTGCCCGCGTCCCTGAAGGCCCCAGCACTTCTATCGTGGCGCCAATCGCTGCCATGGCAACGCACATGTCCGAGGGATGGCAGGCAATGCACTGGTCGCTGGTCCCCAGCACCGCATGCACACTGCGATTATGGCCGCCGATCGCAGCGCACCCAGAACCCGGGTCGCGCTTGTTGCAGGCCGATACACCATCGCGAAAGTAGTTGCAGCGTACCCGCTGCATCACATTGCCAGCGGTGGTGGCCTTATTGCGCAATTGGGTGGTGGCACCGCTGAGCAGCGCCTGGGACAGTACGGCGTAGGCCTGCTTGATTCGCGGGTCATGGGCAAGCTGGGTATTGGTGACCATGGCGCCAATCCGTGTGCGGCCATCGTTCAACACCTCAATCCGGTTCAATCCCAGAGTATGCACGTCGATAACATGATCAGGCTGCATAACGTCGAGTTTGACCAGATCCAGCAGTGTGGTGCCACCTGCCAGGTAGGCACTGGCCGGGTTACGCGCATGCAGTGAAATCGCCTGTTCAGGGCTGGTGGCACGCAGGTAGTCCAAGGTTCTCATCAGCTGGCCCCCTGCATCTTGCCCCGCGCGTCCTGGATGGCAGCGAGGATGTTCTTATAGGCGCCACAGCGACAGATGTTGCCGCTCATGGCCTCACGCACGCTGGCGTCATCCGCACCGATGTTCGGGTCGTTGAGGATGGCGACTGCCGTCATGATTTGCCCCGAGGTGCAGTAACCGCACTGAAACGCATCGTGGGCCCAGAACGCTTCTTGCAGCGGGTGCAGCTGACCATTGCGCTCCAGCCCTTCAATGGTGGTGATGTCGTCGTCCTGGTGCATGGCCGCCAGTGACAGGCAACTGTTCACCGGCTGGCCATTGACGTGCAAGGTACAAGCGCCGCACTGGCCATGGTCGCAACCTTTTTTGCTGCCGGTCAGTTGCAGGCGATCACGCAACACATCCAACAGCACAGCATTGCCGGGGACATTGAGGGTATGTGGCTGACCATTGACCTTGAGGGTGATGCGCTGCTCACCTTTGACCAAAGGTTTATCGCTGTCGTTGATGGGTGTTTCTGCTTGCCTGGATTGTGCCCATACCGGTGCTGTAGCCGCAGCCATGCCGGAAATCCCGAGGGTGCGCAAGAAGTTGCGCCTCGAAGGCGTGGCCAAGGCGTTGAGCACTAACAGCGGATTGTCGGGATCGGTAACAGGCTTGTCAGTAGGATCGGTCATGGCGGCGGTCCTCATTGGCTATTCATGGGATCAGCTCACGGGTTCAGTTCCTTTGCGTTCATAAGGCGAACTGGCTTCAAGGCTAGCCGACAAATGCGCTGTAGTGCGTCCACTACAGCATTTTCATGTCTCCCTGATGCTACGTGGCTGTCGCTGTGCGTCAGTATCGCGCCAGTACACAGTCTGCAGAGGAGATAGCTGATGAACATGGCCTTTGCGCGATTTCGGTCCAGGGTCCATCAGGCCTGGATCATCGCTTACGCGTTTACCCATCGCGGGCATCCTTGCATGGCCTTGGAGCGTAACCCCACCACCCGGCGGCCAGTACCGTGTAACCCCGTGGCAGCCCTGATGGCAGCCCAAGAAGCTGAAGAAGCAAAGAGCTTGGCATGGGTGATGCACAGGCAAAGTCAGAGGGTTCAGCCGAAATAGCAATAGCCCGCTACGCTGAGGATGCTTGCCTGTCTTATAAATGAAACCTTTCGGTCATATTATCGCCGTTGCTCCTGATTTTTTATTCGGCCGCAGGACTTACAAGGATCTTAGCCGCATGCGTCGCGTCGTATTCAATCAGAAAGGTGGCGTTGGCAAATCCAGCATCGCCTGCAACCTTGCTGCCGTCAGTGCTGCCGAAGGGTATCGCACACTGCTGGTGGACCTTGATCCCCAGGCAAACTCCACGCACTACCTTACTGGCCTGAGCAACAACGATATTCCACCGGGTATCGCCGACTTCTTCAAGCAGACCTTATCCAACGGCCCGGCCAGTAAAAAGTGCCGTGTGGTGATCACCGAGACGGCTTATGACAATTTACATCTGGTGACAGCAAGCCCGGAACTCACCGATTTACAGCCAAAGCTTGAGAGCAAATTCAAGGTCAACAAACTGCGCAAGCTGTTGGTTGAGCTCTGCGAAGACTACGATCGCATCTACATCGATACGCCTCCCTCGCTCAACTTCTACACCTTCAGCGCCCTGGTCGCGGCAGACAGGCTGCTGATTCCGTTTGACTGTGACAGCTTTTCGCGTCAGGCGCTGTATAGCGTGGTTGCGCAAGTGAATGATTTGCGTGACGACTATAACCAGACGCTGGTGGTGGAAGGTGTGGTAGTCAATCAGTTCACTGCGCGCACCGTCTTGCACCAGACACTGATTAACGAACTACTAGCCGAGGGCTTGCCAGTGCTGCCGGTTTATCTCAGCAGCTCGATTAAAATGCGCGAGTCCCACCGGGCGTCAGTGCCTATCGTGCATATGGCGCCCACTCATAAACTGGCGAAGGAATTTACCAGCTTGTTGGGTGCTCTGGAGCGCGCAGCCTAGCCGTATTGCAGTGGCGCAACAGTGACGCCAACAGCCAAGGGCGAGCACCAGGCTCGCCCCTCGCTACTGCCGCCGTCAATTGCTGCCTTCTTTGCCCACGCCTGTGCAAGCGCCGCCATTCAGCTCGGCATCTTCGCGTAGCGCGCCAATTGCGGGTCGCTGCTCATGACATTCAATGTATTGCTCAGCACCTGTTCCCCGGTCACATCCGGCGTAGTGAAGATTGTGGCGAAGTTCTGGTGAGTGACTTGGGCGAAATGGGCGCGATCAGCCGGTTCGATGCCCAACAGCGTGGCGTAGGCGTTCAAGGCCTCACCCTGGCCCTGGGCCATGTCCTCGGCGATGGTATCGAGCATATTGTTCATCGCCAGCCATGAGCGGCCACCGTAACCCAAGTGTGCTTTTGAATCGCACCCATTGGTCCCGGAGGTCAGGCCGAAGGTGGCGTTACCCGACGTGCCATTGGTGGTTGTCGCCAACAGGTGCGGGAACAGGCCGTTTTTGCCTTCGAACAGCATGTTGCCCCAGCCGCAGCCATTGCCACCAGCCTGGTCAGCATGCGCCAACGCCCCGGCGGTGCTCAACAGACCGATAACAAACGCGTTTCGAACAAGTTTGTGTGTCATGAGCGGTGTTCCTCTGTGATGAGATGTGCCTTTACAGACATCAGGTAGCCTAGCTGCAGGATCTGCATCATTCCAACTTCGGCCGGATGCCGCAGCGCCCTACCCGCATGCCGAAGGCCGCCGCCTGGCGCTGAGTTATGCCGTGGACTGGTGATCCGCATCAGGCATGCACACTCCATTGGCAGGCATCGGCGGCGATAGGGGCGTCGTCGATAGCCTGAATCATGCCGGTCTGCAGCGCCTCTTGGGGTGTGAGGATGCGTGGGTAGGCCATCAGGTAGCGGGGTATGTCCAGCGATTCTGCTGCCCCCTGGGTGCGCTCGGCGACAATCTCGGCATACAGGCGCAGGTCGTAGTCCAGGCTCATGGCATATTCGGCCATACGGGCATGGTCTACCGAGCCGTGCAAGGTCCAATGAAAAGGGTGAAACAGGAACTTGCTGTGCGCACAGGCCGTGCGCTGCTCGCCAGCCAGAAACAGGATATTGCCCATCGATTCCACCGTGCCCAGGTTGTGGGTATGCACCGGAACTGGCAATGCGCGCAGGAAGTTGTACAAGGTAAAGCCATAGCTGCACTCGCCGCCCATGGTGGCGATGTTTATCTGCAATGCATCAGCACCTTCGCGCTGAGCACGCGAACAGGTGGTGATGAAGTTGCCGCAGGTGGATGAATTGATCGGGCCGGTGAAGTGGATGATGTGTCTGGCCATGGTGTCCTCCTGTCAGGACGGGGTATTGCAGTGAGCGCGCTAAGCGGTGGAAACGTGGTGGCGGGCAAAGTTCAACGCATTCGCCCCTGTAACCACCACTCGTCATTCCTGCTGAACCGTAGCGCCAGGCGTCGGTCGTTAGCGTATGGCCCCATACGGTGATAATGATTGTGACCAAGACCTCGCCAGCGCCCACCCGTGTGATCGACCGAGTCACCGCTGTGCACCGCTTGAAGCTGCTGACGATCAATGTGCACAAGGGCTTCACCGCCCTCAATCGGCGCTTCATCCTGCCAGAGCTGCGCGATGCGGTGCGAACTACCGGGGCCGACCTGGTGTTCCTACAGGAAGTGCATGGTAGCCACGCCCAGCATGCTCGGCGCCATCCGGCCTGGCCGGACACACCGCAGTACGAATTTCTCGCCGACAGCATGTGGCCGCAGTTCGCCTACGGCCGCAATGCGGTCTATCCCCATGGCGATCATGGTAATGCGCTGCTGTCGAAGTTCCCGATCCTTGAATATCGCAACCTTGATGTATCAATCGACGGCAACGAACAGCGCGGCTTGTTGCACTGTCGGCTTGATGTGCCCGGCCACGACCAGGTCCATGCGATCTGTGTCCACCTTGGCCTGCGTGAAGCCCATCGCCAACAGCAGGTGCAGCTGCTGCTGAAGTTACTCGATGGCCTGCCGGTCGATGCTCCGGCGATCGTCGCGGGTGATTTCAATGACTGGCGCCTGAAAGCGGACAGTGTGCTCGGTGAGCGTCTGCTCGAAGCCTTCGGCAAGATCCGCGGCGCGTTGGCGCGCAGCTTTCCAGCCCGCTTGCCGCTGCTGCGCCTGGACCGTATTTACCTGCACAACGCCTTGCCCATAGACGTTCAGGTGCTGTCCAGTTGGCCGTGGTCGCACCTCTCCGATCATGCCCCGCTGGCGGCGGAGGTGAGCCTGTGAACAGACCCTGGGTAGACGGCAACAGTGTGCAGTTGCTGATCAATGGTGAGGACTACTACCCCCGCGTTTTCGCCGCGATTGCAAACGCCCAAGAAGAAGTGTTGCTGGAGACCTTTATCCTCTTTGATGACAAGGTGGGCCAGGAACTGCAGCAGGTGCTGATCGAAGCGGCGCAACGCGGTGTACGGGTCGAGGTCGTGGTCGATGGTTATGGCACCGCTGACTTGCCGCAACCCTTCATCAGCGCCATGACTGAAGTCGGCATCAACTTTCACGTGTTCGATCCGCAGCCGCGGCTGATCGGTATGCGGACCAACCTTTTCCGGCGCCTGCACCGCAAGATTGTGGTGGTCGATGGCGAGCAGGCCTTCATTGGTGGCATCAATTATAGCGCTGACCACCTGGGTGATTATGGGCCAATGGCCAAGCAAGACTATGCGGTGGAGGTTACCGGGCCGGTGGTTGCCCAGTTGCATGCTTCGAGCCGCCGCCTGTTGGCACCAGTGCTGGAACCACCGAGTCAAGTCCGGCCGGTGCGCGAGCCGACCGGCAAGGTCAGCGCCGTATTGGTTGAACGTGACAACCAGCGTCAGCGCAATGCCATCGAAGAGCAATATCTGCTGGCCTTTCGTTCGGCGCGCAAGCGCCTGGTGGTGGCCAACGCTTACTTCTTCCCCGGCTATCGCCTGCTGCGAGAACTGCGCAACGCCGCTCGCCGGGGTGTGCAAGTGACCCTAATCCTCCAGGGGCAACCGGACATGCGCTGGGTCCGCGCCCTCTCCCGCCTGCTGTACAACTATTTGCTGCGCGACGGCGTAACGATCTATGAGTACTGCCAGCGTCCTTTGCACGGCAAGGTCGCGCTGGTTGACGACGAGTGGTCCACGGTGGGCTCAAGCAATCTCGACCCGCTGAGCCTGGCCTTCAACCTTGAGGCGAACCTGCTGATTCGTGACCGCGCGTTCAATCAACATCTGTACGAACATTTAAGTGAGCTCGGGGCCCAGCACTGCAAACCGGTGACTCTGGAACGCATGGTCCATGGCTATTGGTGGCGCGCGCCCTTGATTTTCATGTGTTTTCACATCATTCGGCGTTTTCCGGTGATCGCCGGCTGGTTTCCCGCGCACCGACAGACCTTGCAATCCTTACAGCCGGATGCCGAAGTCGATGGCAATCTCCATGAGGGCAAGACCTGATGGCGCAGCAACGCTGGCTTCGCTGGGGTAAGCGGCTATTCACGCTGTTGTTCCTGTTGCTGATCCCCGTGCTGCTCTATTTTCTGGCCCGCAATCTGGACTGGAATGAGGTCAAACAGTCATTGCAAGCCTACAGCCCGGCATCCCTGACGGTGGGCTTGGGTCTGGCGCTGTGCAGTTTCATGCTGTTCAGCTGCTATGACCTGCTTGGGCGCGCCTACACCGGCCACCACCTGCCGGTACGCCAAGTGCTGCCGGTAGCCTTCGTCTGTTATGCCTTTAACCTCAACTTCACCACCTGGGTTGGCGGCGTGGCTTTGCGTTATCGGCTGTATGGCCGCTTGGGGCTGGACACTGCAACCATCACCCGCATCATCAGCCTGGGCATCCTTACCAACTGGGTCGGCTACCTGGCCCTGGCGGGCACCGTGTTTGCCCTGCGCCTGGTCAAATTGCCGGCCAACTGGGCGGTGGGGACTACCGGCCTGCAACTGATCGGCGTATTGATGGTGCTGCTGGCCCTCACTTACTTGCTGGCCTGTGCTTTCGCCCGACGCCGTACCTGGCGCTGGCGCGACCATGAGATCACCTTACCGTCGTGGCGCCTGGCCTTGCTCCAGGTAGGCATGGGCGCGAGCAACTGGGCGTTGATGGCGGCGCTGATCTACTGGCTGCTGCCCGATGAGCTGTTCTACCCCTCGATCCTGGGGATTTTGCTGATCAGTTGCGTGGCCGGGGTGATAGCCCACGTACCCGCCGGCCTGGGTGTACTGGAGACGGTATTCCTGGCCCTGCTGCACGGCCAGCTTGGTCAAGGCACGCTGGTCGCGGCACTGCTGGGCTATCGCACGCTGTACTACCTGATCCCGCTGCTGTTGGCGCTGGTCGCCTATCTGGTTCTGGAGAAACGCGCCAAGGCCATGCGCCAGCAAGTCAAGACAGATACTGGCCCCTTGTAGCCGCTGCCGTGAGGCTGCGATCGGGCGTGAAACGCCCGCAAAACCAGGCCACCGCGATTCTTCAGGTCCAACGTGGTGCCCGCATTGCGACTGCTCTGCAGTCGATCGCAGCCTCGTCCCTCGGCAGCGGCTACAGCCTATTGTTGGGGGTATGCAGTTAGATTGAACTCTCCCACTCGCAGCGCCCTCCCAGCTCTAGAGACTCGCCAATTGTCCTGGAGTCGCCATGGCCAAGCTCCTGCAGGAATACCAGCGCAAACGTGACTTCAACGCCACATCCGAACCCCTGGGCAAAACGCCCCGCGGCAAACACGCGCACGCCTTGCAGTACTGCATCCAGAAACACGACGCCAGCCACCTGCACTATGACTTTCGCCTGGAACTCGATGGCACCCTGAAAAGCTGGGCAATCCCCAAGGGGCCCTCGCTTGACCCTAAGGTCCGGCGCCTGGCGGTGCATGTTGAAGATCACCCTCTCGACTACGCCAACTTCGAGGGCGCCATACCCCAAGGGCATTACGGCGCCGGTGATGTGATCGTCTGGGACCGTGGTATCTGGCAGCCAGAAGGAGATCCTCGCCAGGCCTACGCCAAGGGCAAGCTGCGCTTTCGTCTGCAAGGCGAGAAGCTGGCCGGGGTGTGGAACCTGTTTCGCACCCACCTGGATGGCAAAAAAGAGCAATGGATGCTGGTCAAGTCCAACGATGGCGAAGCTCGCAGCGCCAGTGACTACGATATTGTCCAGGCGCAGCCGGACAGCGTGCTCAGCGATCGTACCTTGCTTGCGCGCCCCGCCACCTCAGCTGCCGGCCAACGCGCAGCCCCTGCCAAACGCCTGCGGACCAGCGCAGGACGTAAAGCCGAGCTGCCAGCGCAATTGCAACCGCAGCTGGCGACGTTGGTCGAGTCCCCACCCAGTGGCGAATGGCGCTACGAAGTCAAGTTCGACGGTTACCGGATCCTCGCGCGCATTGAGGGTGATGAGGTACGCCTGTTCACCCGCAACGGCCACGACTGGAGCGCCAAAATGCCTCATCAGCTCGCGGCGTTGCGCACCCTGAAGCTGAAGTCGGCGTGGCTCGATGGTGAGATGGTGGTTGCCGGCGAACAGGGCATTGCTGATTTCCAAGCCCTGCAGAACGCTTTTGACAGCAATAGCGACGAGCACATCAGCTATTACCTGTTCGATTTGCTCTACCTCAATGGCAAGGATCTACGCGAATGTCCGCTGCAAGAACGGCGCGTCCGCCTGCAGGCGCTGCTGGAGCACAACACGGCCGCCGAGCTCGCATTTTCTGCCGACTTCGATGAACCAGTCGAGTCGCTGCTCGACAGCGCCTGCCGTATGGAGCTCGAAGGCCTGATCGGCAAGCGTTTGGACAGCATCTACGTGGGTCGACGCAGCAGTGACTGGATCAAACTCAAATGCAAGCAACGACAGGAATTCATCATCGTCGGCTACACCGACCCCAAAGGCAGCCGCAACGGTTTCGGCGCGCTGTTGCTGGCCTTGCATGACAAAGACAAAGGCCAGTTGCGTTACGCCGGCAAGGTGGGCACCGGCTTCAGTACAACCACCCTCGACAGCCTCCATGCCCGGCTCAAGCCATTGGCGGCGCAGCGCCCACCACTGCTCAATGCCCCCGGTGGAGCCGAGGCACGCGGTGTGCACTGGCTGCAACCGCGCCTGCTGGCGGAAGTCGCCTATGCCCAAATGACTCGTGAAGGCATTGTTCGCCATGCGGTGTTCCACGGGCTACGCGATGACAAGCCAGCGACGGCGATCGACCTGGAGCGCCCCATGCCGAACACACCCATTGCCCTGCCCAACGACCTGGGCGAATTGCGTCTGACCCATCCAGACCGCCTGATCGACCCCACAAGCGGTGCAACCAAACGGCAAGTCGCCGAGTACTACGCCTCGGTAGCGCCGTGGATGCTGCCACACCTCAAGCAGCGCCCGGTGGCCTTGGTTCGAGCACCGGACGGTTTGGGCGGTGAACTGTTCTTTCAGAAAAACGCCGCTGGTCTGGGTATTCCTCATATCGTCACCTACGACAAGGACCAGGCCGGTCAGGCGGCGATGGTCATCAATCGTCCGGACACCCTGCTCGGTGCGGTACAGATGAACATGCTTGAACTGCATACCTGGAACGCCACCGACAAACAGTTCGACAAACCCGACCGCTTTGTTCTCGACCTCGACCCAGACCCGGCGTTGCCGTGGAAAGCCATGCAGGAAGCCACGCACCTGACCCTGACCCTGCTCGACGAACTGGGCTTGCGCACGTTCCTCAAGACCAGTGGCGGCAAAGGCATGCACTTGGTGGTGCCACTCACCCGGCGCGCTGGTTGGGATGACGTCAAAGACTTCAGCCACGCCATTGTGAATCACTTGGCCGGGCTGTTTCCTGATCGCCTTTCTTCGGTGTCAGGGCCCAAGAACCGGGTCGGTCGGATCTTCATCGACTACCTGCGCAACGGCAAGGGCGCGACCACCGTCTGCGCCTACTCGCTGCGTGCCCGAGAGGGGCTGCCGGTTTCGGTGCCGATCTGGCGCGAGGAGCTGGTTCAACTCAAAGGCGCCAACCAATGGAACCTGTTCAACCTGGGCGAGCGCCTGGCGCAAATCAATGACCCCTGGGCCGAATATGCCACCACCCGCCAATCCATAACCGCCGCCATGCGCAAACAGCTAGGGCTCTGCTAGTGCCCCGTGGGTTGACCTGTTGCAGGTGCCATGAACCTGCGTGGTGGGTAGAAAAACGCCAATATGGCCCAGGCTGGGCCAAAGGAGCCCCTCTCATGAGCATCATTCAGGATTCCGATCTGGGCAGCCTGGACCGCCTTTTGCACAGCTTCACCGAGCGTCCACAGGCACTTAACCTCGATACTCAACTGCCAGCGGTGCTGCACGCCCTACAGGCCGATCATCTCGATCTGCTGCCGCTACCCGGTCAAGGGCACACCTTGCAGCGTTGGCAGACGCTGGCACGGGTCGCCGGTTGCGACCTGGCCCTGGCAAAATTGTACGAAGGCCACACTGACGCCTTGGCGATCCTCTCTGAATGTTCGGCAGCGCATCTGGTCGGTAATGGAATCTGGGGCGTCTGGGCAGCCGAGCCACCCTCTGCCCGCACGCGGATCGTCGCTCGCGAGGGCAATCTAGTGCGTTTGGGAGGCCGCAAAGCATGGTGTTCCGGGGCGCTGCAGATTGACCGCGCACTGCTCACCGCCTGGGACGATCAGGACCAGCCGCAACTGGTCGCCATCGAGCTTTCGCACCCCAACCAGCATATTGATGTTGAGCAATGGCAAGCCGTTGGCATGGGCATCACCACCAGTGTCGACATTGCCTTCAATGAAGCGCCGGGCATCGCCGTCGGCCATCCCGGGCAGTACCTGACACGCCCCGGCTTCTGGCAGGGAGGGGCCGGCATTGCAGCCTGTTGGTATGGGGCAGCGCAAGCCTTGGCCGACTATTTGCGTGAACACTGTCGTCAACCTCGCCAGGATCCACACGCCGACGCGCACCTGGGAGCGGTCGATGCCGCTTTGCTCGGTGCCCGCGCGGCCCTGCGCGAGTGCGCCGCCTGGATCGATCTCCAACCGGTGGCAGATGCCAGCGTTGAGGTACGCCGTGTCCGCGCCCAGGTTGAGCACGCCGTCGAGCAGGTTATCCACCATGTCGGCCGAGCCCTCGGTGCCACACCGTTCTGCCGCAACAGCCATTTCGCCCGGCTCAGTGCCGATCTGCCGGTGTTCCTGCGGCAGAGTCACGCCGAAAAAGACCTGGCGGCCTTGGGGCAACAGGTGGCGCACGTCCCTGCTGGGGCGTGGCAGCTATGACCGACAACCTTATTGCCGCGAGCCAAGGCACGCCCTGGGCGCACTGGCAGCAGTCGGCCCATCTGGCCCGCGCCACCTGGATCACCCCCGCACAGTTGTGCCCCCCTGGCCATCGTCTGGTTGTGGTCGCGCCACACCCTGACGATGAAGTGCTCGCCTGCGGCGGGCTGCTGTGTAGCTTTCACGGTCGTGAGCAAGCGTTACTGCTGGTTTCGGTGACCGATGGTGAAGCGAGCCATCGACATTCCCGGCATTGGACCGAGCACCGTTTGCGTCATGACCGGCCAATGGAGAGCCGTCACGCCCTGCGGTGTCTGGATCTGGCCGTCAATGACCTCGACTGGCGCAGGCTAAGCCTCAAGGACGGCGCCGTGGCTCGGGACGAAGCCTACCTGGTCAACTACCTCACCCAATTGCTCACCGCGGATGACGTGGTACTCACCACCTGGCGGCGCGATGGCCATACCGATCATGAGGCCGTCGGCAGAGCCTGCGCGCAGGCAGCCCGGACGCGTGGTGCGCGCCTGGTGGAAGTGCCGGTCTGGGCCTGGCACTGGGCCACGCCTGAAGATTCCAGATTGCCGTGGCCACAGGCCCACCGGATTCAACTCGACGAGCAAAGCCTGGCGCGCAAACGCCAGGCCATTGCCGCACATGTCAGTCAGACCCATTCAGACAATGGCCAAGATCCGGTGCTGCCCCACGCGCTGCGGGAGTGTCTGCTGCAACCCTTTGAACTGGTGTTTCTATGAGCCTCGATGCGTGTTACTTCGCCGACCTGTACAAAAACGATGATGACCCCTGGGCTTTCCGCACCCGCTGGTATGAACGGCGCAAGCGCGAACTGTTATTGGCCAGCCTCCCACGCCAGCATTACGCACGAATTTTTGAGCCCGCTTGCGCTAATGGCGAACTCAGTGCCGCGCTGGGCGAACGTTGCGCCGAACTGTGGTGTCAGGACCTTGACCCGACGGCGGTGACACTCGCTCGCAAGCGGCTACTCAAGGTTGCACACGCGCGGGTTGACCAGGGCCGTCTACCGGGCGACTGGCCAAGTGGGCGCTTTGATTTGATCGTGCTCAGTGAGATCGGCTACTACCTGGACCCGAGCCAGTGGTTACAGGTGATCGAGCAATCGCTTGCCAGCCTGGGTGATGACGGTGGCGTGCTGGCCTGCCATTGGCTGCACCCCATCGACGGCTGCCCGCAGACCGGACGCCAGGTACATACACTACTGGCCCGACATCTACCCTTGTATCCGGTTTTTCGTCATGAGGAAGCAGATTTTCTCCTGGAATACTGGACATGCCAGCCCAACGTCATCGACCTCAGTGAGACCTGTGCATGATTGCCGTCATCATTCCCGCCCACAATGAGGCTCGGCGCCTGGGTCGCTGTCTATCGGCTGTCCGACTTGCTGCCCATGAGGTTGAGCAAACGGGTCAGCAGGTGCAGGTGCTGGTAGTGCTCGACCGCTGCAGCGATGGCAGTGCGGCGGTTGCGCAGCGCCATGGTGTGCAGACCTTGCGGGTGGATGCCGGCAACGTCGGCATCGCTCGACGTCTCGGCGCGGCCTTGATGCTGGAGCGTGGCGCACGCTGGCTGGCTTGTACCGATGCCGATAGTCGGGTTCCGGCGCACTGGCTGACGTGGCAACTGCAGTGTGCGGCGGATGCTGTGTGCGGCACCGTGCACGTCGAGCGCTGGCAACCCTGGCAGGATGCCGAATTACGCCGGCGATATCGCAACAGCTACCAGGCCTGTGAGAATCATCGGCATATCCATGGCGCCAACCTTGGCGTGTGCGCCCAGGCCTACCAGCGTGTAGGCGGCTTTGCCCCGTTGCCGGCCCATGAAGATGTGCACTTGGTCAAGGCCCTGCTGGCCAGCGGCGCGCGAATCGTTTGGACGGCGCGCCATAGTGTGGCGACCAGCAGTCGCGGTGATAGTCGGGCAGCGCACGGATTTGGTGACGCTCTCAAGCGCCTGGCGCTGTGCTGTTCGCCTGATCCCGCGGAAAACGCCCCCCGCTTGTAATGCTGTCCTGCCCTTGTGGGAGCCGGTCTTGCTGGCGATGGGATCGGCGCAGCATCAGCTAGTCTGCATCGATGGCAAGGCCAGCGCTCACAGGTTCGGTGGGCACAGGTCCATGATGGACTTCAGTTACCCCTCGGGGGGAGTCAGGACGCTTTCTTGCTGATCTTTTTGGTTGCCTTGCCTTTGCCACCCAGGCTGCGCTTGAGCAGCTCGGTCAGATCGATGATATCCGCGCCCTTCTCAGCCTCTCCTTCCTTGGCCGCTTCGACCACGCTGACCTTGCCCTTGCTGGCTTTCTCTTCCACCAGGTCCATGATGGTCTGCCTGAACGCATTGTGGTATTCATCCGGCGTCCAGCTGCCACTCATGTCCTCGACCAGACGCGTGGCCATTTGCAGTTCGCGCTTGTCGACCTTGGCGTCGGTCACGCTCTTGTCCAACGCCAGGCTGTCCAACCCGCGCACTTCCTCCGGCCAACGCAAGGTAATCATCACCAGCACCTCTTCGAGCGGGCGCAACAATGCCAGGTGCTGCTGGGTATGCAACACCACGGTAGCCAAGGCCACTTTGCCAGTACTTTCCAACGTCTCACGCAATAACGCATACACCTTGCCGCCGCCGCGGTCCGGGCTCAGGTAATAGGGGGTATTAAAGTGTTGCAAAGGAATTTCCCCTGAATCGACGAAGGAGAAGATATCGATAGTCTGGGTGGCTTGCGGGCGGGCCTTGCGGATCTCATCTTCGCTGATGACGACGTAGCGGCCTTTTTCAAACTCCACGCCCTTGACGATATCGTCCTTGTTGACATCCTTGCCGGTGACTTTGTTGATGCGCTTGTAGCCCACCGGATCCATGCTGCGTTTGTCCAGCCAGTCGAAGTCGATGCGCTCACTGCGTACGGCAGTGCTGAGGCTGACGGGAATGTGCACCAGACCAAAGCTGATCGCACCCTTCCAGATGGCTCTAGCCATGTTTCGCTCCTCAAGCCCGAAAATAGTGGGCCTCTACTGTCACTGACTGCTGCGCGCAGCGAAGGTTTACTCACCCTGCCCTATGGCAATGGGTTGCTCCCGCAACCACGGGTTTCCTCCAGGACCAGATCAACGACTGCACGCAGTGCCTGGCGATTATCCAGCCCGTTGCGCCGGGCCTGTGCATGGCAGGCCAGTTGGCGCTCGGCGCTGGTACCCTCAAGCAAGATCCGCTGGGCGTGGCGCAAGGCGCGTTCGGCGTCCAGGCTTTCACCGCCAAACTGCGCCCGCAGTTGGCCCAGCCAAGCAAGCGCGTCGACCTGCTGTTGCGTACGGTAACCGATGAACTGCCCCTGGCGCCCATAGCGCAAGGCGCGCCAGTAGTTTTCCTCAAGCACCCAGCGCGCCTCGCGACTCAAAAAAGCAGGCTGGTAATGGCTGACCGTGCACGACTCAACCAGGTGGCGAAACAGACCGGCAATGCACAGCACGTCTTCGAGCCGCGGACAGGCATCACAGATGCGTAGCTCTACCGTGGGAAAGCGCTGTGACGGTCTGATCGCCCACCAAAGGTCAGCGTCTTCAGCCAGTGACCCCGTGCGCTGCAACAGCGCTCGGTAACGCTGGTAAGCGCGCCAGTCGGCCAACGGTTCGGGCAGCCCCATGTGTGGCCATTGCGCGCAGATCACCCGTCGGTAGCTCATGTAGCCCGTCATGTTGCCGGCCCAAAAGGGAGAGGAGCTGCTGAGCACCAACAACAGTGGAATCCACGGCAGCACACGATTGATCAGTTGCATGCGGTCGCAGCCCGCTGGTACGCCCACATGCACATGCAGCCCTGAAAGCAGGCTACAGCGGGCAACCTGCTGGAAAGCCTCGAACACTTGCTGATAGTGCTGGCCAGGCCGCTGGCGTTGGCCTTGCCAGCGGGCGCCAGGGTGACTGGCGGCGCCGTACAGGCCTACACCTTCCTGCGCCAATGCACAGTTCAAGCGTTCGCGGCTTTCACTGAAGAAGGCTTGAGCCTGGCACAAACTGGAAAACACGGGCGACGCAATTTCGATCTGACTGCAGAACATCTCCTCGGCGAAGTAGCGGCCCACCACCTCACGGCACAATCGGTTGATCGCCGCCGACGGTGCAGTCAACACTGCGCCGCTGGACAAGCTGACCAGCAAATACTCCTCCTCGATCCCGAAATCACACGACGCGTTCATCGTCAGCCCCGGTGTGTGGGGTGTAGGTCACGCTTAGCGCTACGGCGGCGATGCGCTCGACCTGATCGTAACCCGGCTCAAGCAGTTGTTCGCCAAACACGTCAGGGTCCAGCTCGCGATAGTGCCACTGCCACTGCGGGCCTTGCAGGCTTGAGCGGCACGCCTCCAGAAAGCGATCGTGGCCTTCGACGATGGCCACGCCGGTGTACAGCAACAAGGTGCCGCCCACGGACAGGCGTCGTAACGATTGCTCAAGAATACGCAACGACAGCGCCGCGCCCAGCGCACCACCCCCGTGGCGATAAGTACGCTCGCGGGCATCAAGCATGTACGGTGGATTGGCGACTATCAGATCGAAATTGCCGGTGATGCCCGCCAAAACGTCACTGTGTTCGATGGCGATATTGTCGATCCCCGCCAATGCCGCATTGATGGCGGTGTAACGCAAAGCCTTGGGATTGATATCGACGGCAGTGACCTGTGCATGGCGCGCGGCCCGGGCGATGAGCAAGGCGCCAATGCCGCTACCACACCCAATGTCCACCGCCTGCTGAACCGGCAGGTAACGGTGCTGCAGATGGTCACGTATAAGCTGGGCAAATCGATAGCTGTCAGGCCCGAAGAACACCGCATCGCTGTCCTCGGTGGGATAGCCGCTGTGCAGTAAGAGCAGGTCATCCAAGGTAGACCAGCGCACGCGACTACGCATCCCTGCCCCGTCGCGGGTGAGGATCGCTGCGACGTCCATCTGCGCCAGTTCATCAGCGGACAGCACCTGTTCGGCGAACGGCCTGTTCCAGCCAAATACGTCGCGCATCGAATGTGCCTGTTGTGCGTCGGACCGGGCATTGTTGCGTGCCTGGGTGGCTGGCGTCACGCAGGTAAACCGGTAGCCATCAGCCTGCAGCCGACGGCCCAGATGTAGCAATGCCAGATCGGCAGCACGTTGCCCTGCGCTCAATAGCATCAACGGGCACTCCCTTGGCCAAGGCCGGTCAGGCGGATATAGGCACGCGTCGCGGCGAGCCCCTCGGGTAAGGCATGATCGGCGCCGGCCATCTTACCGATAAGCGCTTCAATGGCCGTTGGCACCGGCATCGCAGACTCACTCTCCAGGCCGTTGGGCGCTGGCGAGTAACGGCCGCTACGTGCGACCGGTGCTTGCCATTGGCCGGCGATCCAATCGTGGATCAACTGCTTCTCATAAGGGCTGAATACGCCAAACATGGCGGCCTTGGGGCCCTCGACCAGGTGCCAGAAACGACTGCCTGTCGGGTCCTGATTGCGTTTGATCCAGCCCTGGCCCTCAAGGGCCTGGAGAAACGCCAACATACTGCCCGGCTGAGCAAGCCATTGGTTGACGGTACGTCCCTGCAGGCGGCAGTAATCCGAGTGCAGGTACTGACCGAAACTGCGTTTGCGCTCCAGGGCTGCAAGCAGCTCACGCTCAAGGTCGAAGCTGGCAATCACACTTGGCGTGTCTGCGCCCAGCTCGTTGAGCCGGTAGCCACGTGCCAGACGACGATAGAATACAGCCCCCCCGCTGGCGGGCCACATCTGCTGCACCGCTTGCACGGCCTTCTGCGCGTGACCGCTGGCAGGGTTATCAATGGTCACGTGGAGACTGAAGTAATGACTGTCGATACCCAGCTCTGCCAGTTCGTAGGCGCTGATCAACAGGTGCAAGGGCAATTGCTCGTATCCGAGGTTATAACCGAGTACCTCCGGGAGAAAATCATCGGCGTGAAAGCCCAACGCCAGCTGCAACGTACCTTGTAGATAACGCTCATCGGCCAGCGGCACCGGTTCCAGGCATCCCAGCTGACTGAGCAGACGCTGGTAGATCAACACATGATTACAGGCGGCGACACCGTCACCCAATTCTTCAAGGTAGGTGCGGATAAGCCCGTGGTAGCGCGGATCCTGCCAATGCTTGAGCATGCCATACAGCCAGGCACCGTCGACCTTCTTGGTCGGTGCCACGTGCTGGAGGAAATACAACGCCTGGGACCGGTTCAGGAAATAGCGCCGAGGTTCCCCGTTACGTCTGCCTTGTAAATAGACAGCGTACGCCTTGGCCACCTGGGCGGCGCGTTGGCAGCTCCAGCGTGCCAGCGATTCGGCGGTTGCAGGCAAATCATCCGCTCGTGTGGCGACTCGCGCCAGTTGCTCACGCAACCATGGCGCGCTGTCATGCTGCTCAGCTGACAACAACGCGTGATAACGAAGGGCAAGCCCTGAACCGGCTGTGGGTTCAAGGGCAGGCACTATTCCAGAAGGCGTCATGACGGACATGTGGCAGCTCCCGGTAATTGGCTATTGCCGACGGTGCGGCGCCGGGCGCACTGCAGCTTATGCGCGCCCGGCACCGTTATGGCACCAGGGCCAACAGCGGCCCTTTACTTCTGAGTGCGACCGCCGCCAGCGCCTGGCTGTTGACCCTTGCCTGCACCCTGACCGCCCTTGCGGCCCGCTTCCGACGCTTTGTCCCGGTCATTGGCAGCATTGCCTTGATTGCCCTGACCGCCTTTTGCGCCGCCTTGGTTGCCCATTTTGTCTTGATTGTGAGCCATGATCTTTCACCTCTTACTGGATGACACGCTACACAGCAGGTGCCGTGTATAGGTAGGAGTTCGGCCAGTGCGGTGGATTCGTTTCAATTGCTTAAACGGCGGACGAGTGGCGTTAAATACTCAAATCCGGATGTCTGCGGCGACAGCTATTGGCGCGTCCTTGCGCCCACCACGGCGAAGCGGATAAGGCGCTAGCGGCCGCCCCAGAGCCCGGTAAGGTCACGAGCCTCTATAGCGCTCAGCACCTGGTCGGTGTGTGCGCCACGGGTGGGGATGGCACCAGGAGTCACCACTTGACCGTCGAACCGTGGCGCCGGATGGGCCTGGAGCAGGCCGTCACGTTCGAAGTACACATTGCGTTCGACCATATGCGGGTGCTGGGCGGCTTCGCGGGGGCTGAGTACCGGAGCAAAGCAGGCATCGCTGCCTTCGAGCAGATCGCTCCAGTGTTGGCGAGGCTGGCTGGCAAACAGTTCGGCAAACGCCTCGCGCATTGCTGGCCAGGCGTTGCTGTCCCATTGCCGCGCAAAGCGTGGATCGGCCTGCAGGCCGAGCTTGTCCAGCAGCAGTGCGTAGAATTGCGGTTCCATTGAGCCCAGCGCGACGTAACGATCGTCGGCACAGCGATAGGTCGCGTAAAAATGCGAACCGTCATGAACACTTTTGCCGCGTTGTTCGTCGAGCAGCCCGCGCTTGGCCAGGGACATCATCAGCTGCATCATGTGCGCCGATCCATCAACGATCGCGGCATCGACCACACTGCCCTGCCCGCTTTGACGCGCCTTGAGCACGCCAGCGAGCACACCGATTGCCAAATACAACGCGCCACCACCGATATCACCGATCAGGGTAATCGGCGAAGACGGCGCTTCGCCCGCGGTGCCGCTGTGGTACAGCGCACCGGACAAGGCGATGTAGTTGTTGTCGTGGCCGGCGGCATTGGCCATCGGCCCGTGTTGACCCCAGCCAGTCATGCGTCCATAGACCAGCGCCGGGTTACGCGCCTGGCACTGTTCCGGGCCCAGGCCCAGGCGTTCCATCACACCCGGGCGCATGCCTTCGATCAGCACATCGGCGCTTTCGATCAGTTTGAGCACCAGCGCTCGGCCTTCAGCGCTTTTGAGGTCCGCCACCACCGAGCGCTTGCCGCGATTGAGCGGGTTGCTCGGGGCATTTTTGTCGCCGGTGATCGACGTGGATTCGGCGCGTTCAACCGCAATCACATCGGCACCCAGATCCGCCAGGTGCATGGCGCAGAACGGCCCGGGACCGATACCGCAGATTTCGACAATCTTGATACCTGACAGCATGTGCTCTCCTAAAACAGTGGACTTGTTGTTATGCGGGCACGCTAGCAGAGGACAACCGTGCAATCCTGCCCCCCGCCACGGGGGGCTTTAGCCACCCATGGTGCTGGCTACTCTGGACCTGGCAACCGCTGGCAATAACAACAAAAGGATAAGAGCGTATGTTTGAGTTACCTCCTCACTGGGCCCTCTGGGCCGCCTGCTGCCTCAGCGTTCCTGCAGTGGCTTCGGCGCAACCCCAGATCGCCCCACCCAACCCGTACCTGGCGCAGTCGTACAACAACCAGACGCACTGGAACGATGGTGCTTCGGACAGCACCGCCATCAGCGTCGCACGCGGTTCGTACAAGATGACCCCAGACGCTTACCGGGTGGTGCCCAACGAGTCGGGCAGCCTGATGCAATACACCGACAAGGTGAACGGGACCGACGTGTACTGGTACTGGGCTGGTTTTTCCCTGCGCAAACTGAAGATCAATGATGACTTCACCTTCAGCGAAATCGCCCGTGTCGATCTGCCAGTGAAACTGCCTAACTTCAAGGCGATTACGCCTGAGCAGCGTCTTGATCAAGCCGCCCAGACCCAGAGGTTTCTCGACGCCAAGGACGAGAAAGGTCTGCTTGACTACATGCAGGCCCAACCCAACCGCATGCTCACGGCCACCACTGATCAGTTACTGGGTGGCGCTATCTATTCGGTCCTGACCCGCGATAACGCCTTTATCGGCGCCAGTGCCCGTCGTGTGTTCCGCATCGACCAGAACGACTCCAAAGACCCTACTTCCGGGATGAAACTGACCCAAGAAGTGCAACTGCCAGATGCGTTGTTCGATAACGAACGGACCAAGCGCGGAGTCGGTATGCCGATGGACACCACCTTCGGCATGGGCATGACCCTCAATGGCTACTTGGTGATCAACACCATGGGTGGCACCGTCGCCACCCTCGATCGCAACACCCTGAAACTGATCGACAGCTACCGCCTTGAAGGCAATGACGAGGTGTTCCTCAACTCCTTCTCCACCGGCCCTGAAGTCAATGGTGGCGCGGTGTATGTCGCCTCCAACCAGAACATGTACCGTCTGGTTGTCGACAAAGATGGCAAGCTCCATGCTGACGAAGCCAGCGGTGCCTGGAAAGCGCCCTACGAGCGTGGTGTACGCTTCTCTTCGGTGAAAATCGCCGATGGTACTGGAGCCACGCCGACCCTGATGGGGTACGGGCCGGACGAAGACAAGCTGGTGGTGTTCACTGACGGTTCGAAGAGAATGAACCTGGTCGCCATGTGGCGTGACCAGATCCCGGCTGGCTGGAAACAAAAGCCAGGCACCCTGACGCCGCGGATTGCCGACCAGCGTGCCGTGGACTTGGGCGATGCGATCCCGACGGTGCAATCGGAGCAATCAGTCGCTGTGTATGACGGCCATGCGTTCGTGGTCAACAACATCCCTGCCGAAGACAAGCCAGCGCTGGCCAAGTCTGGCTACTACGTCACCATGCTCAACGGCATGACCCGCCCGGCCGCCAAGGGTGTGGCGATGCTCAAGTGGGACAGTGCCAAGGATCAATGGAACACCTTGTGGACCCGGACCGACGTCGGTTCGGTTTCGGTGGTACCGATGATCAGTGGCGGTAGCCGTATGGCCTTGATCAACGGCGTTTACACGGCGCGTCAAGGTGAGGGTTACCACATCGGTATGGACCTGGACACAGGTAAGACCGTGCTGGAAATCGCTACGGGTAGCGACCCGGTGTTCAACGGCATGTATGCGCCGATCAAGGTCGATGCTCAGGGACGGCTGATGTATGGCATGGCCTTCGGTTTGGTACTGATGGACACCAGCCGGATGCAAAAGGTTGAGCAGGTTGCCAAGAGCCAATAAGGTCTGATCGTTGCAAACAAACGCCTGGTGCTCTGCACCGGGCGTTTTTGCTTTGTCGTGTAGCGTTGGGGCTCGCTTGGATTGTGTGTGTGGAACTGTCCCCTGACGTCGGGGCCCCTTGTGGGCCGGTCTTGCCGGCGATGGTATCGACGCAGTGCCAGTTTCTGCGCGGAGTCTGCATCGCTGGCAAGACCAGCTCCCACAAAGTCAGTGCCGCACCTCGCTCTGCTGTTGCTGTTGCTGTTGCTGTTGCTGTTGATCTTGCTTTTGCTCTTTATACGCGCAAGTTCAGACGCCGCGGTTCTGCGACTTCAGGAGGCCGAGTGGAGGTGCCTGTAGGGGCAGTGCGCAGCACCTTCGGCGATAGCCGAAGGCGCGAGACGGAGACTTGGCGAAGCGAGTCGTAGGCCGCGTGGCCCCGGAAGGTGCCGTAGCGAGGGGACCCGGAGCGCAGCGTAGGGCCGCATGCAGGAGCAAGCGGTTTTGCTGGAACTGTCCCGTGACAACGGACGCCAAGAAGCGATACTTAAATCGCTCTCTTGGAGGTTGCCATGTACCCAAGCACTCGCCGTAACTATACCGATGAGTTCAAGGCTCAAGCCGTCGCATTAGCTGAAAGCGTTGGCAGAACCGAAGCTGCCCGCCAGCTAGAGATGTCCGTGAAAACGCTGGATAACTGGGTTGATGCCACGCGCAGAGGCCAGCCGTTGAGTTCACCTGAACGCAAGCCCATCACCAAGGAAGACAGTGAGCTCGCTCGCCTGCGGGCCGAGATTGCCGAGCTAAAAATGGAGCGTGAAATCCTAAAAAAGGCGGCGGTATTCTTTGCCAAAGAGTCCAGGTGAGATACGCCTTCGTCGCTACTGAGCGGACTCAATACCCCGTACGTGTGTTGTGTCGGGTGATGGATGTCTCGGTTTCAGGTTTCTACGATTACACGCACCGTCAGTCTCGCCCTGACCCTGACGCTCAAATTCGCATTGAGTTGCGTAAGGCCTATGCGGCCAGTCGAAACACCTACGGCCGGCCACGGCTAGTGGCAGCCTTGCGCCAGAAATTGCACGCGGTGGGCCACAAACGGGTTAGGCGGTTGATGCAGGAGGAGCAGATACGGGGCAAGTCCAAAGGCAGTTTCAGGCCCTGCACCACGGACAGCCACCATTACTTGCCGGTTGCAAGTAATGTGCTGGCGCGTCAGTTTTCCATCGATAACCTCACGCCAACCTGGGTCAGTGATATCACCTATCTCCCAACCAAGGAAGGTTGGTTGTATCTGGCCATAGTGTTGAGTATCCAAACCCGCCAGATACTGGGTTACAGCTTGTCTGATCGAATGCCTGACGACTTGGTCGAACGCGCGTTTCTGAACGCCTGGAGCGCCTGCTCTGGCGCCAACGGAGCGGTATTTCACTCCGATCAGGGCCGTCAGTACGCGAGCAGTAAGTTTCGCCTGACACTGGCCAAGAAGGACTTCACACAGAGCATGAGCCGAAGGGGAAACTGTTGGGACAACGCGGTGGCCGAGAGCTTTTTCGCTACGCTGAAAAGAGAGGAGGCTTGCGGGATCTACCCCACGAAAAAACAGGCGCAGTTATCAATCGCCAGTTACATCCATGGGTTTTACAACAGCAGCCGACTGCACTCTGCGCTGGGCTACCGTTCTCCGAACGAATATGCCAAAGGCTTGAGGCAGAGGGCTGGATAACCAGCTTCTTGGCGTCCGCTACCTGGGGGCAGACCCATGCCTACTTTTTCCAAGAAAAAAGTAGGCCGCCGTAAAGGCGGAAAGGGTCGGCAGCATCGCCGCCTTGAATGGATAAGCTCTAGCCCTAAGCCAGTCCCTGTCCCTGCCCCTGCCTCTTTCCCGATAATCCGTGAATAACCAAAAAAAAGCCGGACACCAGGCCCGGCCAAACCTGCGCGTTGGATCAGCTGCGACCGTACAAGGTCACCACACAAGCGCCCCCCAACCCCAGGTTATGCTGCAGGGCCAGGCTGGCCCCTTCAACCTGGCGCTTATCGGCGGTACCGCGCAACTGGTGAGTCAGCTCATAGCACTGAGCAAGACCGGTGGCCCCCAACGGATGCCCCTTGGACAACAGTCCACCCGACGGGTTGGTCACCACCTGACCGCCATAGCTGTTGTCACCATCCAGCACAAAACGCTCAGCGCCACCCACTGCACACAGCCCCAGGGACTCGTACGTCAGCAGCTCGTTATGAGCAAAGCAGTCGTGCAGTTCGACCACACGAATGTCCTGCGGATCAACGCCGGCCTTCTCGTACACGGCCTGCGCAGCCCGTTGCGCCATGTCAAAACCCACCACCTCAATCATCGACATCGCTTCATGACAAACCGCCGTATCGGTAGTCAACGACTGCGCCAGGATCACCACATCGGTGTTCAGGCCATGTTTCTTGGCAAACGCTTCGGAGCAAATGATCGCCGCCGCCGCACCGCAGGTTGGCGGGCAGGCCATCAGACGGGTCATGACACCCGGCCAGATCACTTGATCGTTCATCACGTCTTCGGTCGTCACAACCTTGCGGAACAGGGCCAGCGGGTTGTTGCTCGCATGACGGCTGGCCTTGGCGCGAATAGCGGCAAAGGTACTCATCTGCGTACCGTACTTTTGCATGTGCTCACGGCCAGCACCGCCAAACATCTGCAAAGCACTCGGGATACCGGCGACATCGGCGCACAGCTCATCTATCACCGACTGGGTCATGTGCGTGGTGGCACGCGGGCGGTCATCCCAGACACTCTTCAGCGCCCCGGGCTGCATCTGCTCGAAGCCAAAGGCCAGGGCACAGTCCACCGCCCCGCTCTCCACCGCCTGACGTGCCAGGAACAAGGCACTGGAGCCGGTGGAACAGTTGTTGTTGACGTTGACCAACGGGATACCGCTCATGCCGACTTCATACAACGCTGCCTGGCCACAGGTGGAATCACCGTAGACATAACCGGCGTAGGCTTGCTGGATGAAGGTGTAATCCAAGCCAGCGTCTTCCAGGGCCAGGCGCACCGCCTGCGAACCCATCTCAATATAGGTACCGCTGGTGCCTGGCTTGACGAACGGAATCATACCAACGCCGACAACGTAAGGTTTCTGCGACATTACAGTGCTCCTGAATCAGGGAGTTACAGGGTTCATTAAAGGAGTAATTGCCCAACGCGGCGCTGTCCGCCCGGCGTGACGAGCGAACAGCGGATGCTCAGAAACTCAGCGGATACCGGCGTTGCGCAGCGCTGCCGGAGTAAAGTCGTTGACGCTCGGCTGATAGGCGTAGTTGATGCCTTGCTTGTTCTCGTTGCCCAGGTTCGCCACCACATAACGACCGGCCATCAGGTCATAGGTGCCGATGCCAGCGAACGCCGTCAGCTTTTGCACGTAGTCGGTGTAGGTGTGCCCTTCACTGACCCGCCACAGCTGGCCACGACCGTCGTAGTGGTCGATCTCCACAGCGGTCCAGGTGTCTTCATCGAAGAACATGGTGCGTTTGGCGTAGATATGCCGTGAGCCGGGCTTGAGCGTGCCAACCACTTCCCATACCCGGTGCAGCTCATAACGGGTCAGGTCCTGGTTGATATGACCGGGCTGGATGATGTCCTTGTACTTGAGCGTTGGCGATTGCAGCACATAGCTGTTGTAGGGGATGTAGATTTCCTTCTTGCCCACCAGCTTCCAGTCGTAACGGTCCGGTGCGCCGTTGTACATGTCGGCGTTGTCCGCTACGCGCAAGCCATCAGCGGCGGTGCCTGGGCCGTCATAGGCCACCTGCGGGGCGCGGCGCACACGCCGTTGACCGGCGTTGTAAGCCCAGGCCATGCGCGGCTCGGCCACTTGGTCAAGGGTTTCGTGGATCAACGTCACGTTACCGGCCATGCGCGCCGGTGAAGTAACCGTCTGCTTGGCGAAGAACAAGATGTTGTTGATGTCCTTGGGTTTGGCGTCTGCCATGATCCACGGAAAGCCGCTGGCGATTTCGATGTGCACCGGCGTGAAGTCGCCGTTGACCTGCGGGGTCGCCTGAACCTGGACGTTGATGTAGTTGTGCCCGCGATAGCGCGTCAGGTGATTCCACACCACTTCCAGACCGTTTTTCGGGATCGGGAAGGCAAAGTAATGCGACTGCTCAAAGTTCTTCAGCGAGTAGCCGTCGTTGACCGCTTCGGTAGTCACCGCGCTTTTTTTCGCCGCGTCATAGGCCGCTTGCGGCATGGTCGCGCTGCGTTGAGTCTTGTACACCGGCATGCGGTAGGTTTCAGGGTAACGCTTGAACATTGCCAACTGACCTGGGGTCAGTTTGTCCTTGTACTGCTCGGCGTTGGCTGCGGTAATCACAAACAGAGGTTTTTCACCGGCATAAGGGTTACCCATGAAGCCATTGCTAACCGGTGCTGCGTCGGTTTTCAGGCCACCGGTCCAGGCCGGGATGCTGCCATCGGCGTTGCCTGCCTTTTCTGCGCCCACGGGCGTGAGACTGGTGCCCAGCTTGGCGGCTTCCTGTTCAGAAACCGCAGCCATGACACTGCTGGCAACGAGGGACAGGGTGCAGGCGGTGAGTAGAAAACGTAAAGGTTTCATTGTTGTTGTTCCTCTCGCTGATGGGTGTCAGAAGTTCACGCCGAAACTGAGGGCGACGTAGTCGCGATCAGTGTTGGTGTTCCACTTGCCGCCGAAGTAGTCGGTGTAGCTGAGGCTGGCGGTGTAGGTGTTCAGGTAGTCGGCATCCACACCGAGGCTAACGGCCTTGGTGCCCTCTTCGAAGTTCGGCCCGACGCCATCGACGTCGTGCGACCACGCCACGTTGGGCGACAGGTTGATGCCGGCAATCACGTTGGGGTAATCGAACTTGGCACGCATCCGGTAGCCCCAGGAGCTGCTGGTGTAGAAGCCATGGCTGTTGCATTCCTGCTGCGGGTTGCTGCGGGTGGTGACACCAGGTTGCCCGGGCACCGGTTGAACCGCGCCGATGCAGACCGCCTGGTTGACCAGTTCACCGGCGCCGAACACGGTGTTGCGGCCAAAGCGCAGGTCGCTGCCGTCACTGGAACCCAGGCCGTTGATGTGGTTGTAGCCAACCTCGCCGACCAGGGTCAGACGATCACTGCCCAGCACCTGGTCGAAGAAGTGCGTCGCACTGACCTGAGCCTGCAGCACCGGCATGCGTTTGTAACCATCAAGGCCGGCACCGGCGACGTTGTCGGAATTACCACTTTGAAACAGCGGCGACGTCGCATTGCCCAAGGCGGCCAGGTTGATGTCGGCGCCATTGAGGTTGAGCGGCATGTTCGGCCGGTAGCTGACCTCGCCACCGATCGCGGTGCCCTCAACGTTGGTGGCGAAACTCACGCCGTACAGGCGCACGTCTTCGGGGTAGACCACGTTGTAGCTGGCACTGCGAATGGCAGCGACCGCGTTGGCGGTATTGGTGGCGCGGGTGAAGTTCAGGCTCGGGTTACGGCTGTGGTAGTTCATGGCGTAGAAGCCGAACTCGGTATCGTTCATCTCCGGCACAAACCAGCGCAGCGCCAGGCCATACTGGCCGCTGTCACGGGCATCCTTGGTCTTGGTGCGGGCGACGTAGGCATCATCATTGACCCCAGGGACGCCGGTGTTGCTGGCGGCGCCTGGCGGCAAGTCGAGGCCGGCCAGCACGGCACGGTCGGTACAGCCTTCAGGGGTGACATCGTTGCCGAAGAAGGTGCCGCAGTTATCGATGACCGAGCTTTCCCACTCGATCTGGTAGAACATCTCGGCGGTCAGGCTATCGCTCAAGCCCTGGGACAGGTAGAACATGTTGACCGGAATCAGGCCTTCCTTGACCTCGGCACCGGGGCGACGCAAGGCCGCAACGTCAATCGGGTTGATCGTGTTGATCGAGTTGCCGATGAAGGTGCTCTCCCCCCAGCTGACGACCTGTTTGCCGACCCGAACGTTGCCCGGCAGGGCGCCGAGGTTGTAGTTGTGGTACACGAAGCTGTCGAGGAACATTGCTCCGGACGATTTGGCGGCGCGGTCACGGCCACTGTCGTCGATGTCGTAGAACAGACGACTTTCATCCTTGAGCTCAAAGTCATACCAATACTTACCACGGACAAATACGCCGGTCTCACCATACTTGAGCTCCAGATCGTGCACGCCCTTGAAGATCTTCGAGAACGTCTCCCCCTTCTTGAAATTCAGCCGGTTGTCGTCGTTGGTACGCGACGCCGCGTTGCCCCTGACACCTTGTGAATTGAAGTTGGAGATAAAGTCTGGATCCGGGCCACGCACGGCCCAGCTGGCACCAATCGACAGCGAGGAATCGAAGCTGCCTTCAAGTTCACCAATGCTGAAGTCCTTGGCGTGGGCCTGGGATTGAACGGCGATAGCAACAGCGACGGCCAACAGATGCGGAGCGCGAGCTGCGCGCAAAGTCGTCATGTTCATGGGTACTCCGGTGTATTCGGGCGCTAGGAAGGCGTGCCACACTCAAAGTGCGGTTCTTGTCTCTGCGGTAACAAAAGAAACGCGCGGCCTCCCTGGCCGCGCGGGCCAACACTCAGGCGATGCCACGCGTGTGGTTTTCCCAGAACGGCTTGCGCAGTTCGGTCTTCAACACCTTGCCAACGCTGGTCAGCGGCAGCGTTTCGCGGAACTCGATACTGCGCGGCACCTTGTAGCCCGCAATGCGCTCGCGGCAATGACCGATAATGTCTTCAGGGCTGGCAGCGATGCCCGGCTTGAGAATGATCACCGCATGCACGGTCTCACCCCACTTTTTGCACGGAATGCCGATCACTGCGCTTTGCGCCACGGCCGGGTGGCTGGCAATGGCGGTTTCGACTTCAGCGCTGTAGATGTTCTCGCCGCCGCTGACCACCATGTCCTTGAGCCGGTCACAGATATAGATGAAACCGTCCTTGTCCATATACCCGCCGTCACCGGTGTGCATCCAGCCGCCTCGCAAGGCCTCGGCGGTGGCTTCTGGTTTTTTCCAGTAACCCAGCATCACATTCGGGCCGCGAACGGTAATCTCACCCACGGTGCCGCGCGGCACTTCGTTGTCTTGGGCATCGACCACCCGCACTTCGACGCAGATCCCCGGCAGACCGGCCGAGTACATCTTGCCGCTGGCCTGGTGCTCGGACGTGTGGTACTCAGGCCCCAGGGTGGTGGCCACAGGGGCCAGTTCGGTCATGCCGTAACCTTGGGAGAATTCGGCATTGGTGAACATCGCCTGGGCACGGTCGAGCAAGGATGGGGTGATGGTCGAAGCGCCGTAACCAACACGCTTGAGCGAACTGACGTCAAGGTGCTGACCTTGGCTCTGGTACCAGTCCAGGAGCATCTGGATCATGGTCGGTGCCAACAGCACTTCGTTGACCTGCTCCTGATCGATGGCTTCAAGCGCGCTCTGCGCAGTGAAAGACGGCAGGACGATATGCGTGCCGCCGGTGATGAAAAGCGCGACCATGGCGGCAAAATCAGCCAGGTGAAACATCGGCATCGAGTGCAGGAAGCGCGCATCGCTGCCGCACTTGCCGGTATTGACCGAGTTCATCGCCGAGAAGGCCACATTAGTGTGGCTGAGCATCACACCCTTGGGAAAACCGGTGGTGCCGCCGGTGTAGAAGATCCCCAGCAACGCGTCACCGCCGCGTCGTGCGTCCTCGACCGGGGCGCTGTTGGCAATCAGGGTTTCATAGTTGAGCATTCCCGCTGGGGTCGGGCCATCGCCGGCGTAGATCACCTGGCGCAACGTGCTGGCTTGCTCGATGACCTTTTGCACGATGTCCTTGTGGCGGTCGTCGACAATCAACACGGTGGTTTCTGAATCATCCAGCGAGTAGACGATTTCCGCCACGCTCCACCGGAAGTTCACCGGGTTAACAACGGCATCGGCCCACGGTACGGCCAAGTAGTACTCCAGGTAGTACTGGCAGTTGAAGGCAAGCATGGCCACGCGGTCGCCGCTGGCTACACCCAACCCTTTCAGTGCACCGGCAAGCCGAGCCACCCGGTCGCCGTATTCGGCATAGGTGGTGCTACGGCCCTGGGCGCGGATGGCCACCGCTTGCGGTCGGCTCTGCAGTTGACGATGCAGTCCTTGAGTGATGTACATACTGAACTCCAAATAACTTTTTATTCTTGGATTGATTTGGATCGAGTCGCGCTGTGCGGCGGGCTGACGTGGCGCCAGTCCTGCCTGTGTCGAGGATTACAGGGAGCGGGCCACCACCTCGCGCTGGATCTCATTGGAGCCGCCATAGATCCGTGCGACCCGGGCATCGGCCCACATCCGCCCGATCGGGTACTCGTTCATGTAGCCGTAGCCGCCGAACAGTTGCAGGCAACGGTCGAGTACTTCGCCCTGGCGTTCGGTCAGCCAGAACTTGCCCATCGACGCCAGGGTGGTATCCAGGCTGCCGTCGATCCAGCGTTGGACGATCAGGTCGACAAAGGTCTTGGCAGCGAGCACCGTGGCCTTGACGTCAGCGAGGACGAAGCGACTGTTCTGGAAATCGATGACTGGCTTGCCGAAGGCTTTGCGGTCTTTGGTGTATTCCACGGTCAAGCGCAAGGCGCGCTCCATCACCGCGACAGCGCCAACACCGATCTGCGCGCGCTCGTACGGGAGCTGGCTCATCAGGGTGTAGAAACCACGGCCTTCGACTTCGCCAAGCAGGCAGTCAGCCGGCACTTTGACGTCGTCAAAGAACATCTCCGAGGTGTCCTGGGCGTGCATGCCGACTTTGCTCAATAGCTTGCCGCGGCGAAAACCCGGGTTAGTGGTATCGACCATGAACAGCGAGACGCCTTTGGCACCCTGGCTGATGTCGGTCTTGGCAATCACCAGGACCATGTCGCAGGTCTGGCCATTGCTGATGAAGGTCTTGGCACCATTGATGACGTAGTGATCGCCCTCCTTCACCGCGCGGGTACGCACCGACTGCAGGTCGGAACCGGCACCTGGCTCTGTCATGGCAATGGCGCAGATGACTTCGCCGGAACCAATCTTCGGCAGCCAGTGTTTCTTCTGCGCTTCGGTACCGGATTCGAGAATGTAATGGGCGACGATGTGGCTCAAGCCGATCCCCAGGCCACCGCCGAACGCACTCATGGTTTGCACGACACAGGCATAGTGGGCAATGCTGCCACCAGCGCCGCCGTACTCCTCGGACACATCCGGCAGGATCAGCCCCAACTCACCGGCCTTGAGCCACGCTGAGCGGTCAGCATAGTGTTGCTCACGCCAGTGCAGTTCATTGGGTTCCATGTACTCCTTGGCGAAGCGCTGGACCATGTCGCTGAACTGTTCCAGGTCTTCGTTCATCCAGGGTGAGCTGTAGTTTTCCAGCATTGCACAGACCTCTTGTTCGATACGCCCTGGCGCCGCAACGGCACCAGGAGCTGCAGGGCAAAGGAGCAATCAGAAGTTCGAGCCTGGGCCACCGCCGCAGTAGATCACCTGACCGGAGCAGTAATCGGACTCGGGCAGGCAGAACATCACCACCGCACCGGCAGCCTCTTCGGGCTTGCCCGGGCGACCGAGGGGGATGGTCTGGCTGGCGCTGTCCAGACGCGACTGCTGGACACCGACCTTGATTTCACGCCCTTCGATATTCACCGTCTTGCTGTCTTCACCGGCAAGGGCCTGGGTCAGACGGGTTTCGACCAGGCCGAACGCCACAGCATTGACGTTGACCTTCAGGCGCCCCCACTCCTTGGCCAGGGTTTTAGTCAGCCCCAGCATGCCGGCCTTGGCCGAGGAGTAGTTGCTCTGACCGACGTTGCCACCGGCGGCACCGGAGGAGATGTTGACGACCTTGCGCAGTACTTCGCGGCCTTCGGCGGCTTCTTTCTTGGCTGCGGCGCTGATCACTGGCTGGGCGGCACGGAGGATGCGAAACGGCGCCGTCAAGTGACAATCCATGATCGCGTACCACTGCTCGTCACTCATCTTCTGGATCACGTTGTCCCAGGTGAAACCGGCGTTGTTGATGATGATGTCGATGGCGCCGTAGTTATCGACCGCGGTTTTGACCAGACGCTCGGCGAAGTCCGGTGCCGTGACGCTGCCCACGCAGGCAACCGCTTCGCCACCGGCATTGCGGATGGTGGTGACCACGTCTTCGGCAGGCTCAGCGTCCAGATCGTTAATCACCAACTTGGCACCGTAAGCCGCTAACTGCAGCGCGACTTCACGGCCGATACCACGACCGGAGCCGGTCACCAGGGCAACTTTGCCTTCAAGCTTTTTCATCAATCGATTCCTTATGTGCGTTGGATGAGGGGATCAGGCCAGAGCGACAACGGCTTCGCCGAGCAACTTGTCTTCGCCGTACTGGTTGGCACAGCGAATGGCCAGACGTACGCGTTTCTCGCCGTTCTCTTCGAACTTTTCGGTGACCTTGCCGCTGCACGTCGGGATATGCCCCAGCTGGGTAATGCCAGTAAAACGAACGGACAGCGCACGCACCTGTTGCTGCGGCACCCATTGGGTCAGCAGGCGGCCCAGGTAAGCGGCCGAGAGCATGCCGTGGGCAAACACATCGGGCATGCGCGACTTACGGGCGAAATCGATATCGACGTGGATCGGGTTGTGGTCACCCGAGGCGCCGCAGTACAGGGCCAGGGTGGTGCGGTTAACTGGCTGCAGCTTGAGTAGCGGCACTTCGTCGCCGACCTGGATATCGGAAAACTGAACGTGATTGGCAAGAGACATCGGCAACTCCTCAGCGCTGGACAAGAGACGAGCGGACATCGGCGATGTGCTCGCCATCCTGGTTGGTCACACGTGACTCGGTGACCACGAACTGCAGGGCACCGCCCTTCTTCTCATAAACCTGCGAGATCACTGCATCGAAGGTCAGCACGTCGCCGGCATAGGCCATCTTGTGGTACACAAACGACTGTTCGGCGTGCAGAATCCGCCCGAGGTCGAAGTCCACCAGCTTGAGGAAGGTATTGAGGTCACGGCCCTCACCTTCCAGGCATTTGAGAAAGGTCGGTGGCACGGGCAGCGCCTTGTGTCCTGCAGCCTTGGCGGCGGCTTCGTCGGTGTAGACCGGATCGGTTTCACCAATTGCCTTGGCGAAGAAGCGCAGGCGCCCCCTTTCTACCTCGGTGGCGAATGTCCCGAGCTTGTGCCCGATCAGATTCTTGTCAGCCATGCGTCTTATTCCTCTTGTTGTTGTAAGGGACAGCGAACCGGCTCAGTTACGGCCGTACATGGTCACTACACAGGCGCCGCCCAGGCCAAGGTTGTGCTGCAGGGCGATGTTCAGCTCATCGACCTGACGCTTGTCGGCGGTACCGCGTAGTTGGTGGGTCAACTCATAGCATTGGGCCAGGCCCGTGGCGCCCAAGGGGTGCCCCTTGGAAAGCAGGCCACCGGAGGGATTGGTCACCACCTGGCCGCCGTAGGTGTTGTCGCCATCGAGGACGAACTGTTCACCGCCGCCGACCTGGCACAGGCCCAGGGCTTCATAGGTCAGCAGCTCGTTGTGGGCGAAGCAGTCATGCAACTCGACGGCACGTATGTCCTGAGGGCCGAAACCGGATTGTTCGTAGACCAGGTTGGCGGCGCGTTGGGCCATGTGAAAGCCGGCGTAGGCAATCATCGACGGTGGATCGAAGGACTCCACAGGGTCGGTGACCATCGACTGGGCCAGTATCACCACATCGCTGCGCAGGCCATGCTTTTTGGCAAACGCTGGCGAGCAGATGATCGCCGCCGCGGCGCCACAGGTGGGTGGGCAGGCCATCAGGCGGGTCATGACCCCAGGCCACATGACCTTGTCGTTCATCACCTCTTCGGTGCTGACAATGGTCTTGAACAGCGCCAGGGGATTGTTGGCCGCGTGGCGACTGGCTTTGGCGCGAATGGCGGCAAAGGTTTCCATGCGCGTACCGTACTTCTGCATGTGTTCACGGCCGGCGCCACCAAAGGTCTTCAAGGCGCGTGGCAAGTCAACATCGCGGGTCAGGTCTTCCATCACATGGACGACACTGGCGCGGGTAATCGGACGATCGTCCCAGTGCGACTTCAACGCACCAGCCTGCATCTGCTCGAAGCCCAACGCCAGCACACACTCGGCCTGGCCGCTCTGCACGGCAGCACGGGCCAGGTACAACGCGGTGGAGCCAGTGGAGCAATTGTTGTTGACGTTGACGATCGGGATACCGGTGCGACCGACTTCATACAGGGCGGTCTGACCGCAGGTGGAGTCACCGTAGACATAGCCGGTGAATGCCATCTGCACCTTGGCATAGTCAATGCCAGCATCCTTGAGCGCCAAGCGCGTTGCCTGCGCCCCCATGTCGGTGTAACTCGGGCTCGCACCGGGCTTGGAGAAAGGGATCATGCCGACCCCGGCTACCACCACTTTGTCGCTCATCGTTTGATGTCCTTTGCAATGCTCACTCAGTTGGGTAACCGCCGGCCGGCCGGTGGTCATGGGTACCCATCCTAGAAGTGGCAATACCGGTGCTACGACCGTCGAAGGGATGAAGTTGCGGATTAACCGGGAGGCGTCCAAAGGAACGTGGCAAGGGAGTAGCCACTACCGCCCGACTGCGATCGACCGCAGCGCAGTCGCCACCCAGGCCTGGCGTCGAATGCGCAGCAGCCACTCCTCCCTTACTACGCCCATTCGAACGATGCGCCGCATACGCCGCAGCATCATCCCTTCGGCGCTCCCAAGTGCTGTGCCCGGTTCCCTAGGATGGCGATACCGACCCTCCCCCTTAAGGATTCCAATGAGCGACTACAGACCATCGTGGCTTACCGAAGACATGGCCATCTTCCAGCAATCGGTACGCCGCTTTGCCGCCGAAGAGCTGGTACCCCATGAAGAACGCTGGGCCAAGCAGCAGCACGTCGACCGCCAGACCTGGTTCAAGGCCGGTGAAATGGGCATGCTTTGCCCCGGTATCCCGGAGGAATACGGCGGTGGCGGCGGCAGTCATGCGCACAACGCCATCATCGGTTACGAGCTGGCACGCGCTGTGGCCACCAGCCTGGGTACCAACGTTCACAGTGCGATCAGTGCGCATTACATCCTGCGTTACGCCAGCGAAGCGCAGAAGCAGCGCTGGTTGCCGCGGATGGCCAGCGGCGAGTTGGTCGCGGCCATCGCCATGACCGAGCCTGGCGCCGGTACCGACCTGCAGAACGTCAAGACCAAAGCCATCCGTGACGGCGACCACTACGTCGTCAACGGTTCCAAGACCTTTATCACCAATGGCTACCTGGCCGACCTGGTCCTGTTAGTGTGCAAGACCGACCCGAGCCTGGGCGCCAAGGGCATTTCCATCATCGTTCTGGAAACCAAGGACCTGCCGGGCTTTCGCCGCGGTCGTATCCTCGACAAGCTGGGCCAAAAAGGCCAGGACACCTCCGAGCTGTTCTTCGACGACGTCCGCGTGCCAGTAGACAACCTGCTCGGCCCGCAGGAAGGCCAGGGTTTTTTCCAGCTGATGCAGCAACTGCCTGAAGAACGCATGTTCATCGCCATGAACGCGCTGGGTTCGATGGAACGCGCCGTGGAAGAAACCATCAGGTACACCCAGGACCGCAACGTCTTCGGCAAACCACTGATGGACATGCAGAACACTCGATTCAAGCTGGCGGAAATGCAGACCACCGTCACCATCGCGCAAACCTTCATCGATGCGTGCATGAACAAGATGGTCAAGCACGAACTCGACGCGACCACTGCAGCCAAGGCCAAGTGGTGGACCTCGACCCAGGCCTGCCAAATCATCGATGAGTGCCTGCAGCTGCACGGCGGCTACGGCTACATGCTCGAATACCCGATCGCCCGCTTGTACATCAACACCCGGCCAATGCGCATTTACGGTGGTTCCAACGAAGTCATGAAAGAGCTGATCGCGCGAACTTTCTAGGCTCTGTATGAAAAGTTTTGAGACGAAGGTCAGGCAAGGTTGTTTTCAACGCAGCATCACCGAGTATCAAGGCTTTTCGTACAGGGCCTAAGGCATACATCGCGCCCCGGTCGCTGATAGCCGGGGCATTTGTGACGCTGGAACGGAGAGGTCTGATGTCAACACTTGAATTTTCCAGGCACGAAGGCGTGGCCACCCTGGTGATGTCGCGCCCGGCCGTCAAGAATGCCTACAACGCTGAAATGGGCGCCGCCCTGCTCGATGCTCTAGAGGAGATCCGTCGCGACCCGCAGGTACGCGCGGTGGTGCTGACCGGCGCTGGCGAGGACTTTTGCGCTGGCGGCGATGTCGGTGGGATGTCGCGCATGGCCTTTACCGCCGCTGAACTGCGGGCACGAATGGAAGTCGCCAACCGCGCGGTCATCGCTTTGGCAGCACTGCCCTGCCCGGTTATCGCTGCGGTGGAGGGCGTAGCCATGGGGGCAGGGTTCAGCCTGGCGCTGGCGGCAGACTTTATCGTGGCGTCTGAGCGGGCGCGGTTTTGCATGGCATTCGCGCGTATTGGCGCCGTGCCCGACATGGGGGCCACCTATATGCTCCCGCGCCTGGTGGGCCTGCAAAAGGCCCGTGAGCTGATCTATTCAGCACGCGAAATCGATGCCACTCAAGCCTTGGAAATAGGCATCCTGCTGGAGGTGGTGGGCAACGGCAAAGTCCAGGCGCGGGCCCAGGAACTGGCGCGCAGCATGACGGCCCTGTCGCCTGCAGCCTTTGCAATGACCAAGCGCCTGCTCGACCATTCGCTGAACAACGACTGGAGTAGCCAGCTAGCGGATGAAGCCAGCGCTCAGGCCATTGCCATGACGTGCGACTATTTCAAGGAAGCGACCGCGCGGTTTATGCGCAAAGAGCCGTTTCTCTACCGTTGGCCGCGACCGGCAAGGAGTGAACGCACATGACCACGTCGATACCCGAAAGCGTCGCGCTGATTGTCGACGACGCACCGCCTGCTGGTTTCATACCATTGCTGCGGGCCGGTTTCGTTGCCCAGTGCACCGGCCTGTACTACCACCCACAGCGTACCGTAATGGCGGCACGGATCCGCGCAGAACACCTCAACCCATTGGGAATCGCCCATGGTGGTTTTCTCGCCACTCTGGCCGACACGGCCTTCGGTCGGGTGCTCAAGGATGCAGTTGATAGCGAAATACCACCGGCGACCATCAACTTGAGCATCGACTACTTGAGCCCGGCACAGTTGGGCGCTTGGGTCGAGGCGCATGTCCAGGTCCACCGATTGGGCCGGACCCTCTACCACGCCAGCCTCGACCTGCTCGACGGTGAACGTCTGGTCGCCCGTGGCAAGGCGACCTTTATCGGTAACGCCTTGCGTCAACGCTGATCACAACGTGGTGTTGTCGGGCAGTTTCAGGTCCAGGTCGCGGGCCTTGGCGATAGCCTCGTCGCGGCCTGTCACCCCCAGCTTGTAAAAAATGTTCTTCATGTGCCACTTCACCGTTTCCGGTGACAGGTTCAACACCCGCGCAATTTTCTTGTTCGGCAGTGTCCTGGCCACCAGGCTGAGCACATCGAGCTCACGGGCACTGAGCAGTTTCGGCGCACGCTCGTCATCGGCAAGATGGACACTGGCCGCACTGTTGCGAGCAACCTCAAGCAGCCGGCGCGTGTAGAACGCCAGGACCGGATCGAGCACCTGTTCCTGCTGCAGCGCTTCGAGCAAGGCTGGAGTACCTGGCCAGGCATCGAGCAGGCTGCGCACCAGGCCAAGCCGATGGCCTTGGCGCAGGGCTTCGATCACCTGCTCACGGGCCAGCTGCGCTCGCCCACACCCTTGCTCGCTCACCGCCCGCTGCAGCAGCATCGGCACCACCCGCCGCCAGCGGCGCTCACGCACCGATGTGTCGATCAAGGCCTGCAGGCAAGCACTGGCGCCAATAAAGTCACCGCGGTAAAGCAAGCGCTCAGCGCTGGCACGGCGGCATACAGTCAGGGTATCCAAGAGGGTGCCTGGCCCCTGTGGCGCGAGGCGCAGCGCAATCTGTTCGAGTTGCTGCTGGGCCATATCGGCCTGTTGCGCCTGCCCGCTTTGTTGCGACCAGCGCATGCGCAGGACCAATGCCGACGCCTGCAAACGATCCAGTTCATAGCGTTCGGCATGCTGCTCCAAACGCTCCACCCAGTGCCAGGCTTGAGTGTGACGACCGGCCAACCAATGGGCCATGGCCAGGGTTTGCATCGCCTGCAAAACGCTGTCGGGTATCGCTACCCGCTCCAACAGCCGCATCCGCGGCTCCAACAACTGGCAGGCCGCTTCATAGTCACCCTGCTCATAGAGCGCAGTGCCGAGCAGACTGGCAGCCATGCTGCTGACGATCAGATAGGCCACACCATGACGCTCGGTTTCATCGAGCACCTCGCGGTACAGGTGCTCGGCCTCGCCGATACGGCCTTCAAGTGCCAGGCTCATGCCGCTCAGGCAGCGGCCCATAAGACTGCGGCGCGACGAACCCTGCTGGCGCTCAGCGCCTTCAAGCACTGCCCTGGCCTGCTCGAATTCGCCCTGATACATGTATAACCAGGCCAAGGTGTTGCTGCGTCCGGAGTAGGCGAAATCATCGGCATCGGCGGGAACGGCGAGCAGCTCGGGCAGTACCTCGAGCATTGCGTCACTGTTGTCGCGGCATAGGGCCAGGCTCGCTTTGAGCACCGTAAAGACATGCTGTTGGTTACGGTCCAGGGCCGCGTATTGGCGTTGCAGCAACGCCATACTTTGCTGCACCACAGGAAAATTGCGCGCATACAGTGACAGGTGGGCCATCACCAGTTGCAAGCCGATGCGCGCATCGGTCTGTTCCTTGGGCAGGCGACGCAGCAACGCCGAAACCTGGCTGAGGTCGCCGCGGCTGAGCAGGTCGTAGGCGCAGGCCTCGACAATATCAGCCGCCGCTTCAGCGTCGCCAGCCTGTACCGCATGGCGCACGGCCTCATCGAGGTGGCCATGCTCGCTGAACCAGGCACGGGCGCTGGCATGCAGGCCCACCAGGCTCTCCTGCGGCTGTGCTTCCAGGCGTGCGCGCAACACCTTGCCCAGCAACGGATGCAGGCGGTACCAGGTTTCACTGTCGTGACTCTTGACCTGAGTGATGAACAGGTTGTCGCTGTCCAGGCGGGTCAACTGGGTGAGCATCCGCGCAATGGCATGGGGCTGGCCGAGCAGCGTGGCGCACAATGACGCGCAGAAGCGTTCACAGATCGACACCCGCGTCAGCAGGCGCAGGTCTTCTGCTTGCAGTCGCACCAATACTTCACGTTCGAAATAACTGGCGAAGGCACCGGGGTCACGCACCTGGACACGATCAAAGCGCCCGCCTTGCTTTGCCTTGAGGTCCACCGCAAACAATTGCAGGCCAGCAACCCAGCCATCGGTCAGCTCATGCAGCACAGCAGCGTCGCGCGGGTCGATGCTGCCGAGCTGTTCGCGCAGAAAACGTTCCGACTCTTCAGCGCTGAAGCGTAGATCGCGCAGGTCGAAATCACTGACGTGCCCGCGCGCGCGCAGGCGCGCTAGGCCGAGCGGCGTGGCCATGCGCGAGCAGAACACCAAATGCAACGTGGCCGGGGCGTAATCGAGCAGCCACTGCAGCGCCTGCACGATACGCGGGTCCTGCACATGGTGCAGGTCATCAAGCATCAATACCAGCTCACGCCCATGCTGCTCGATACTTTGCACCAGGGTGATGACCCAATGCTCCAGCGCCATGTCGCCGGTATCGCGGCCAAGCAAGAAGCCGGCATCACGGACAAGCTCGGGGTTGATCTCGGCAAGGCTTGCCTGCAGGCAGTGACAAAATCGCTCCAGGTTGTTGTCTTCGGCTGCCAACGACAGCCAGGCGACATCGAAATTCAACGCCAGCAACTCGCGCCGCCAGCCAAGCAAGGTGCTGGTCTTGCCTGACCCTGCCGGCCCCTGGATCACCACGCAGCGCTGGCGTCGGGCGTCCAGCAAGCGTCCCAGCAAACCCTCACGAGCCACCAGGCGGCGCGCACCACGGGGCGGCACGACTTTGGTGTCGACGCTGTAGTGATCGGCATGCCCAAGGTGAGTCGAGGCGCTCGGAGCAGTGCTTGAATCGGGCGGTAACGACATGATCGAAAACTTCCAGGAAGGCGGCCAACGCGACGCTACAGTGTAAGGGGTAAAGCGGCGCTTGCCGATACAGGATTGCTATCCGTTCAGACACTTATCGTAGGGTTTCGCCCCCCGCACAATGGCGTGCTGAACCCCGTGCTGTAGGCGCTGTAGAGGCACGAGGTTGCGATCGACTGCATAGCCATAGCCGCCATGGGTCATCACCGCGGTTTCACAAGCGTGGTAGTCCGCCGGGTGCTTGATTGCCTGGTTCAGGCCGATGCGGAGTTTACGGGTTGTAAATGAGCATTCTGAGGCTGTTTTCAACGCAGCATCACCGAGTATCAAGGCTTTTCGTACAGAGCCTAAGTAACAGAATCAGGCTTTCGGCAGCCCTTGCGGCCACAGCAGTCGAACCGCATCGCCGTCTTCTCGGTAGGCGTGGCAGGTGCCGATAACCCAGGGTCGCACCGCCACTTGCCGCTGCTGACCATTGGCCGCGCGCTGGCTGGCGTGCGCCCGATAGGTGGAAAATAGGGTTTGCATGGCGGTGGTGGCCATGCGCTCAAGCAATTCAGTCAGGTGCGTACAGCCCTGCGCGCCGCCGACAATGTCCTTCATTTTGCGTTTGAAACCCGCAGCGATCTTTACCCCTTGCAGACGCGAATAGGCGCTACTGATCTCGGCACAAAACGGACTGGCGCCCACGGCTGTGGTAGCGACGATGTGCTGAATAACCATGTCGGCATCAATGGTCATGACCAGGCGCATGTCGTGAATGGTGCCGCCCTCGCCCACCGAGTGGAACGGCAGGTCGGTGGGCGCGTTGGTCAGGTCTTGCAGCCGCCCTTCGATATCAAAGAGGCCGTCGCTACGCTGGTAGCCCTGGCATAAAATCTCACGGGTATGCAGCAAGGTACGGGTGAGTACTGGCGTGGTAGTCGTCATGGGACTGCTTCTCTATATAACCGGTTCGCACAATGGGCAAGCAGGCCGGGAACCCAAAGCGTTCCCGGCACAACAGCGCGTGGGCTTAGAAGCCGCCGCGACCGCCGCCACAGATGATGGTCTGGCCAGTGACATAGTCCGATTCAGGAATGCAGAACATGTACACCGAACCGGCCGCCTCTTCGGCAGTTCCTGGTCGGCCGAGCGCGATTTCACGGCTGGCGGCGGCGATGCGGTCCGGATTTACGCCGACCTTGATGTCGCGGCCTTCGACCTGCACGGTCTTTTCTTCAGTGGTCGATTGGGTCAGGCGTGTTTCGATAAAGCCGAACGCCACGCAGTTGACGTTGACCTTCATTCGCCCCCACTCCTTGGCCAGGGTCTTGGTCATGCCCATGATCCCGGCTTTGGCCGAGGAATAGTTGACCTGGCCCGCATTACCTTGGGTGCCCGACACCGAGGAGATGTTGACCACTTTGCGGAACACTTCCTGGCCCGCTTCAGCTTCGGCCTTGCTGGCTTCGCGAAAGTACGGGTAGGCCGCACGCAGGATGCGGAACGGCGCCTTGAGGTGGCAGTCGAGAATCGCATCCCATTGTTCATCGCCCATCTTCTGGATGACGTTGTCCCAGGTGAAGCCGGCATTGTTGACGATAATGTCGATACGCCCGAACGCCTGCAGCGCGGTCTGCACGATGCGCTCGCCAAAGTCCGGTGCCGATACGTTGCCGATACAGGCGACAGCGTCGCTGCCCAGTGCGCGGATTTCGGCGATCACTTCTTCAGCGGGCGCCTGGTCCAGGTCATTGATGATCACCCGGGCGCCCTTTTCGGCGAACTTCAGTGCTACACAGCGGCCGATACCTCGGCCAGAGCCGGTGACGATGGCAACTTTTCCTGCAAGTGTCTTGTCCATGGGGTCGTTCTCTTGTTGTTGTTCAAAGGGCGTTACTGCTTGCCGTAGAGGGTCACCACGCAGGCGCCACCCAGGCCGAGGTTGTGTTGCAAGCCGTGCTGCAGGCCTTCGACCTGGCGGGCACCGGCGCTGCCGCGCAGTTGATGGGTCAGTTCATAGCACTGGGCCAGGCCCGTGGCACCCAGGGGGTGGCCTTTGCACAACAGCCCGCCCGAGGGGTTGGTGACCACGCGGCCACCGTAGGTGTTGTCGCCGTCGAGAATGAACTGTTCGGCGCCACCCTGCGGGCACAGGCCCAGGGCCTCGTAGGTCAGCAGTTCGTTGTGAGCGAAGCAGTCGTGCAACTCGACCGCGCGGATATCCTGGGGACCAACACCGGCCTGCTCATACACCGCACCTGCGGCACGCTCGGTCATGTAGGCACCGACAAAGCCGGTCATGGTCTTGGGCTCGAACGATTCCACCGGGTCGGTCACAAGCGACTGCCCGAGGATCGCCACGTCGCGGCGCAGGCCATGTTTGCGTGCAAAGGCCGGCGAACAAATGATCGCTGCCGCCGCACCGCAGGTCGGTGGGCAGGCCATCATGCGGGTCATCACCCCTTCCCACATCACTTGGTCGTTCATCACCTCTTCGGTGGTCACCACCTTCTTGAACAGCGCCAGCGGGTTGTTGGCGGCATGGCGGCTGGCCTTGGCGCGGATGGCAGCGAACGTGCTCATCTGCGTACCGTACTTGCGCATGTGCTCGCGCCCGGCACCGCCGAAGGTGATCAGGTTGCGCGGGATTTCACCGGCATCGCTGCACAACTCATCCTGGATCGGCAGGTATTCGCCACGCGGCAGCGGACGGTCGTCGAAATTGGAGCGGGTCGGGCCTGGACGCATCTGTTCAAACCCTACCGCCAGGGCGCACTCGACCTGACCGCTTTGCACCGCGGCACGGGCCAGGTAAAGGGCGCTCGAGCCGGTGGCGCAGGCGTTGTTGACGTTGAACACCGGAATCGCAGTGCGCCCGACCCGGTACAGCGCCGCTTGACCGCAGGTGGTATCGCCATAGACGTAACCGGCGAAGGCCATCTGCACCTGGTGGTAGTCAAGGCCGGCATCGGCCAACGCCAGGCGCACGGCCTCGGCCCCCATGTCGATGTAGCTGGGACTGTTGCCTGGTTTACTGAAAGGGATCATGCCGACCCCGGCTACGAGTACATGTTCACTCATGGTGATGTCCTGAATGGTGGGTCAATCGAGGGGGTGTCACATCGCGTCAGCGATGAATTCATGCAAGGGCCATTGCGCAGGGCCTGGCATCAGGCCTGCTGCGAATGGCTTGTCGTCAATCTGTGGGCGCAAGTGCCCCACGCAACTGTTCAAGGTTTGGCGGGCAAACACCGCGGCAATAGCCACCTGTCCAGGTGTCAGCGCTCGACCCAGCTGTGCGCCAAGGTAATGGTCGACCATCAGGCGCAAGGCCACCGCGCGTGCTTTGATGTCAGCCAGTTGATGACGGGTGTCCTGACGGTCCCAAGACCGTTGGCCTTGATCGTCGGCCCACTTGGCCTGGTCAAGGCTCAGGTCCACTAAGCGTTCCAGATAAGCGGCGGAAAAAATCGCCGACAGCAAGTGCTCCTGACTCAAGGCTGCATCCAGGTAGGCTTGGCCGCCACCGACATCGCCAAGCAGATGACTAAACGGCACGCGCACGTCGGCCAGGCTCAACGCCACACCCTCGGCGTCGCCGCAGGCCGGAGCATCAGGCGTACGGTGCACACCGGCACAGGTACGCTCAACCATGATCAGGCTCAAGCCCGTGCTACCGTCGACATTGACGGTCTGGCAGGCCAGCAGCAGAAGGTCGAAGTCACCGCCATTGCCCACCGCGCAGGTACTGCCGTTGATCAGCCAGTCATTACCGTCACGCACCGCCAGCGGCGGCCATGCCCCCTCGCCATGAGCACTGGAAACGGCCAAGGCAAGAAGGGTCTGGCCGCTGCAAATCCCGGGAAGCCAGCGTTGCTGCTGTTGTTCATCGGCCAAGCTGGCAATGCATGGGGCGATGGTCTGCGAATGCAGGGCCATCACTCGCTCATGGATACCGGCACGGGCAAACTCCTCGCAGATGATCGCGGCGTGGCCGAAGTCGCCACCTCCCCCGAACTGTGCAGGCAAGGTCACGCACAGCAAACCTTCACGCCCAGCCTTCAGCCACAGCTGACGCTCAAGGGGTGCATGCGCCTCCTGGCGCGGCAAATAATCGCGTTCCAGAAAGCGCCGCACTGCCGTGCGGAACAACTCATGATCTTCGCGGTAAAACGTGCGTTGAACGTCCATCCAGGAACCTTTTGCGCCGCAGCCCGATGTCCAGGCGACAACGGGCCAACCCCGTTGCATCGTGTCCTGATCATCGTTGCATGGGCAGCCACCGCACGAGAGCCACCCCCACCGGGTGGGCCTGTTTCAATGCAGGGCGGTTGTGCCCAATAATCGGACACCGCCACCGGGATGCCTGTCATACCATTGTCGGGTGCAGTCCCCGCTGATCGACGGCGCATGGCAAAATGCGCTGATCGCAGAATAATAATTCGATCCCCTGCGCCAGCCGCATCGGCTGCAGGGGACGCCAGTGGAGTGTTTGCAATGCCAGAAGCACATGACGGGGTTCCCACCGCCAGAACCTCCACCAAATATGCCTGCCCGAAATCCGCCGACAGTCACCTGCAGCGTTCGCGTCTGCTGCAGCAGATGGCCCAGGGTGACACCACCCGGCTGATCCTGATTCGCGCGGCAGCAGGGTTCGGTAAGACCACCCTGTTGCAGCAATACCGTGACCACTGCCTGACGACCGGTAAACAGGTGCTGTGGATCAACCTTGAGCCCGCCGACAATGACCTGCCGCGTTTCTTGCGCCTGTTGGCCCATGGGCTGCAGCCTTATCTGCCGGTGACCGTGGAACCCGGTTCGTCACCACGGGTAGAGGACCTGCTGGAGTTGATCGCCGCCAGCCCTCGGCCCTTTGCCATCCTCTTGGATGAAGTCGAAGTGATTCACAACACCGAGGTGCTGGAATTGCTCCAGCAACTGGTCGAGCTGTTGCCCGCCGGGTGCGTCCTGGCCATGGCCTCCCGGGCTTCGCCAGCCATCGGCCTGGGCCGTATCCGCGCCCGTGGCCAGCTATTGGAGATCAGGCCGGGCGACTTGCGCTTCACCCCTGAAGAATCGATGGCCTTTATCCGCGACAAACGCCAGATTCCCTTGCGCGACAATGAGCTGGCAACGCTCTACCGCTGCACGGAAGGCTGGATCGCCGGGCTTTACCTGGCCAGCCTCTCGCTCAAAGACCGCGATGACCACGCGGCCTTTATTGCCTCATTCTCAGGCTCAAACCTGGAGTTGGCCGAGTACCTGACTGAAGATATCCTCATGCGTCAGAGCGAAGCGTGCCGCCTGTTCCTGATGCAAACCAGCATCCTCGAGCAGTTCTGCGTGCCGCTGTGCCAGGCCGTGACGGGCCGCAGCGACAGCGCGACCATGCTTGAGCACCTGGACCGTACCAACCTGTTCCTGGTGCCGGTGGACAGTCAGCAACAGTGGTTCCGTTACCACCATTTGTTCGCCAGTTTCTTGCGCCACGCACTGGAGCGCATACACTCGGACATGGCCAAGCACCTGCACGAAACGGCGGCCAACTGGTTCTTCAACGCCGCGCAACCGATCCCGGCCATCGAGCACCTGTTCAGCGCCGGCCTGCACGACGAAGCCGCCCGACGGATTAACCAGCACCTGGACACCCTGATCGACAGCGGCCGTACCCGGCTATTGCTGCGCTGGCTGGATCGCATCGCCCAGGAAACCCGCGACGCCTACCCTTACCTGTGCAAGTCCTACGCTTGGCTACTGGCCACTACCACGCGAATGAAGGACGCCTTGCAGGTCGCCCAACGCCTGGAGCAGGTCAACGGTCCCGAGTACGCCTACGTCGGTCAGGTATTGCACTGCCTGCAACTGGGCGCCATCGACCAGGCCGAGGAATGTTGCAGCCTGGGCCTGGCATTGCTCGCCAGCATGCCCGTCGATGAAGTGCACCTGTACATGGTGCTAGCCAGCTCGGTGGCGATGAATCTGGTCGCCAACGGCCGCTACGATGAAGCCCGCAGTCTGCTGTCGACGGCGCTGCAACGTAATCCGCGGATCAACGTCAGCTTTTTGCGCCACACCTTTAGCGTCAACGAAAGCATCCTTGACCTGATCCAGGGGCGCCTGAGCAATGCGCTGGTCCGAATGCAGAGCGCGGTGGAAACCCCGCACGGCAGCGGTCAGCTCAAACCCCATGAGGCAAAGCTGTCGCTGGATATTTTTCATGGTTTGCTGATGTATGAAAGCGCCGCCTTCGATGAGGCGCACACGTGCCTGTCGCGCTGCCTGTACTTTGCCAAACAGGTCATCTCACCGGAAAACCAGATCGTCACCCATGTGCTCACCGCCCGCATCGCCTACAACAAGGGCGACCGCACCACCTGGATGCGCTGCCTGGTCGAGTTGGAGCAGATCGGCCAGCAAGTCGGCTCACGCCGCCTGCAATGCTCGGCCTGGCTGGAACGAATGCGCGTGGCGATTCTCGAACAGCGCCTGGATGTGGCCAGCCAGGCGCTGCATTCGGCTGAATTGAACGGCGACTGGGACCGTCCGGACTTCATCCGCTTTGCCAACGAGGTCGACACCCCGAGCATCGCCCGCCAACGCTTGCGCATTGCCCAGGGTGAAGGCGCGCTCGCAGCCAAGTCCCTGCGCCAGGCCATCGAACAAGCCCGGCACTGGCAGCATGTGCGTCGCGAGTTGAAGCTGCACATACTCCTGGCCATGGCCCTGGACAGCCAGCAGCAATCCCAGGAGGCATTCCAGGCACTCAATGACGCCTTGCGCCTGGCCAGCCATGAGGGTTTTCTCGGCACCTTCATCGAAGAAGGCGAACGCCTGGCAGGCCTGGTGCAGCGCTGGGCCGTGGTGGGCAAGCCGCGTTGCAAGGAACTGGGCATCGAGCCTGGTTTCGTTGATGACCTGCTGCAACATCTGGGGCGGCATGCAGACGTCAATCCGGGCGAACAGGACGATAACGGCGCCCAGCAGGTACTGACCGGGCGCGAGTATCAGATCCTTCAGCTATTGGCAGTGGGCCTGAAGAACCGCGATATTGCCGAGAAGGTGTTTCTCTCCGAATTTACCGTCAAATCGCACCTGCAGAAGATCTACGCCAAGCTCGACACCAACGGTCGCACTGAAACACTGGCCATCGCCCGCGCGCGCGGCTGGATTGCCTGAACGGTGCCTATTGGCCCGTAGCCGCTGCCGTGAGGCTGCGATCGGGCGTGAAACGGCCGCAAAACCTACCACCGCGACTCGTCAGGCCCAGCGCGGTGCCCCCTTTGCGACTGCTCTGCAGTCGATCGCAGCCTCGTGCCTCGGCAGCGGCTACGGCACGTGCTTGTTCCCTCGTAACCGCTGCCGTGAGGCTGCGATCGGGCGTGAAACGGCCGCAAAACCTACCACTGCGATTCGTCAGGCCCAACGCGGTGCCCCCATTGCGACTGCTCTGCAGCCGATCGCAGCCTCGTGCCTCGGCAGCGGCTACGGCACGTGGTTGTTCCCTCGTAGCCGCTGCCGTGAGGCTGCGATCGGGCGTGAAACGGCCGCAAAACCTACCACTGCGATTCGTCAGGCCCAACGCGGTGCCCCCTTTGCGACTGCTCTGCAGTCGATCGCAGCCTCGTGCCTCGGCAGCGGCTACGGCACGTGGTTGTTCCCTCGTAACCGCTGCCGTGAGGCTGCGATCGGGCGTGAAACGGCCGCAAAACCTACCACTGCGATTCGTCAGGCCCAACGCGGTGCCCCCTTTGCGACTGCTCTGCAGTCGATCGCAGCCTCGTGCCTCGGCAGCGGCTACGGCACGTGGTTGTTCCCTCGTAACCGCTGCCGTGAGGCTGCGATCGGCCGTGAAACGGCCGCAAAACCTACCACTGCGATTCGTCAGGCCCAACGCGGCGCCCCCTTTGCGACTGCTCTGCAGTCGATCGCAGCCTCGTGCCTCGGCAGCGGCTACGGCACTTGGTTGTTCCCTCGTAGCCGCTGCCGTGAGGCTGCGATCGGGCGTGAAACGGCCGCAAAACCTACCACCGCGACTTGTCAGGCCCAACGCGGTGCCCCCTTTGCGACTGCTCTGCAGCCGATCGCAGCCTCGTGCCTCGGCAGCGGCTACGGCACGTGGTTGTTCCCTCGTAGCCGCTGCCGTGAGGCTGCGATCGGGCGTGAAACGGCCGCAAAACCTACCACTGCGATTCGTCAGGCCCAACGCGGTGCCCCCTTTGCGACTGCTCGTGCTGCTGGAGCGCTCAGCTGTGTGAGCGCTCCTTCAACTGCTTCGCTGGGATGGCCACCAACAGAAGCACTGCCCCCACCACCAGCACCACGGCGATGACGTCAAAGGCCAGGTATAAGCTGCCGGTTGCAGTTTTGATCGCGCCGACTACCACCTGGCTGATGACCCCAGCCATACCGCCAATGCAACTGATCACGGCAATCCCCACCGCCGCTGCCGAGGGGCTCAGCAACGCCGGCGGGATGGTCCAGAACAACGACAAGGATGCCAGCGCCGCTGCAGCCCCCACGGTCATCAGCATGACTGAAAACACCAGGTGTTCTTGCGCGGGCCCTAACAACGCAAAACACCCTGCACTGACCAGGACGGTCAGCGCCACATGCCAACGCCGTTCCAAGCGCTTGTCCGAACTGCGTGCCAGCAGGTACATGCCAACCAGCGCCACCAGGTACGGCAGGCTGGCCAACAGACCAATGGTTTTGAGGTCCTGCACGCCGAACCCGCGGATCAACGTCGGCATCCAGTACGACACGGTGTTCGAACCGCTGTACAGACAAAAGAACACCAGACCTGCGATATACACCTGCCGATTGCGCAGCACTTGACCCAGGCTGGCGCTGGTGGTTTCTGCGCCCTTCCCCTGTGCCAGTGCAGTGGCCAGCAGTTGCTTCTGTCGGGCCGTCAACCAGTGGGCATCGTCCGGCTTATCCACCAGCCAGAACCAGCCGAACACCCCCAGCACCATCGCCGGAATGCCTTCAACCACGAACAGCACCTGCCAGTCGCGCAGGCCCATCCAGCCATGCAGGTGCGTCATGATCCAACCGGCCAACGGCCCACTGACAATGCCGGCAATCATCGCCGCCATCAAAAACACCGCGGTGATCCGCGCGCGCAATGCCGGCGGGAACCAGTACGTCAGGTACAGAATCACCCCCGGAAAAAAGCCAGCCTCGGCCACACCGAGAAAGAACCGCGCCACGATCAGTTGGTTGGCGCTGGTGACAAAGGCCGTCGCCACGGTGACGATGCCCCACAGCACCATGATCCGCGTCAATGTCGCCCGCGCGCCGATCCGTTGCAGGTACAGGTTGCTCGGCACCTCAAAGAGGATGTAGCCCAGGTAGAAAATCCCCGCACCGATACCATACGCAGCATCGCTCAAGGCAATGTCTTCGGCCATGCGCAGCTTGGCAAAAGACACGTTGAGGCGATCGATGGTGTTCAAGGCATAGGCCAGGAACAGATAGGGCAACAAGCGCAGGATCACCTTGCGAAACACCTCGCGGGTTTCCAGGCTCTCTGCATCGGTTACGGCGGGCAGTGCAACGGCGTCGTTCATGGAGCTCTCCTTGGCACGCGTTGGGCCCGCCAAGCGGGCACAACGCTGCGCGGTAGCGAATCAGAGTGCCGCTTGCAGTTCAGGCACCGCCTCGAACAGGTCGGCGACCAGGCCGTAATCGGCGACCTGGAAAATCGGTGCCTCGTCGTCCTTGTTGATCGCAACGATGACCTTGGAGTCTTTCATCCCGGCCAAGTGCTGGATCGCACCGGAGATGCCCACCGCAATGTACAACTGTGGGGCAACGATCTTGCCGGTCTGGCCGACCTGCATGTCGTTGGCGACATAACCGGCATCGACCGCCGCCCGAGAGGCGCCGACCCCAGCGCCGAGCTTGTCGGCCAGGCTGTACAGGTGCTTGAAGTTGTCGCCGTTCTGCATGCCACGCCCACCGGAGACGACGATCTTGGCGGCGGTCAGTTCGGGACGGTCGGATCTGGCCAGTTGCTCGTCGATAAAACGCGAAACACCGGCGTCATGGCTAACGCCTAGTTGCTCAATCGCCGCACAGTGAGCGCCCGCATTGCCGGTGATCGACTGCGCAGCAGGCGCAAACCCGGTTGCCCGAACCGTAATAACTTTCACCGCCGCACTCGATTGCACCGTGGCAATGGCGTTACCGGCATAGATTGGCCGTTTGAAGGTGTCGGACGACTCCACCGCGATGATCTCGGAGATCTGGTCAACATCCAGTGCCGCAGCCACCCGTGGCAGGATGTTCTTGCCGTTGGCGGTGGCTGGCGCCAGCACGTGGGTGTAGATCACCGTTTGTTCGATCACCAGACCCGTTACCAGCGGTGCGATGTTTTCCGGCAGTTGATGGGCATAGGCAATATCGTCGGCCACCAGTACCTTGGTCACCCCGGCGATGGCGGCGGCCGCTTCAGCCACGGCAGCCACTGCCTGGCCCGCAACCAGCACATGAATATCGCCCCCTATCTGCGTCGCTGCGGTCACAGTGTTCAGGGTTGCCGAGACGACGGCGCCGCCTTGGTGTTCTGCAATAACTAGGATTGCCATCAGATTACCTTCGCCTCGTTCTTGAGTTTTTCAACCAGTTCAGGCACCGACTTGACCTTGATGCCGGCGCTGCGTGCAGCGGGTGCTTCGACCTTCAGGACCTTGTTGCTGGAGGCCGTGGAAACCCCCAATGCTTCTGGCGTGACGACATCCAGCGGCTTTTTCTTGGCCTTCATGATGTTCGGTAGCGACGCATAACGCGGCTCGTTCAAACGCAGGTCGGTGGTAACAATGGCGGGCAGGTTCAGGGCAACCGTCTGCAGACCGCCGTCGATTTCACGAGTGACCTTGACCTGCGCACCGGCGATCTCGACGTTAGAAGCAAAGGTGCCTTGAGCAAAGCCGCTCAGCGCCGCAAGCATCTGCCCGGTCTGGTTGTTGTCACTGTCGATCGCTTGCTTACCGAGGATCACCAGCTGCGGCTGCTCTTTGTCGACCACGGCTTTGAGCAGCTTGGCCACCGCCAGGGCGTTGAGCTCATCGAGGGTTTCCACCAGCACGGCGCGATCTGCGCCCAGGGCCAGAGCGGTTCGCAACTGTTCCTGGGCGGCGCCAGGGCCGACACTGACCACAACCACTTCACTGGCGATGCCTTGCTCTTTGAGGCGCACCGCCTCTTCCACGGCAATTTCGCAGAACGGATTCATGGCCATTTTCACGTTGGCCAGATCAACGCCACTGTGGTCCGTCTTGACGCGCACCTTGACGTTGAAATCGACCACGCGTTTGACTGCTACGAGGACTTTCATCAGCTAACTCCACTCTTCGGGGACGGTTTACACAACGGCCATCAGTTCGCTGTACACCTGCAGGTGATAGTCGTCATCGCCTAACTGCCGGGCGACCATCAACAGGTGCTTGGCGTGGTGCGACAGCACGTATTCCCAAGTCAGGCCAATACCGCCGTGCAGTTGAATCCCCTGGTCGGCGATGTAGCGCGCGGCCCGGCAGACGATGAATTTCGCTGCGCACAGGGTGCGGGTGCGTTCATCACTGTCGGGCTGATCGGCGACGCAAGCGGCGAGCATCGCCATGGATGTGGCCTGGTCCAGTTCGATGTGCATATCGACCATGCGGTGCTGCAGCACTTGAAACTTGCCGATCGGCTGGCCGAACTGCTTGCGCGTCTTCAGGTAATCCAGGGTCAGCTCGCAGGTGGCAGTCATGCTGCCCACCGCTTCCGCACACTGCGCGGCAATGGCGCGGCCTTGCTGGTAGCGCAGTGCCGGCAGCGCCGCGCCGGGCGCGCCAAGCATGGCACCGGCGCTGACCGATACCTGATCCAGAAGCACATCGCAGGCCATTCGGCCATCCAGGCTCGGATACGCGCGCAGGCTTACACCCGGGCTTTTCGGATCGACCAGAAACAGGCTGATACCGGCCTGATCACGGCTATCGCCGCTGTTGCGCGCCGACACCAGCAACACGTCGGCGCAGTGACCAGCGACCACCACCGACTTGCGTCCACTCAGACGCCAGCCACCCTGCACCGCCTCCGCGCGCGTCTGCACGTCATGCAGTTGATAGTGGCTTTGTGGCTCCTGCAAGGCCACGGCCAGTTGCAGCGTAGCGCCGACTACCTGCGGCAACAGCTCGCTTTTCTGCTCCTGGCTGCCCAACTGCTCGATCAGACCGCCAGCGAAAATGACTGAATGCAGGAACGGCTCCAGGCACAGGCCACGGCCCAGCTCCTGAGCAACCAACATCACGTCAACGCCGTTGCCGCCAAAGCCGCCATAGGCCGGGTCGAACGGCACCGAGGTCAGGCCCAGTTCGCCCAGTTGCTGCCAGAACGCATAGCTGAAGCCGCGCGGGCTTTGCCGGTGTTCTTCGCGCTGTTCAAAGCTATAGGTGTCGCGCACCAGGCGTGCAGCGGTGTCTTGCAGCATGTGCTGCTCTTGGGTCAATTTGAAGTCCATGGCCTGCCCCTTAGAGTTCGAGAATCATCTTGGCGATGATGTTCTTCTGGATTTCGTTGGAACCGCCGTAGACCGAAGCCTTGCGCATTTCCAGGTACTGGCAGGTGGCGGTGGCACTGAAGTCGTTGTGCAGCTGTTCCTCGCCGTGCCCGTAGCCCAGTTCGCTTTCCAGGTACGGCAGCGCATAGTTGCCCACCACTTTGGACTGCAGGTAGGTAATGGCCTGACGGATCTCGGTGCCTTTGATCTTCAGGATCGAGCTTTCCGCACCGGGCACACCGCCATCGCGGGCGGCGGCGAGGATGCGCAAGTTACTCATGTCGATGGCCATCAGTTGCATCTCGACCTCGGCAACCTGAGCGCGGAAATGCGCGTCCTCGATCATCGGTTTGCCGTTGCGCAGCTCGATCTGCGCCGCCTGTTTCAGGCGTTGGAGCATGGCCTTGGCCATACCGATGCCAGCAATGGTGGTGCGCTCATGGGTCAGCAGGTACTTGGCACAGGTCCAGCCTTCATGCTCGCGGCCGACCAGGTTACGCACCGGCACCCGCACGTTGTCGAGGAACACTTCGTTGACGTGGTGACCGCCATCAAGGGTGATGATCGGACGCACGCTGACCCCGGGGCTCTTCATGTCGATCAGCAGGAACGAGATACCGCGCTGAGCCTGGGCCTGGGCGTCGGTACGCACCAGACAGAACATCCAGTCGGCCAGATGCGCTGTGGAGGTCCAGGTTTTCTGGCCGTTTACCACATAAAATTCACCCTCGCGCACCGCGCGAGTATTGAGGCTGGCCAGGTCAGAACCGGCACCCGGCTCGGAATAGCCCTGGCACCACCAGTCTTCGCAGGCCAGGATGCGCGGCAAGAAGTGGGCTTGTTGCTCGGGCGTACCAAACTTGCAGATCACCGGCCCGACCATGTTGATGCCGAACGGGATGATCCGCGGCGCCCCGGCCCGGCTGTATTCTTCATCGAAAATATGCTTCTGCACGGCTGTCCAGCCGGTGCCGCCGTGCTCTACTGGCCAACTGGCCGCCAGCCACCCCTTGTTATTGAGAGTGCGCATCCAGGCAACGTTGTCGGCCTTGGAGATGCTTTTGCCGTGGCGAACCCGCTCGGCCAGTGTCTTGGACAGGTTTTGCTCAAGAAACGCGCGCACTTCGTCGCGAAACGCGAGCTCATCGCGAGTGAAATGGATATCCATCTGAAACCTCGATAGGGGGATTTACCCGCCAGCTACCTGTGTCGATACCGGCAAGGCTTGGCCGCCGCAGGCCTGGGCACTGCGACGGCCAGGGACGGTTACTGGTCGAAGACGATGACCGAGCGCGCCAGTTCGCCGCGACGCAGCTCATCGAAGGCGTCGTTGATCTGCTCGAGCTTGATTCGCTGGGAGATCATTTCGTCGAGCTTCAGTCGGCCCTGCATATAGAAATCGGTCAGCCGTGGCAGGTCGACCGGAAAGCGGTTCGAGCCCATGAACGAGCCCTGGATACGGCGTTCGTGCAGGAGCATCAGCGGATCAATATCCAGCTTCAGGCCCGGCTTGATCATGCCGATGATGGTTGCGCAGCCGCCACGGGCGAGCATGGTGAAGGCCTGCTCGGCGGTTTGCTTGAGGCCGATGCACTCGAAGGAATGGTGCACACCGCCACGGGTCAGTTCCTGCACCTGCTGCACCGGGTCGCCATTTTTGGGGTTGATCACGTCGGTGGCGCCGAATTGCCGGGCCAGTTCCAACTTGGAATCCTGCATGTCGATGGCAATGATCCGCCCTGCCCCCGCCAGTGCCGCACCGTTGATGGTGGCCAGGCCGATACCGCCACAGCCGATCACCGCCACCGTCTCACCAGGACGCACCTTGGCAGTGTTGAATACCGCCCCCGTGCCGGTGGTTACCGCGCAACCGAGCAAGGCCGCACGGTCCAGCGGCATGTCGCGGCGGATCGCAACCAGGGCATGCTCGTGCACCAGCATCTGTTCGGCGTAAGCCGACAGGTTGATGAACTGGGTCATCGGCTTTTGCACGTAGGTCAGGCGCGGCTCTTCGTCCTTACCACGCTTGGTGTCTGGCGACACGCACAGCGACAGGTGACCGGTCACGCAGTGTTCGCAATGGCCGCAGTAGGCCGACAGGCAGGTGACGACATGGTCACCCGGCTTGACCGTGCGCACCAGTTCGCCGACTTGCTCGACAATCCCCGAAGCCTCGTGGCCGAGCACCACCGGTGCCGGGTGTGGATAGTGACCGTCGACAAAGTGCAGGTCGGAGTGGCAAACACCGACGGCGACAGTACGCACCAGCACTTCGTGAGGGCCGGGTTTGCTGATCCCCACCTCTTCGATGGTCAAGGGTGAGCCAGGGGTATGGAATACGGCAGCTTTCATAGTCTTGTTCTCTTTATTAGCGAAGCTGGACAGTGGCGAAGGCGGTTCAGCGCTTGATCAGCGAACCCACCAGTTGTCGCACTTGATCGGTATAGGGTGGGCGCATAAGGTCCGGCCCATCGGCCGCGCGCAGCACCGCCTTGGCGTGACTGAAGGTGCGAAAGCCATCGAAACCGTGGTAAGCGCCCATACCGCTGGCCCCGACGCCACCAAATGGCAAGGTTTCGACACCGGCATGACGCAGCACATCGTTGACGCAAACGCCGCCGGAGGTGGTTCGGCTGAGAACGAAAGATTCTTCGGCGGCATGGTTGCCGAAGTAGTACAGGCCCAGAGGTCGCGGGTGACTGTTGATGTAGGCAACCACTTCCTGGATGTCGCTGTAGGGCTTGATCGGCAGCAACGGCCCAAAGATCTCGTCCTGCATGACCTTGAGGCTGTCATCGGGATTGATCAGCAAGGTCGGGACAATCTTGTGATGTGGCTGGTCGGCGAAGTTCTCTTGTGCCGGATTCAGCTCCAGGACCTGCACACCCGCGGCTCGGGCCTCGCTGAGATAGCCTTGCAGGCGCTGGAAATGCCGGGCGTTGATCACCGAGGTATAGTCAGGGTTGTTCTTCAGTGTCGGGTACAGTTTGGCCACTTCGGCTTTGGCCAGGCTGATAAACTCCGCGACCTTTTCCTCGGCGACAAAGACATAGTCCGGGGCCAGGCAGATCTGTCCGGCATTGTGCAGTTTACCGGTGATGATTTTTTTCACTGCTGCCGCCAGGTCAGCCGAGCGCGAGATGATCGTTGGCGACTTGCCGCCCAGTTCCAGGGTCACCGGCACCAGATTCTCGGCCGCCGCGCGCATCACCTGCTTGCCGATGCTGCTGGCGCCGGTGAACAGCAGGTGGTCGAACGCCAGGGCACAGAACGCCTGACCGACCTCGGCACCGCCGGTGACGATGGCCACTTCATCCTCGGCGTACACCGTCGGGAAAATCCGCGCGATCAGCGCGCTGGTGCTGGGGTTGAATTCCGACAGCTTGATCATGACCCGGTTACCTGCCGCCAAGGCACCTGCCAGGCCATTGAAGATCATGTTCCCGGGGAAGTTCCAGGCCGTGAGGATGCCCACCACCCCCAGCGGCTGGTAGCGCACCCAGGCCTCGCCTCGGTCAGTCTGGCGCGGCTCGTCGCGCATCCACTCGGCGACCTTGCTCTTGGTGTACTTCATCGACGCCAGCGGGCTGAGTACATCGAACAAACGCGAGAAGTCATCACTGCGATGACCGAAGTCGGCCGCCAGGGCGGCGACGATATCGTCCTGATAATCAACCAATAGGCCGATGGCCCGGTCGATCAGTTCGCAGCGCTGTTCAGCCGTCCAGGGCTCGTTGGCCAGGCACGCGGTGCGTTGCTTTTCAAGCACGACACTGACATCGGCACCACGCAGGTTTTCATTGGCACTCATGCGATTGGGTCTTCCTTAAAAAGGGATCGGTTCGGGAGCTGTCAATCACGCATCGGACCGTTACACTCACGGCTCGAACCGCGATTCGGGTAGTGCTCTGAGTCTCTGATAGTAGGAAGGCCGATACCGCCCCGACGACAACCAAAGGTAGGATGCATGGAAGGTTTTCAACGTAGTTCCAACGAACCAGTGCAGGGAGTAGTGCTGCCAATTCGTGCGGGCAAATTCCTTGTGCCTTCGCTCCTGCCGGGTCAACTGCAGCGCCCTGCGTTGCTGCCCGACCCTTCGCAACCGGGCCTGCGCCTGCTGTTGATTAGTGCCTGCGCCGGTGCCGGCAAGACCACCCTGCTTGCCCAGTACCAGGCGCGCTGCCTGGCAGCAGGCAAACCAACCTTGTGGTGCACGCTCGACACAGCCGACAACAACCTGCCGCGTCTGCTGGCGACCTTGCACAGCGGCCTGAGTGAACTGGGACTGATTGCCGGCAATCCGCTGCCGACTGATCCGCGCCAGGCGCAACATGCCTTGATCGAACAGATTGCCGACTGCCAGGGCGCCTTCGCGTTGCTGCTCGATGAGTTCGAAGCAATCAATAACCCCGAGGTGTTCGACTTCATCCAGCAGTTGCTCAAACGGCTGCCGGCCGATGTCACCTTGGGCGTGGCCACGCGCATAACTCCGGCGCTCAATCTCGGACGTTTGCGCGCGCAGGGGCAGTTGCTGGAAATCGACAGCCAGGCGCTGCAACTGAACCTGGAGCAGACCGGCCAGTACCTGCGCGAGCTGCGGCAACTGTCGTTGAGTCAGGATGAGATAGCCCGGCTTTACCAGCGAACCGGCGGTTGGTTCACGGGCTTGTATCTGGCTTCGCTGGCCTTGCAGCGCCACGACGATACACCTGCGTTCATCCGTTCCTTCGGCGGCGCGACGCCGGCGTTGGCCGAGTACCTGGCCGAAGATGTCCTGGCCAGGCTGGACGAACCCTGTCGCCAGTTTCTGTTGCAGACTTGCATACTCCAACAGTTCTCCCCGGCGTTGTGCGATGCGGTTGCTGCGCGTAACGACAGCCGAGCGATGATCCAGGCCCTGGAGCAGGCCAACCTGTTCATCGGTGCCATCGACGAACAGCGCCAGGTGTTTGAGTACCACGGCCTGTTTGCCGAGTTTCTGCGTCAGGCCCTGGCGCTACAGCACCCGGATCGGTATGGGCAGGCGCACCATGCCGCGGCGCGCTGGTATTTTGCCGCCGACCGCTGGGTGGAGGCACTGGAGCATTTGTTCACCGCCGACGATATCGACGAGGCCGCCCGCCAACTGGCGCGACACGTCGACAAGTTGGTGGAGAGCGGCCACGCCAGCTTGATGATGCGCTGGTTGTCGCGAATTCCCGAGGCTATTCGCGAGCAACATCCGGGCCTGGGTATTGCGTACGCCTGGGCGCTGATTCATGCGCGCCGCTACAAAGAAGCGCTGCAGATCATGCAAAACCCGACCCTGGCCGATCAGCACCACCATATCCATTGCCTGTTGCTGTTGATCAATGACCGCGTCGACGAGGCCTTGCACAGCAGCCGCGAACTGCTGCAACGGCTACCGCCGCAGTCCAAGTCGCCCTTTCGAATCGCCGCCTATGTCCAGGCCTGCAGCCTGCTCTACAGCGGCCACTACGACCAAGCTCGGCAATTGCTCGGCAGCGATGAACTGCGTGAAGCACAAAGCGAGTCGTCGTACTTGCGCGACGTCACCGATAGCCTGGAGGCGATGCTGGACATCACCCAAGGGCAGTTGGACAGCGGATTGAGCCGTTTGCTGGCCGCCAACCGGCGTAGTCGGGAATCGTGGGCCGGCACCTCACCGGTGGGTTTCCCTGTACTGCAAACCACACTGTGCCTGGTGATGTACGAAACCGACGCGCTGGAGCAGGCGCAGCACAAACTCGCCGAGCTGCTGCCCTATGCTCGTGACCACGCGGCCCCGGACTCACTGATCACTACCCATGTGCTGTTGGCGCGCATCGCCTACCTGCACGACGACCGTCCGGGATGGATGCGCTACCTGGCCGACCTTGACCAGCTGGGCCGCATCGCCGGTTCCACGCGCATTCTGTGTTCCACTTGGCTTGAGCGCGCGCGGGTCGCCACCCTGGAAAAACGCCTGGATACCGCTGATCATGCCATGCGTTCGGCCGAGCAGCTCAGTGAGTGGGATCAACCCGGGATACTGCTCACTGCCAACGATGTCGATACCCCTTTCATCGGCCGTCAGCGCCTTAACATCGCTCAGGGCATCGGTAATCCGGACGATGTACAGCAGGCCCTGACACAGGCGCTGCAACGCAACCAGCTGCGTCGTGCGCTAAAACTGCGCTTGTTGCTGGTATTGGCGTTAGAAGCCCGCAAGCAGCCCGCTGAGGCCTTGGAGCAGTTGACCATGGCGTTACGCGCTGCCAGTCCGGTAGGCTTTATCCGCACTTTTCTCGACGAAGGCATGCCCCTGGCGGCAGTATTGGAGCGCTGGTCGGTAACCTTCCACGGTCAGGAACATGCCTTGGGTATTGAAGCGCGCTTTGTTGCCCATCTGCTGCAACGCAGCCAAGGTGAGCCCGCCTCCCAAGCCAAGCGCGAGGAAGGCCCCCCCAGTAGCCTGTCTGTGCGCGAATTGCAGGTGTTGCGCTTGCTGGCATTGGGGTACCGCAACCGCGAAATCGCCGAAAAAATGTTCCTGTCAGAACTGACGGTCAAATCCCACTTGCGCAAGATCAACAGCAAACTCGGTGCGGGCGGTCGTACCGAAGCGGTGTCAATCGCCCGGACCCGCGGTTGGCTCGACTGAGCCGGAGCTCAGACGGCCATGGCGGTATCAAGGAAATCGAGCAGTTGCTTATGCAACAGCGCCAGCTCGATGCCCTCTGGGTCGAGCAGATACTGCAGCATCGACCCACGCAATGTACCGAGGATCAGCACTGCGCCGGCCAGCGGCTCGATCCCGGCACGAATTTCACCCGCAGCGATTCCCTCGCTGATGCAGGCGGCCAGGTGCTGCTGTACCGAGCGGTTGTACTGCGCCAAGATCTGCGCGGTTTCCGAGTCCTGGGTCACCGCTTCACTCATCAATGACAACAGCGCCCGGCTATTAACCCAGTCGCTGTCACTGCGTCCCAGGTAGACACTGACAAAACCTTTGAGCGCACCCAGGCCGGGACGCCATTTCGGCGCCTCGACCTGCACCAGGCTCATGAAGTTATCATTGACGAAGCCCGCCAGCGCCCGCAGCAGGCCGGCCTTGCTGCCAAAATGATGCGTTGCCAGGCCTCGGCTGTAGCCCGCCTCCTCGCCCACTTCAGACAAGGTCATGCCGACCCAGCCCTTGCGCGCCACAATCTGCCGCGCCGCCTGCAACAGGCGTTGCTCGGCTTCACCACGGCGTTCGGCCTGGGTACGGCGGGAGCCGTGGGCGACGGTTTTATCAGCGGGTTCCATCAGGTAATTCCTTACTTACCGGTAAAAATGGGTTGGCGCCGCTCGGCCATGGCACGGGTGCCTTCGGCAAAGTCGGCGCTGACAATCTGCCATTCCTGCTCGCTGGCTTCACGGTCGATGATCCGGTCGACGGCATCGGCCAGGCCCATGCGCAGGGTCTCACGGCTGGACATCACCGCAGCGGGCGCGCTGGCGGCAATTTCTTCTGCCAGCGTGCGCGCGGCCTGACGCTCCTGGCCAGGCTCGGCCAATACATCGGCAAGGCCAATACGCACCGCCTCACGGCCATCGATGCGACGGCCCGTAGCAATCAGCAGCGACGCCATCTGCACACCGACCAGGCGCGGCATGGTAACCGAAATGCCGAAGCCTTGATGAATGCCCAGGCGGTTGAAGTTGGCCGAGAAGCGCGCTTTCTCGCTGGTTACACGGAAATCGGCCACTAGTGCCAGACCCAAGCCGCCCCCCACCGCCGCGCCTTCGACCACACAGATCAACGGCTTGCGGGTACGAAACAGGCGCACCGCCGACTTGTACACCCGCCGCGGATACTGCGGATCACACTGATCGGCGCCGGAAAAATCGGCACCGGCGCAGAACACTTTGCCCTCTGCGACCAGCACCGTCACCCGGCACGCGGGCAGCTGATCCAGGTAATCCAGGGTGTTGGCCAGGTCCTGAATCAGCTCGGCATCAAAAAAATTCAACGGCGGACGACTGAAACTCAAGGTCGCGACATGACCATCGAGTTGCAGCGCAAGGCCGCGGCCAGGGACAAAGGCGGTATCAGTAGACATGCAGGCTCCGGATTGAACACAAGGTAAGGGATCGACAGCTACTTGCTTCGCTGCAACGGTTGCTGCTAGGTTATTTACTTGTTGGGCGTTCAGCAAGTTTAGATTGAACCCCGCTCCTTCAATCACACGAGCACACAGCCATGCAGGCACTCGATATCCGGCCCTGTCATCTGGATGCCAAGGCAGACGCCTTGCGCACCGAGGTCCGCGAATTTCTCGCTGACGCGTTGAAAGACTATCCCGCCGAGCAACGCGCCAAGAACTGGAACGGTGCCGACCCCGACTTCAGTCGCAAGCTGGGCGCGCGCGGCTGGCTGGGAATGACCTGGCCCAAGCGGTATGGCGGCCACGAACGCAGCGCCCTTGAACGCTACGTCGTCCTGGAAGAATTGCTGGCAGCCGGCGCGCCCGTGAATGCGCACTGGATTGCCGAACGTCAGTCCGGCCCGTTGCTGATGAAGTTCTCCCCCGAGGTGCTGGCCCCACGCCTGTTGCCGGCCATTGCCCGCGGCGAGTTGCTGTTCTGTATTGGCATGAGTGAACCCGACGTAGGCTCGGACCTGGCCTCGGTGCGCACTCGTGCGCAGAAAACCGACGGCGGCTGGCTGGTCAATGGCAGCAAGGTCTGGACCACCGGTGCTCAGCGTTGCCACTACATGGTCACCTTGCTGCGCACCGGCCCCAAAGAGGCCGATAACCGCCACACCGGCCTCTCGCAACTGTTGATCGACATGCAGGCGCCGGGCGTCACGGTACGGCCAATCTACAACATGCTCGGCGAGCATGACTTCAATGAAGTATTCCTGGAGAACGTCTTCGTTCCCGACGATTTCCTGATTGGCAAACCGGGTGATGGTTGGAAACAGGTGGGCGCCGAACTGGCCCTGGAACGCAGCGGCCCGGAGCGTTACCTCAGCTGCACCCAGCTGTACCTGGAAATGCTCGACGCCGCCGATGCCAACGACAGTCGCCAGCGCATCAGCCTCGGCCGCGTCGCGGCACGCTATGCGGCATTGCGGCAGATGTCCCTGGGCGTGGCCGGCATGCTCGCCCGCGGTGAAAACCCAGCGACCCCCGCAGCCTTGGTCAAAGACCAGGGCGCGCTGCTCGAACAGGCGTTGCCCGACCTTGCCCATGACCTGTTTGGTGGCAGCCGCGAGCCCGGCAGCGCCCTTGACCAGGTGATGCGTTACCTGACCCAGACCGCCCCGTCGTTTTCCCTGCGTGGCGGCACCCGCGAAATTCTTCGTGGAATCATTGCCCGAGGATTAGGCCTGCGATGAACCAGCCCATGATTGTTGAAAATCTCGATACCAGCGCCCCGTCGCCCCTGCAATCGCTGATCGCCGACAGCGTTGAGCGCCTGTTCACTGATCAGGTCAACGCCCAGTTGCTGGCGCGCTTCGACGCCGGTGAGCCCGCCAGCGCGCTGTGGCAGCAGGTTGTTGAGCTTGGCCTGCCCTTGGCCCTGGTGGCTGAGGAGGCCGGTGGCAGCGGTGCCAGCTGGCTGGACGTCAGCCCGGTGTTGCGTGCCTTGGGGTACTGGAGTGTGCCGTTGCCGTTGAGCGAGACCCTACTTGCCGCGCTGCTGTTGTCCCGTGCCGGCCTGGCAGTGCCCGAAGGGCCGATCAGCCTGATCCAGATCGGTCGCCTCGGCGATCTGCACCTGGACAAAGACGGCCTGCTCCATGGCCGCTGCATCAATGTACCCTGGGCTCGCAGTTGCCAGTGGGCCGTGGTCGCTGATCCCCAGGGTTGGCTAGCGCTGGTCGACCTGCGCCAGGCCCAGGTCAGCCTCGAGGCCGGGAGCAATGTTGCCGGTGAAGCGCGCGACACCCTGCAGTTTACCGCCGCCCCCGTGCACGCCAGTGCGCCGTTGCAGCTGGCCGGTATCCGTGAACCTGTGTGGTTGCTCGGCGCTTTGCTGCGGGCGTGCATGCTGGTCGGTGCGCTGGAGGCGAGCCTCGACCAGGCCGTGGCCTATGCCAATGAGCGTGTCCAATTTGGCAAGGCCATTGGCACGTTTCAGGCGATCCAACAGCAATTGGCGCACATGGCCGGAGCCATTGGCGCGGCGCGTACCGCCGCGCAAGTCGCCTTGCACAGCGCCAGCCAGCTGCTGCAGGCCGGGCCCGGCGAGCGCAGCAGCCTGGCCTTCGATGTTGCCGTGGCCAAGGTGTGCGCCAGTGAGGCGGCGTCGCTGGCTGCGTCTGTCAGTCACCAGGTACATGGCGCCATTGGCTTTACCCACGAGCACAGCTTGCACTACAGCAGCCGTCGCCTGTGGTCATGGCGCGATGAGTTCGGCAGTGATGCACAGTGGGCTGATGTGCTGGGCCAGGCGGCAATCGCGGCCGGCAGCCAAGGCTTCTGGGCAGGCCTGACTGCCCGTGATCTTGGCCTGCACGCCTCCCACACCGAGGAAACTGCCCATGGCCTTGCCTGAGCGGTTGAGCACGCGACTGCGCCTGCCCATGCTGGGGGCGCCGCTGTTCCTGGCGTCGACCCCGGCGCTGGTTGCCGCCCAATGCCGGGCCGGGATTATCGGCGCGATGCCGGCGCTCAACGCGCGCAGCCCGCAACAACTGGATGACTGGTTGACGCAACTCACCGAGCAAATGGCGACGGTGCCCGCGCCGTTCGCCATCAACCAGATTGTGCGGCGCAGCAATACCCGCCAGGACCAGGACCTGGCGTTGCTGGTCAAACACAAGGTGCCGATTGTCATCACCAGCGTGGGGGCGCCGGGTGAGGTCGTCGACGCTGTGCATGGCTACGGCGGCTTGGTGTTTCATGACGTGGTCAGTGTCCGCCATGCGTACAAGGCCACCGAGGCTGGCGTCGATGGCCTGGTCGCCGTTTGCGCCGGGGCCGGCGGCCACGGTGGTAGCCTCAACCCCTTGGCGTTCGTCAACGAAATACGGCGTTTCTTCAACGGCACCTTACTGCTCGCCGGTGGCATCAGTTCGGGCAAGGACCTTTTGGCCGCACGCATCATGGGCGCGGACCTGGGCTATGTCGGCACACGGTTTCTCGCCACTCAGGAGTGTGAAGTGGATCCTGGCTATAAACAGATGCTGCTCGCAGCCGATGCCGACCAGATCGTCAACACCGCTCTGTTCAGCGGCCTGCGCGCCAACTACCTGCGATGCAGCATTGAGCGCAGTGGTCTGGACCCGGACAATCTTCCCCCGGTACCTGACCAAGGTGGAACCGGCGGCCACAATGGCCATAAATTGTGGAAAGACATCTGGGCGGCGGGTCATGGCGTTGGCAGTATCGACGATGTGCCGAGCGTAGCCGAGTTGATCCAGCGCTTCGAGCGCGAATACCAGCAAGCAGCTGCCGTGATCCCTTAAAGGGGATGGCCGTTGCAGGCCGGTGCCGTTCTTCAGGTAGGATTGACTGCGTTCAAGTCAATGGAAATGACCCCATGCCACCCCTCTCTATCGAACAACACTGGATCGACACCTCGCACGGGCAACTGTTCGCCCAATCCTGGCGCCCGTACGTTGAACACGGCGCGCCGATTGTGCTGTTGCACGATTCGCTGGGTTGCGTGGCCTTGTGGCGTGAGTTCCCTGAACAATTGGCAACGGCGTGTGGGCGCCAGGTCATTGCTTATGATCGCCTGGGTTTCGGGCGCTCTGCACCCTTCCCCGGCACCCTGCCCGCCAATTTTGTTGAAAACGAAGCGCAGGCAGGGTTTCAGGCCCTGCGCGAGCAACTGGACTTCAACGCGTTCGTGGTATTCGGCCACAGCGTGGGGGGTGGAATGGCGGTGGGCTGCGCCGCCGCCTACCCACAGGCCTGCCAGCACGTGATCAGCGAATCGGCGCAGGCTTTCGTCGAAGACCGCACGTTAGCCGGCATTCGCGATGCCGAACGTCAGTTTGCCGAACCTGGGCAGATGGCCCGGTTGCAGAAGTATCACGGTGAAAAAGCCCATTGGGTGTTACGTGCCTGGGTCGACAACTGGCTGTCCGACGCCTTCAGTCAATGGCGCCTGGATGCGCAATTGTCGCGGGTGCGCTGTCCGACCCTGGCGGTACATGGTGATCGCGACGAGTTCGGCTCTGCGCTTCACCCTCAACGTATCGCTGCCCTGACCGCCGGCCCGGCAAGCCTGCGGATACTGCCTGATTGCGGCCATGTCCCGCACCGGGAATACCCGGATGCGGTATTGGCCGCTGTCAGCGCCTTTCTTGACCCGGCAAAAGCCTGAAACAGTAGCATCACTTGTTGTAGCCGCTGCCAAGGCACGGGGTTGCGGCTACAAGGGACGGCTCAAGACGTTTCGCCTATGCAGTTGGGCGATGCTTACCAGCGCATGCCTTTAAACGGATTCCACCCCTGCTCACCCTTTTGTTCCTTCAGGTAATAAGCGTAGTTAGTCGTCATCGCATATAAAAGGTTGAAGGCAAAGCCCACACCAAAGTCGAGTTGCTGGGCAAAGCTGATATGGACATAGGAATACAAAATTTCCAGGGCAACGTTGACTGCAACAATAATCGCTATCAGTGTCAGGTTTTTCTTCCACAGCCCCAGCACAAACAGATAAATCGGCCCAAAGAAGAAGGCAATAATGTTTGTGTTGATGGTTACTCTCTGCTTGAACGGAAGCGCCTTAAGTGCCACTTTGTAACCCGGCTCACTGGGGGCACCGTGAGCGTCAAAGAACGCAAAACGCTTCTGCCATTTTTCGCTGTACTTGCTAGGTTCCTGCACCTGTTCTGTCGTGCTCATTCACTTAGTCCTTTGATCCATGAAAGATGTGTTGCTTCCTGATGTCCTTGATGTTGCGCGGCGCTGCTAGCTGCCAGGCATGTCATGTGGCCAGCAAGGCAGGCTATGGAAAGCACTTTTTCAGTAAAGTTCCCGCGTGGAAATAATTTCCTGCGCAAGGTAATTATGCACAAAAAAGTGACTACTTATTACAGTACACTCAGGCTTTGGGTGTCAAAGCAGCGGCACATCGTTAATAACCGGTCATTTCCAGGTAGCCGATGCCCCCTGTACTGCCCTTCAAGCGCACCGGCCCTTCCCAGTAAGCAAAGCGCGTGTTCATCCAGGCGTTGGGCTCCAGGGCTTCAACCTGCACGTCCACGCCGTGCAGCGGCACCTGTACCCGCCACCGCGTCGGCACTTCTGGCCCGTGTGGCTGACGCGTCCAGGCCAGCGCCTCAAGCTGGATCTGCTCGCTCTGCAATGCCTGGGCGTGGCCTGCAGCACTGATCCAGGTACCTGCCCGATAAGGTAAACCCTGGGCCTCGCGCACCTGAAACAGCATCAACTTGGCGCCACTGTCCAGGTGCAGGGAAAACCAGTCCCAGCCTGACTGGCTGGCCGCCAACGGCTGGCTGCTCCATTCGCGGTCCAGCCAGGCCTGGCCGGTTACCGCAATGCATTGACCGTCGCGTTCGACCTCACCGCTAACCCGGTAAAACGGCTGGCTGTAGTAGTAAGACGCTTGCCCTTTGCCAGATTTTTCGCTGTAACCCTGAATGCCATGCAGCACCACTGGCCGATCACTGACCAAGTTCAAGTCATAGCGAAAGCGCGGATCGCTGGCGCTCATGCGCAGGTGATCGATGCCATCGTTGCCCAGCAGCGACCAGTCGTTGATCCAGGCCCGGAACGGTTGCGTTTCAACGCCCGCCTGGCCGATACCGCCGCGCGCCAGCGTCTCACTGGATTGATGCCCGCCTGGGCCTGTCAGCGCGGCGTGCCCCAGCCACAGGTTCGGGCTGCTCCAGTCAGCCGTTTCCGGACCGGGGCGCAGGGCCGAGCGGAACAAGGTCCACTGCACGCCCCAGTCACGCCCTTGGCTGTCCTTGAGGTTGGCGGTGACGTACCACCACTCAATGCGAAAACCCTCATGGGCACCGTGGTCAAGGGGAAACACCAGCACTCGATTGCGCGTCACCTGTTTAAAAGCCGCAGCATCCTGCCCCAGTCCGGCAAAGTTTTTCGCAGACGGCACAGGTTGATCACACCCGCACAGCAGCAGGACCAGCATCAATACACAGGCTTCAGGCTTCATCGGCAAATCGCCTCAACAGTTCGCTTGGCTGACGCCGCGCCAATTGCCACAGCGGCCAAGCACTGGCCAACAGGCTGGTGAGCACACCCAGCAATGCCAAGTGCAGCAGTTGCAGGGGAAACAGGTGCAGCGGCAACCGCCAGCCAAACGCCTGCACGTTGACCACGGCCACCAGGCACCAGGCAAGGGCTATGCCCAAGGGGATCGCCAACACCACGGTGAGGCTGCTCAGCATCAAGGTCTGGCCAAGCGATAAGCAGATCAGCTGTGTGCGTCCTACGCCCAGGGCCCATAGTGGCGCCAGTTGTCCCAGGCGACTCTGCGCCAATGTCAGCAGGCTGATAAACAACGCGATACCGGCAACACCCAACGTCAGGCTATTGAGGGCTGTGGTGGCGGCAAAGGTCCGGCTGAAGACTTCGGTCGACCAGTGTTTCAAACTCGATTGCTCGACAACACGGCTGTCATCCAGGGCAAAGCGTTGCTGCAGCTCGGTTTTAAGCCCGGTAAGCCCTTCGGGCGGCAGACTGATGCTCAGCCCCGTGAGACTCGCCTGCGGCCAGTACCGGCGCAGCCAGTCGGCGTTAACCAGCAGATGGCCCTTGGGGTTGCCGTAGTCGGCATACACACCCACCACGGTCATCGCGGGTATCGACTCACCAGGCAGTTGCAGACGATCGCCGAGCTGCAGGCCCAAGCGCCGGGCCAGTTGCTCACTGAGCATGACGGCGCGACCGCTGGCCAGTTGTTCCCAGGCACGTGTGCGGTGTTCCAGTAACGGCCAGTGTGAACGGTAACCGGGATCATCGATGATGCCCTGAAGCTGTACTGGCCAGTCGTTCAGACGTACCTCAACACGCCAGTTGGGCAGCACCGCCGTGACGGTCGGCTGCTGGGCAAGCCAATCGCGCACGTGCAAACCTTGCCGAGTGTCTCGAGGGCTAACGTACAGGTCGGCGGACAGGCGCTGGTCAAGCCAGCCAGTAAAGGTTTTGCGAAAGCCCTCAGTCATGCTGCCCACGCCGACACTGGCTGCCAAGGCAAGCAACAATGCCATCAGTGCCAGGTTCAGCGCCGGTAACTGTTGGCGACTGTCGGCGATGAACCATTGCGCCAGGGGTCGATGGCAGTAGCGTGTCAAGATCACCAGCGCGCCATCGAGCAAGGCAGGCAACAGCAGCGCTGCGGCCAACAGCAATGCAGCAAGCAACACCAAAGCGCTGGGCAGGCTGTTGCCCAACTGCCAACAACTGACCGCCACCAGCAGCAAAACCCCTGCAACTGCGGCCTGACGCTTCAACCAGGGCCCTTGGGCCATTCGCCACGCCTGCGGTTGTGCCAGGGCCAGCAGCGGCAGACGGGCCGCACGCAGCACACTGCCAGCGCCTGCCAGCAGAGCGCCCAATACGCTCATCAGGCCCCCCGCCAGCCACCACCAGGCCGGCAGACTCAAGTGCCCGGCGACCTGCGCACCGTATAGGCCGCGCAGGCTGGCAGCGACATCGGGCAGCAACAACGCGGCCACTGCATAACCACTGGCCACCCCAGCCAGACCACCCAGTAACGCAAACACTCCCAGTTCCAGCGCAAGGCTGGCCAGCACTGTGTTCAAGCTGATGCCACAGGCGCGCAGCGTGCGAATCAGACCACGGCGCCGTTCAAGCGCCAGACCGATGGCAGCATGGGCGATAAACAGCCCGACGACAAACGCCAACAACCCAAGTGCCGTCAGGTTGAGATGGAAGCTGTCGGTCAGGCGCTGCAAGCCGCCATCATCACTGGGCGGCTGCACTTTAAGGCGGGTAGCAAACTCGGTGGGCAACGGCCCTGGAGAGGCCGTCAACAGCAACTGTGACAGCTGCCGCGGCGCCTGCAACAGTGTCTGGGCATGGCCGATATCGACGACGATGACCCCCGGTGCCAACTGTGGTTTGAGCACGAAAGGCGGGAGTAGCTGGCCGTCACTGCTGAGCGCTTGATCGCCACTATGCTTCCCCAGTCGCTGCAGCGTGTCCGGCCCAATCCAGGCTTGCCCGGGCATAGCAATGAACGCCTGCAGGTCGAAGGTTTGCACTTGGGTACCGGCAACCTCCATCGTCGCTGGCAGGCTCAATGGTTCGATGCCGATCAGTCTTACCGCCAACGGCTGCTCAGCAGCAAAACGCAAGCGTCCTTCCAGTATCGGGGTGACGGGCCAGCCACGCTGGCGCAACGCCAGGTACAGCGACTGGTCGAAACGCTCGGCGTCAGCGGCCACCAGTTGCCCGTGCACTGCCCCTGCCAACACCGCGCTGGCACGAGCGTAGTCACTGCGCGCCTGGCTGTTCAGTGCCTGGACGCCGGTCCACAGCGCAGTCGCCAGCCACAAACCGGTGAAGATACTGAAAAACTGCACGCGATGGCGCCGCCAATGACTGAGCAACGCCTGCAAAGCGATCAGCAACGGGCGCATTAGGCCTTCTCGCCCCGCACGCGCCCGGCATGCAGGAAACACCGATGCTGCAGTTGGGCCGCCAAACGTGGACTGTGGGTCACCAGCAACACACTACTGCCGGCCTCCTTGACCAACTGCAGCATCAGCGCCAGCACCTGGTCGCCACTGGCCTCGTCGAGGCTGCCGGTGGGTTCATCGGCCAACACCAACGGCGGTCGCCCGGCCAGTGCCCGGCCAATGGCGACTCGCTGTTGCTGACCGCCAGAGAGTTGCTCGGGGTAACGTTGCAAGACGGTCGTCAGCCCCAAGTGCTCGGTCAAATACGCCAGCCATTGTCGGTCATAGCGGCCGGCCAGTCTGGCTTGAAACCCCAGGTTAGCGGCAACATCCAGGCTGCTGATCAGGTTGTACTGCTGAAACACCAGGCCGATACCTTCCCGGCGCCAGCTCGCCAAAGCCGACTCCGAGCGACCATCGAGGGGCACGTCGTCGATCAGAATGTGCCCACTGTCAGCGCGATCGAGCCCGGCGATCAGGTGCAGCAACGTACTTTTACCGCTGCCCGACTCCCCCATCAACGCCAGGCTGCTGCCTTGTGCCAGGCGCAAGTCGACGCCCTGCAACACCGGCAACGTACCTTGGGCAGTGGTAAACGACTTGCGCAGCTGTTCGATAACCAGCATTAAGGGCTATCCCTTGGGCACCTGTTCAGCACTAGGAATAGCAGCGTTCGCAGACTTTGGCCTGGCGGGCTGACCGCGGCCCTTGGCGGGGCAGCTCTCTAGCGCAGCTGATGATCGGTGCCTGGGGCGCCAACCGCACGATCTGGCATCGGGTCGATTTCGCCCAGGCAGCGGGGTATCGTCATCTGCAGGGGGTCCCGCCAGGCTGATCACCCGCTATACCGTCGAGACACCGTTGGGAAGAAAGATGAAACCCTGACGCCAATCTGGCCTCCATTGATCATTAAGGGTGTGTTACGCCCCTGATCCGGAGGCTGATATGGCAAGTCACCTGATGAAACTCTTTACCCAGCCGAACCATGCCTGGCTCGATATTCGTCACGACGAGGAACAACATCCCCGCCACTACTTCATTCATTTGCTGCTGATGGGGCTGATACCACCGGTTTGCCTGTTCATAGGGATGACGGCCGTGGGGTGGAGCTTGGTCGACAACGAAACGGTACGCCTGAGCAGTGCCAGCGCCCTGGAATTGAGCGTGTTGCTGTACCTGGCGATCATTATCGGCGTGTGGATAATGGGCGGTTTCATTCGCTGGATGTCGCGTACCTTCGACGCGCGTCCAAACCTGAACCAGTGTGTCGGCTTTGCCGCCTATAGCGCCACGCCCTATTTCCTTGCCGGTATCGCCGGGCTGTATCCGGGGCGCTGGCTGGCGATCATTGTGCTGCTGGCCGCCTCGGCCTATGCGACCTTCCTGCTGTTCGCCGGCCTGCCCACCTTTCTGCGCTTGCGCAAGGAACAGGGCATGCTCTATTCGGCAAGCGTCTGGGGCGTCGGTTTGCTGGTGCTGGTGACCATTCTGGTGTCGATGATCCTGATCTGGTCGAACATGCTGGCGCCGGAATACCTGCGCCCTGCCGGCCTCGGCTAGCGGTTGTCCCCCGTAGCCGCTGCCGTCAGGCTGCGATCGGCCGTGAAACGGTCGCAAAACCTGACCACCGCGATTTATCAGGTGTACCGAGGTGGCCGCCTTGCGACTGCGCTGCAGTCGATCGCAGCCTCGTTCCTCGGCAGCGGCTACAGAGGTTGTCCCCCGTAGCCGCTGCCGTCAGGCTGCGATCGGCCGTGAAACGGCCGCAAAACCTGACCACCGCGATTTATCAGGTGTACCGAGGTGGCCGCCTTGCGACTGCGCTGCAGTCGATCGCAGCCTCGTTCCTCGGCAGCGGCTACAGAAATTGGTGCGTGCCTAGCGCAAGGTCTGCAACCCTTGAAAACTCGGCATCACCACACAGGCCGGACAAGGCCTGTCTTTAGGCGGCGTGACTGTGAGCGCGGTATACAGCACGATCACCAGGCAACACAGCGGAACACTATAGGCTCGAAGGCTTTTTATTTTCATTATCGGCACCCCTGCAACCCGTGAAACGTGAAACGCCAACCCAACGTTGCCCCTGGGCTGGCAGCCACTCAACGCTCGTCGACCGTCACAATCTCGCGGCGCTCGGCCATGCTCGCCGGCACCAGGTCCTCATCGGTGAAGAACTGCTGATACCACTCGCGCAGTTGGTACACCGGGCCGTCGTTCTCGGCCAATACCGGTTTATCGATGCGGATCTTGTGCTTCCAGATGTCCACGTCCTGGTAGAACGAGGCACGGTTACCCATGACATAGGCCTGGGCCACTTCACGGTTCTGCTCTTCGCTCCAGCCCGGCACCCGCTTGACCATGCAGCCAAAGCGCAGTTGGAAGCTGTCAGGCGTCACCGGCACATGGCTGTTGAGCAGAATGGCGTGAACCCGCGCCTCACCGAACATCGAGCTCAAGTGCGTGAAGTGAGTTGCCGGCCCGTAATAGGCCGACGGTGCGATCAAGTCACCGCCCAGGCGCTCAGAATCACCATGGAAAATCTGCCGACCGATGTGGCCTTCAAAGACGTTGGCAAAATACTTGGTCGGTGTGCCATGCACCGGGCCGAAATGCTGGGCATCGACCAGGTTGTCGACCAGTTCGCGGGGATTGGTTTCGATGAGCATGGTGTCGATGTTCCATTCATGGATCCACTCGTCACTGTCCATCTCTTCCAGATGCGGGATCACCACGCCTTCTTTCGGCGGGCGGCCCTCAGGGTTGTTCCAGACGAACAGCAGGTTGTTCTCTTCGCAGGTCAACCAGCTACGCGTCTTGGCCTTGGGCGGAATGCGCTTACAGTAAGGAATCTCCACACACTTGCCGCCCGTGTCGTACTTCCAGTGGTGGAAAGGACAGACCACGGTGTCGTTCTCGATGGTGCCTTGGGACAGGTCGGCGCCCATGTGCGGGCAGTACGCATCCAGGAGGCTGATGTTGCCTTGGCTGTCGGCAAAGGCGACCAGGCGTGTGCCGAAGATATTCAGGGTGTGCAGCTTGCCATCACGGTAGTCAGCAGCATCCCCCAGGCAGTGCCAACCGCGGGCGTAGCGGTGCGTGCGCTGGGTATTTTCGATGCTTAGTTCAGCGAGTTTCGTCATGTTCTTGTTCTTCCTCTGGTGGAAACTCCGGGTCGAGCGGCGCCGGACCAGGCCGCCGGCACAATCCCCTACCCGACATCATTGAGCAGCCCTGGCGGGCCGCTCATCCTTCAAATGGACTAGATCAACCAAGCAGTCCTATTGCCCAGCCCGACGCGCCGCCTCGGGGCCGAAGTCACGCGGGGTGAAACCGCCCTTGTTGAGCACATAACCATTGCGCTGTTCGTTGATCAGGTTGAACGCCAGGTAACTACCGGCGTTAAGGTCGTGGTACAGGCCAACACCGGCCTGCGGCACCTGGCTTTCATAGGCATAGAAGTAGTTGACCATCGAGGTGCGCCACAGCTCGCCACGGTTGTCGTAGTTGTCGGCCAGCATCGGGAACCAGGTGTCTTCATCGATGTACAACTTGCGTTTGCCGTACAGGTGGCGGTAGCCAGGCTTGAGCGTGCCCTCCAGTTCCCACACTCGATGGCGCTCATAGCGCATGGCCTGGGGATTGATATGGCCTGGAGTCAACAGGTCGGCGTATTTGAGGTTGGCCGCGTGCAGGCGGTAGGTGTTGTAGGGGATGAACATTTCGCGCTTGCCGACGATCTTCCAGTCGTAGCGCTGGCCGGAGCCGTTGAACAGACGCACCTCATCAACGGTGATCGAGCCACCGGAGCCGGGAAACGCCATGTCGAACCCGTAGCCTGGCGACTGCCGTACCCGCCGCGTGCCCGGATCATAACGCCAGCTCTGGCGTGGTTCGGTCTTGTCGTTCCAGAACTCGGTGCCGGTGTTGATCTCCCCCTTGTCGCGCTGCGGTAGCAGGGTTTCGTTGAGGTAGAACGAGGAGTTACCTACGGTTTCACCGATCTTGCCCGGTTGCAGTGCCGGCGCCAAGTTGCGCGAGTGCACCCGACCCCAGTTGATGTTGCCGTCTTTGAGCACATAGGCGTTATCGGAAACGTATTCCTCGGTCCAGGCCCGCAACGTAAAGGTAGAGGCGTTCTTCAGCAACTCCAGGCCACTGCGCGGCACCGGAAACGGCGTGCCGCCGGTCTTGCCCACCACGCCTTCGCCGTCATCGACCAGGCGCGCGATGCTGGCGTTTTCGCGGGTCGCCTCACACACCGAGTCAGCGAAGCGGAAATCCCGGTGGGTGGGATAGATGGGCATTTGGTAGCTGTCGGGGTAGAGCTTGAACAAGGCCTTCTGCCCGTCCGACAGGTAGTCGGCGTACTGCGCAAGGTTGGCCGCGGTGATCACGAGCAGGGGTTTCTCATCGGGGTACGGGTCAACCGGATGATGACCGGTGCCCTTGAACTGCACCTGCGGCGGCACCCCCAGCCACTGGCCGCTGTACGCCGGAATACTGCCGTCGGCATTGCCGCGCTTGTCAGCGCCGACACAGGTCAGCTCGCTGCCCAGGCGTGCGGCATCCTCAGGTGCGGCACTGACAGGGCCTGCGCTGGCGCAGCCGAGCAGCACCGCCAGCAGCCAGGGGCGGTGATGGACGTGTGCCTTGCGGGCAAATGAATTACGCTCGGTCATTGTTGTTCTCCGTGGTTTTCCGATAGCGGTGGCCCAGTATCGACAGCGCTGCAAAGCCCGGACATCGTCTGCTCGGACTAACGCATTTTTACCCGGCCGCCTTGATCGCCGGCGGCAAGGCCCCGGGCGGCCCCAGGGCCACCACACTGTTGAGCAGAATGCGCACCAGTTCGGTCTGGCGCCGCACCCCGGTCTTGGAAAAGATCGAGCGCAGGTGCGCGCGAGCGGTGTTGCGGCGGATGTTGAGCACCTCCGAGGCTTCCTCCAGCGACAGGCCGTTAGCCAGTTCCATGGCCAGGCCGGTTTCCGCCGGGGTCAGGTTGTACAACTGCGCCGTCGCCAGGTTGCTGACCAGCGACTTGCCCACCGCATCGCGCACATACACCACCACCGTCGGCTGGCCCTTGCCCTCGACCCAGTCCTGGGACGGAATCAGCTCCACCACCACCCCCAGGTTGACCTGCCCGGAAGGTCGAGAGATCGACAACGCCGCGGCGTTGCAGTGGCCGATATCGCCCTGACGCGCACGTTGGAAGGCGTCGCGCACCAGGCGCGAAAGCTCGCGGTTGTCGCTGGGATAGGTGGCCTCCAGGCGTCCGCCCACCAGTTTCAGGCCGTCATTGCTGTCGAGGATGTCGCGCGCCACCGGGTTGAGCTGCAGCACACTGCCGCTCTCATCGAGGACAATGGTGGCCACCGACAAGCGGCTGATGGCCTGAAAATACAGACTGCCCAACGACTCGCTGCGGTCCAGTTGCGCATGCAGGTGCAGGGCCCGACGCAGGTGCGGCAGCAACATGGCGCACAGCGCCCGCTCACTGTCGCTGAACTTGGGCTGATCGCGGCGGCGATTGATACGAATCCGCAGCTTGCCGCCATCGGGCATGCTGATATCGGCGCCAAGCATCTGAAAGCAGCCATAGGGCTGGCAGTACAACAGGTAGAACGACGAGCCCAGCCACTCGGCTTCCGTCATCAGGTCATCAATGGTGAAGACCTGGTCCAGCGGCAGATTATTGAAGGGGGTCGACTTGCTGTAATAGGCGTAATGCTGGATTTCCCCGGCACCGTTGACTTCGCCTACCGCCAGCATCGGCGACAGGTACGGCTCATCCACCGCACGCAAGATCAGGGTGACGATATTGGCCTGGAACAGCCCTTGTAACTGGCGCAAGGCCTCGGCCACACGGCGGGTGTCCAGTGCGCCGTCGTAGAGGTTACCGATGAGCTGTTCATAGTCCTCGACATCCAGCCCCATCTGCGCCAGGACCTGCGAGTTCGGCATACGGCTTTGCATAAACACACTCCCAAGGCGCGGCAGGTTGCCCGGCCGTGCACGCTGTGTTGGATTGATGCGGTTCAAACGGTGGGAGCCGGCCTTGCCGGCAATAACTCAGCGCGGTGCCAGTGAATGCGCGTTGCCTGCATCGCTTGCAACGCCAGCACCCACAGCCACCAGTGGCTTGCCCTGATTGAACCAGGCCGCCAACGCCGGCAGCAGGAAAATCGCCCCGAGCACGTTCACCAGGAACATGAACGCCAGCAGGATGCCCATGTCAGCCTGCAACTTGAGCGGCGCAAATGCCCAGGTACCGACACCGATGGCCATGGTCAGCGCCGTGAACACGGCGGCGGTGCCGCGTTGGCACATGGCACGGTAGAAGGCTTCGCGCAGCTGCGCACCGTCGGCCATTTCGTGCTGGATACGCTCGTACAGGTAAATCCCGTAGTCCACGCCAACACCCACCCCCAAGGCCATCACCGGCAAGGTGGCAACCTTCAGGCCAATACCGAGCATCGCCATCAGCGCATTGCACAGAATCGCCACCACCCCCAGCGGCACGACGATGCACAGCACCGCACGCAGCGAGCGGAAGGTCAGCAGGCAGAACAGCGCCACTGAACAGAACAGCGCGGCCAACATGATCACCTCAGCGTGCTTGACCGCCTCATTGGACGCGGCCATGACCCCGACATTGCCCCCAGCCAGTTTGAACTGCACCTCGGGTAGCTGAACCGCAGCGATGATGCGCTTGGCCTCATTGACCACATGGAACACCGTGGCGCCCTCATGATCGTTGAGGAACACCAGGATCTGCATGCGCTGACAGCCTTCGCTGACCAGCCCGGAGTCGGCCGAATAGGCCAGCGAGCCTTGCTGCAGCCCCCGGGACGAACCCGGGATAGCCGACCAGCGCGGGTTACCCTCGTTGTTGCCGGCGATCATTTCCTTGCCCATGCCGGCCACACTCTGCACCGACTGCACCCCGGCCACCGCACGCATTTGAAAATCGAACGCCTCCACCGCACGCATCACCTGCGGATTGAGACAGGCTTCACTGCCGGCTGCGGTCTGGACGAACACCGCCAATACATCCAGGCCGATGGAGTAGCTGCTGATGATCTGCTGGTTGTCCTGGTTGTAGCGCGAGTCAGCGCGAAGTTCCGGCGCTCCGACTCCGATATCACCCACTTCCAGCTGTCGCGCCTTGAGCACACCGGCGCCGAGCAGTACCAGACTGAGGCCGAACACCACCAGGGCCGGGCGCGGCTCGGCCAAGGCCGACAGGCGCCACCACAGAGCGTGGCGGTGAGTCCGCGCGGTGGCCGTGCGGGGCCTGGGCGCGACCTTCAAGCCCGCCAGTATCAATGGCAAGAGCATCTTGTTGGTGACGATCATCAGCATCACCCCGATGCACGCGGTGACACCCAGTTCGTGGACGATGGGGATGTCGATCAGCATGATCACGGCAAAGCCCAGGGCATTCATCAGCAAGGCCAGCGCGCCGGGTATGAAGATCGCGCAGAACGCCGCGTGTGCGGCCTGGCGCGAATCGCTGCCGGCCAGCACCTCCTGGCGCCAGGCGTTGCTCATCTGTACGGCATGCGACACGCCGATGGAGAAGATCAAAAACGGCACCAACACGGACATTGGGTCGATGCCCAGACCCAACAGCGGCAGCAGGCCGAGCAGCCACACCACCGGCAGCAGCGCAACCACCAGCGCCACCAAGGTCAAGGTCAGCGAACGGGTATACAGCCACAGCAACAGTGCGGTGATGACAAAGGCCACGGCAAAGAACATCAACACCGTGTTCAGGCCCTCGACCACATCGCCTACCAGCTTGGCAAAGCCCACTACATTGATCTCGATGTCGGCGCTGCTGTAACGGGCGCGAATGTCTTCCAGACGCTGGGCAATCTCGACATACGACACCGGCTGACCGGTTTTCGGGTCAGTGTCCTGCAGGTCGGCGCGCACCAGCGCCGAGCGCTGGTCATTGGCCAGCAAGCGGCCGATCTGCCCGGCACGGGCAGCGTTGCTACGTACCTTGGCCAGGTCGTCGGCAGTACCGGCATACTGCGGCGGCACCACCAGATCACCCACGTAGCCTTCTTCGGTGATTTCCACATAGCGCACATTGGGGGTGAACAGCGAGGTCACGCTGGGGCGGCTGACCCCGGAAATGAAGAACACATCGTCGGTGACTTTCTGCAGCACATCGAGGAACTGCGGGTTGTAGATATCCCCCTCGCCTTTCCAATGCACGTTGACCAGCAAGCGATTGGCACCGGTGAACTGGCGACTGAAGTCGAGGAAGTTGAGCATGTACTCATGACGCACCGGGATCTGTTTGTTGAACCCCGGATCAAGGCGTACCTGAGTGGCGCTGTAGCCCAGTGCCAGGCTGATCAGCAGAAACAGGCCGAGCCAGCGCCGCCGATGATTGAGCAACAGATCGGCACAGCCCCGCACACAGCGTTGCAGCCTAGAAGAAGTCGACGTCATGGGAAGCTCACTGTGCATGGGCGGCAAGGCCGCTGTCCGGTCCCTGGGAGACACCGCGTTCACCAGCCACCAGCAGGTGACGGGCATTGAGGGCCACGGCTGAAGTCAGGGTACCCAGGCCGTTGCGCCGACTGCTGTCGAGCAGGCGGCCTTGGGCGTCCAGGTGGATCAACTGGCTGCCGGCCCCGACCAGCACCACCCCGGCGTCGCCCGGCAAGCGCGCATGGCCGTAGATTGGCTGCGCACTGTTCAACTCGACGCGCTGCCAGCTGTCACCAAAGTCCTCGCTGCGAAACACTTGCCCACGCATGCCATAAGCGACCCAATGCGAGGCCGATAGGGTGACCACGCCAAACAGTGAGCCGTTGTAGAACGGTGTCAGTGGTTGCCAATGGCGGCCGCCGTCGTCAGACCGCAGGACCAGGCCCTGCTCGCCGACCAGCATACGTCGCCCTTGGCGGTCACCGTCCATGCCGTTGAAGTGGGCGCCATCGCCGAGCATCTCGCGCGCCTGCCAGTGCTGGCCTGCATCGCTGGATTCCAGGTACTTGCCGTAGCTGCCGTACGCCACCACATGCTCGCCATCCGCGCTCCAGACGCCCAGCAACGGCTCGCCAAGATCAGCGTCGTAGCGGGTTTCCTGCCAGTTGCGACCGCCATCATCGGACCGCAGAATCCAGCCATCGTGACCGACAGCAACCAGTACCTGGGGAGTGAGTGCGATCAGGCCCGTGAGCGTCGCTTGCCGTGCACTCGAGACCTGCGCTGCATGCCAGGAGCGACCGCTGTCGACACTGCTGAGCAAGGTGCCACGCTCGCCGGCCGCCAACAACTGCGGGCCATTGACCAGCAGCGCATTGACCTGCACCCGGTCGACCTGAAGTTGAGTCGCGGCCAAGGGCTGCGGGTTGCGTGGCGCGAAAGCAAAAGCCACGGCGGCCAGGATCACGCCGCTGACAGCGTATCCGATCAGCTGGCGCATACCGGGCTCCGAGAGAAAGGTCGTGGAGAGAGGCACATGGGGCGTTGATCCTGTTGTTATTGTTGCCCGGATCATCAGCTCGCCCCACCTGCCCTACATCGTCCAAATGGCCTAGTCAGGCCAGTTCGAACAGCCCTGCCGCGCCCATGCCGCCGCCGATGCACATGGCCACCACCACGTACCGCGCCCCACGCCGACGCCCCTCCAGCAAGGCGTGACCAACCATACGCGCCCCGGACATGCCAAATGGATGGCCAATGGCGATAGCGCCGCCGTTGACGTTCAGGCGCTCGGGCGCAATGCCCAGTGCATCGCGGCAATGCAGGACCTGGCAGGCAAAGGCTTCGTTGATTTCCCAGAGATCGATGTCGGCCACCGTCAAGCCAAAGCGCTTGAGCAGTTTCGGCACCGCCAGCACCGGGCCGATACCCATTTCCTCAGGTGCGCAACCGGCCACCGCAATACCTCGGTAGATGCCCAACGGGCTCAGGCCGCGACGCCGAGCTTCGGCGCGACTCATCAGCAAGCACGCTGCAGCACCGTCAGAGAATTGCGACGCGTTGCCCGCCGTGACGAAAGCGCCCTGCTCGACCCACTGGCCGTCCTTCCACACTGGCTTAAGCGCGGCGAGGTCCTCCAGGCGCGTGTCCGGGCGGTTGCATTCGTCGCGGTCAACCCACACCGATTCGTGACCGGCCGGCTTGCCCTCCTTGTCCAGCAGCAACGTGTTGACGCTCAGGCCGACTATTTCCTCATCGAACAGCCCGGCGCGCTGGGCTGCTGCCGTGCGTTGCTGACTCTGCAGGCTGTAATCATCCTGCGCGGCGCGGCTGATGCCATAGCGCCGGGAGACGATCTCGGCGGTTTCAATCATCGGAATGTAGGCACTGGGCATCACTTCCAGCACCGCTTCGGAACGCGCCCGGTAGCTGTTCTTGTGTTTGGTCTGGGTCAACGACAGCGACTCGACGCCGCCGCCGACGGCAATGCTCATCTCCCCGGCGAGAATGCCCTTGGCAGCGACGCCGATACTCATCAACCCCGAGGCGCACATACGGTCCAGGGCCATGCCCGGCACACTGTCGGGCAAGCCGGCGGTGTAAGCGCAGAGTCGGCCGATGTTGTAACCCTGGGTGCCCTGCTGAACGGCGGCGCCCATGATCACGTCCTCGACGGCATCAGCCTCGATGCCGGCGCGTTGCAGCACCGCGCGTACCACATGGCCGCCCAGGACGGGGGCCTCGGTGTCGTTGAACGAACCGCGAAAGGACTTGGCCAGCGCCGTACGGGCGGTGGCGACGATAACTACTTCATGCTGGTCCATGGACAGATTCACTCGCTGACAGGGTTGAAGGTGTAACGGCTGATAGTGTCGACCACACAGCCTGGGCGCTCCTGGCCCTCGATCTCGACGCTGACCCGCACCACCAATTGCACGGCGCTGCCAATGGCTTCTGCGCGCAGTACGTGGGCGTGGCCGCGCACCCGCGAACCCACTGCTACCGGCGCAGGGAAACGCACGCGGTCGCAACCGTAGTTGACGCCCATGGCCAGGTTCTCGACGCGCATTAACTGCGGCATGAACAGGTTGGCCAGGGCCTGGGTCAGGTAGCCGTGGGCGATACAGGCGCCAAACGGGCCGCTGGCAGCCCGCTCGGGATCGACATGAATCCATTGGTGATCGCCAGTGGCGTCGGCGAACAGGTTGATCCGCTGCTGGCTGATGCTCAGCCAGTCGGTGCGGCCCAGGTCCATGCCCTCGGCGTCGAGCAGCGCCTGAGCGCTGGTAAATACATGAGTCATTTACACGTCCTCAGGCTTGCTGCGAGCTGACCGACAGCACTTCGCCGACCATGTAGGAGGCGTAGTCACTGGCCAGGAACATCATCACGTTGGCCACTTCCCAGACCTCGGCAGCACGGCCAAACGCCTCACGCCCGGCGAGGCTGGCCAGCAGTGCTTCGCTGGAGGCCTTCTTGAGAAAGTCATGCAAGGCAATCGACGGTGCCACGGCGTTGATGCGTACACCGAACTCGGCGGCTTCCAGGGCGCTGCAGCGGGTCAGCGCCATCACCCCGGCCTTGGCCGCAGCGTAATGGGCCTGTTCCTTCTGCGCCCGCCAGCCGAGCACCGAGGCGTTGTTGACGATCACCCCGGCGCCGCGTTGCTGCATGGCAGGGAGCATGGCGCGGGTCATGCGAAACGTGCCGGTAAGGGTGACATCGAGCACCTTGGACCACTCGGCGTCGCTCATCTCGACCACGCTCTTCTGCCCACCCAAGCCTGCGTTGTTGATCAATACGTCAACACCGCCCAGTGCGCTTTCGGCGCTGGCCACCAGCGCCTGCACCTGCTCCTCGCAGGTGACATCACACAACTGGCCGTAGACCGCCTGCAAACCGGTTTCGGCTTTGAGCCGTTCGACGGCGTCTTCCAATCGGCGCGGATGCACATCAGAAATCATCAACGTCCGACAACCTTCTTCGGCACTGCGCCGGGCGGCGGCGTAGCCGATACCGGCACCGGCGGCGGCAGTGATCAGAACAGACTTGCCGGCCAGCAATTGGTGGCCGGGCACATAAGGGGGGGCTTGTTTCACAGCGTTAATCTCCAGAGGATCTAGACGCTGTCAGGTATAAAGTCTTGCCTTGCGGGGAACATCGTCAAAACGGGGTATAAGCTTCGTAGCCGCTGCCGCTAGGCTGCGATTGGGCGCGAAGCGGCCACAAAAGCTGACTTATGTCTGGCCCCTGGTGCGACTGCGTTGCAGTCGATCGCAGCCTGGCGGCAGCGGCTACAAATGCACTCGCTGTGAATCAGCTACCCCAGACTTTCTGCGCGCTGGGCGCCTCGGCAAGGATCTGATCCACGGCAGCCCCCACCTCCTCTACCCGCCACGCAGCGCCCTTGTCACGGGTGACACCGGTGCGCCAACCATCGCCAAGCGAAATCCGCCCGCCTTGGCTCTCGAACACCTGACCGGTCACATGCCCGGACTGCTCACTGCCCAACCACACCACCAGCGGCGCGACATTCTCCGGCGCCCAGGCATCAAAACTGCCATCCTCGGGTTTCTTGACCAACTCAGGCATCGCCCCTTCCGTCATTGCCGTGCGGGCGGCCGGAGCCAGGGCATTGGCGGTGACGCCATAACGCCCAAGCTCCGCCGCTTGCACCAAGGTCAGCGAAGCAATCCCGCCCTTGGCCGCCGAATAATTGGACTGTCCAATCGAGCCCTGCAACCCTGCCCCGGAACTGGTGTTAATGATCCGCCCAGCCACTGGCGTACCGGCTTTGGCCAAGTCGCGCCAGCGCCGTGCCAGCAGGTTGGCCAAGCAGTAATGACCCTTCAGGTGCACACGCATCACCGTGTCCCAGTCATCTTCCGACAAGCTCAGAAACAGCCGGTCACGCAACACCCCGGCATTGTTGACCAGCACGTGCACCTCGCCGAACGCCGCCAACGCGGCCTCGACGATGCGCTGTGCATGCTCCAGGGAAGTAATGTCATCACTGTTGGCGATGGCCTGGCCACCCGCCGCCAGGATCTGCCCAACCACATCGCGGGCCGCTTCGTCACGAATATCGTTGACCACGACATTCGCCCCCTCGGCAGCGAAGGCCAGCGCATAGGCGCGACCGAGGCCGCCACCTGCACCGGTGATAATTACCGTACGACCGTTACACATTGCCATGAGGCGCTCCTGGGATTCACAGACGTTCAATAAGGGTGACGTTGGCCTGGCCGCCGCCTTCGCACATGGTCTGCAGGCCATAGCGGCCACCGCTGCATTCCAGTTCGTTGAGCAACGTGGTCATCAGGCGCGCGCCGGTTGCACCCAACGGGTGGCCCAAGGCAATGGCACCACCGTTGACGTTGGTACGCGCCGGGTCGTAGTCCAGCGCCTTGGCCCAGGCCATGACCACCGAGGCAAAGGCCTCGTTGATTTCCACCCGGTCGATATCCGCCATGCGCAATCCGGTCTTTTGCAAGGCCTTGCGGGTGGCGGCAATGGGCGCGGTGAGGTGCCAGATGGGGTCATCGCCCATCACCGTCAGGTGATGAATGCGCGCCCGTGGCGTCAGGTCATAGCGCTTGAGCGCCGCCTCCGACACCACCAGCAGCGCCGCCGAGGCGTCGCAGGTTTGACTGGAAACCGCCGCAGTGATCAACGGGTACTGCGGGTCCACCGGGTCCAGGCTGGCCATTTTCTCAAGGCTGGTCTGGCGCGGGGTTTCATCCTGGCGCAGCTCACCGTAGGCGACGATCTCGCGATCAAATCGGCCACTGTCAATGGCGGCCAGGGCGCGCTGATGGCTTTGCAGCGCGAACACTTCCATCTGCTCGCGGCTCAACTGCCAATGCTCGGCAATGCGCTGGGCGGCATAGAACTGGTTCACTGGCTGATCACCAAAGCGCTTGCGCCAACCGACGCTGCCACTGAAGGGGTCCGGGAAACCCAGGGGCTGGCCGGCGAGCATCGCCGAACTGATCGGGATGCGCGTCATCGTCTGTACCCCGCCTACAGCGACCACGTCCTGGGTGCCGCTCATCACCGCCTGGGCGGCGAAATGCACGGCCTGCTGCGACGAGCCGCACTGGCGGTCCACCGTGGTGCCCGGCACATTCAGGGGCAGGCCGGCAGCCAGCCAACTGGTGCGGGCGATGTCACCTGCCTGCGCGCCGATGGTGTCGACACAACCGAAAATGACATCATCGTACTCTTCGGCGGGAATGCCGTTGCGCTGCACCAGGGCCTTGAGCACATGGGCGCCCAGGTCGATGGCATGAACCTGCGACAGCGCGCCCTTGCGCTTGCCGGTCGGGCTGCGCAGGGCGTCAACGATATAAGCCTGGGGCATGGGTCAGTCCTCGAAGGTATGGCCCGGGCCGAGCCGAGCACCGGCGGCGAACAGGTAGTCACCAACACGGGATTTATGAAAACCACGGTCGCCCCAGGCCGCATCCAGCGACCAGGCACGCTTCATGAACATCTGCAGATCGACTTCCCAGGTGTAACCCATGGCGCCGTGCACCTGGATACCCTTGCGCGCCGCCAGCCAGCTGGCTTCGCAGCAGGCTAAGCGTGCCTGCGACACCCAGCGTCCAGCACTGCCCTCACCACGGGCCAGGCCGTGGGCGGCGCGGTACAGTACCGGCTTGGCCTGTTCAATCTGCCGGGCGACATCGGCCAGGTGGTGTTTGACCGCCTGGAAGCTGCCGATCGGCTTGCCGAACTGCTTGCGCTGGGCCACATAGTCCACGGACAGATCGAGCATGCGCTGGGCCAGGCCGAGCAATTGCCCGGCCACCGACAACGCGCCACGGTCGAGCAGTTGGGCCTGCAAGACGCGGCCTTGTTCGCCCTCGATCAGCAAGGTCGCGGGAGTGGCACGCCAGCTGACCCGGCCAAGACGCCGCGAGGCATCGATACTGGGGTTCGCTTCCACGTCCACCTCGGCCCGCGGCACCGCGTGGATGGCATTGCCGTCACACAGAATCAGCACTTCGGCCAACTGCGCATCGCTGACCAACGAGTTCACCGGGTGGCCGATGGCCAGGCGCAAGCTGCCATCGGCGATCCGTGGCAGCAATCGGGCCCGGGCTGGATGCTCGGCGGGCAGCCCGGCCAACAGCCCGGCAGCGACATAGGCAGTATCGGCCAGTGAGTCGGGAATGGCGTAGTAACCCAGCTCCTGGGTCATCAGTGCCCAGGCCACATCGTCCATGCCCAACCCACCTTCGGCTTCAGGCACCGACAAGGCGGTCAGGCCCTGGGAGGCAATTTTGTTGCGCAGGTCCGGGGAACGGCCGGCGTCGGTGTCCCAAATTTCCCGGAGCATTTCCGGCGCCGCTTCGGTCATCAGAAAACGGCTGATGGCCTCGCGGAAGGTCAGCTGGTCATCGCTAAAGGTGAAGTCCATGGCCTGCTCCTACTTCGGCAAACCGAGCATCCGCTCGGCAATGATGTTGCGCTGGATTTCGTTGGTGCCGGCGTAGATCGGCCCGGATTGGGCGAACAGAAAACCCTCCAGCCAGCCCGCCGCATCACCGGCGGCCGGGGCACTGGCCAGCAGTTCGCCGCGGGCGCCGAGCAGGCGCATGGCGGTGTCGTGCATCTTCAGGTCCAGCTCTGACCAGATGATTTTGTTGATGCTCGATTCGGCACCAATCTGCGCGCCCTGGCTCAACCGCCCGACCGTGTGATAGGCCGACAAGGCATAAGCCTCGGCGCTCATCCAGCAGTCCTGCACCGCATCGCGCAGGCCCGGGTCGCGGTCGGCGCTCTGTTGATGAGCCAGGTACAGCTCGACCAATTTGCGTGCGGTGTACTGGAAGCGTGCCGGCGAGCGCAGCAACAGGCCGCGCTCGAAACCGGCGGTGGCCATTGCCACGTGCCAGCCTTCGCCCTGGGCACCGATCCGGTTGGCCATGGGCACGCGTACATCGTCAAAGAACACTTCGGCAAAGGCGTCCTTGCCATTGAGGGCCTTGATCGGACGGATACTCACGCCGGGCGCGTTCAGTGGCACCATCAAGAACGACAGCCCGTGATGGCGGGTAGAACCCGGCTCACTGCGAAACAGGCCGAACAGCCAGTCGGCGTAGATCGCCCGGGTCGACCAGGTTTTCTGGCCGTTGAGCACGTAGTGATCCCCCTCGAGCAGCGCCTTGCTGGTAATCGCCGCCATGTCGGAACCGGCATTGGGCTCCGACCACCCTTGGGCCCACATGTCGATACTGGCAGCCATGCGCGGCAAGAAGTGCTTTTTCTGTTGCTCGGTGCCGAACTCCATCAGGGTCGGGCCGAGCAGCAACTGACCGTTCTGGTTAACCCGCATCGGCGCGCCGGCGCCGTAGTACTCCTCTTCGAAGATCAACCATTCAATCAGGCCGCAGCCACGCCCACCCAGCTCGGCCGGCCACATGACCATCGACAGCCGACTGTCGAACAGCGTGGCCTCCCAGGCGCGGTGCTGCTCAAAGCCTTCGCGGGTGTCATAACTGGCCAGCGGCTGGCGCGGCAGGTTGTCCTTGAGCCAGGCGCGCACTTCGGCGCGAAAGGCATGCTGTTCAGACGTATAGGTAAGCTCCATGGCGTTCCCTCAGAACTTCGCGTCGCGTTTTTCGACGAAGGCCCGGCGCGTTTCGGCCGAATCCGGGCTGTTGTAGGCCTGCAGGGTGAAGCCCTGCTCCCAGCGGTATTTGTCTTCCAGGTTGCCGTCTTCAATGCCGTTGAGCGCTTCTTTGGCGATACGGATCATCTGCGGGCTCTTGCTGGCGATGCGTGCGGCGATCCCCAGGGCGGTTTCCCGCAACTGCTCGCGCGGTACTACGCGCTCGATGAAACCGTACTGGCTGGCCTCACGGGCACCAATGCTGTCGCCGGTGAAGAACAGGTAACGCACCTTCTGCACCCCAAACAGGCGTTGCAGGTGCGCACCGCCGCCCATGGCGCCGCGGTCGACTTCAGGCAAGGCGAAGCTGGCGCATTCGGCGGCAACGACAATGTCAGCGGCGCCGGTGATGCCGATGCCGCCACCGAGCACATAGCCGTGCACCGCCGCGATCACCGGCACCGGGCTGCGGTGCACCGCCTTGAAGGTGGCGTAGTTACCGGCGTTGACCGCGACAATCCGCTCGGGGTGCGCATCGAGTTCCTTGATGTCGACCCCCGCGCAGAAGCCGCGCCCTTCGGCGCGAATGACGATCACACGGACTTCAGGGTTAGCCCCCAACGCCTCGATGTGATCAGCCAATCCTTGCCATTGCTGGCTGTCCAGGGCGTTGACCGGCGGGTTGGCGATCACCAGTTCAGCGATCCCGGCATTGAGTTGGGACGTAAAGGCAGGATTCACAGGGTTTCTCCAGTGTTCGCCAGGTGAATGGCAGGTGCAGGTTCACAATTCGGCAGGCGCCGGGCCAGCAAGCTGTTCAGGCAACGCTCCGCTTCAGCGGCAATGCCCTCGATTACGTCGCGGCAACTGAGCAGCTCATCGATGGCCGCAGCCACCTGGCCGCTGGGTAGAATTCCCTCGTCCGGCAGGCCATCGACCATCGAGCGTTGCAGCAGCACCGGCTGGTTGGCGGCCATGACCACCTGCGACAGCGCCGCCGGGTCTTCGCGCAGGCCACGCACAAACACCCCGAGCATGTGTCCAAGGCTCATGCCGGTGTGCTGCTTCCACTGCCAGGCGCTACCCAGGGCGATACGCAGCCGGCCAAACGGGCCCGCCTGTTCCAGGCGGTTGATAAAGGGGTTCTCGATCATGCGGTGGCGCATGCCATCCACGGCCGTGGTGACCCGCACCTGCTGCGGATCGGCAACCTGCAGATAGCGCTCAAGGGTGGCGGCCGGGGTCGGCGACTCGCGGGTCATCAAAAACCGCGTGCCCATGGCAATACCACTGGCGCCGGCAGCCAGCGCCGAGGCCAAGCCGCGCCCGGTGGCAAAACCACCGGCAGCGATCACGGGCACGCTGACGGCATCGAGCACCTGCGGCAGCAGGATCGAACTGGGTACGCCGCCGGTATGACCACCGCCCTCGCCGCCCTGGATGGTGATCAGATCAGCGCCCAGGGCCTGGGCCTTCTGCGCGTGCTTGACGGCGCCCACCGTGGGAATGCACAGGACCTTGGCCGCTTTGAAACGGGCGATGGTCTGCGCATCGGGGCCGCGGCCATAACTGACCGCGCGCAGGCGGTAGCGGATGGCCAGGTCGACACACTGCCCGGCGTTGTCCTGAAACATATGGAAATTCAGGCCGAAATTGCTGCCACCGGTGGCGTCGATGACCTTGCGGATCTCGCCTTCCAGGTCCTTGCCGGCTATGGTCGCGCCAGCGAGGAAACCAAAGCCCCCCGCGTGGCTGGTGGCAATCACCAGGTTGGCATCGGCGACCCAGCCCATGGCCGTCTGCACAATCGGGTAGCGACAACCCAGGGCTTCGGTCAGCGCAGTGTTCATCCAGCTGCTCATGACGACGGGTCCTGGCGGTTGGCATGGTCCTGACGATTCGCCTGGACCATGCCTTTAGCATCGAAGCCGCCGAGTTTATCGCCCGAGAGCAGTTCGTTATGGGCATGGGCGAAGTGATGCCAGGCAAACGCTGCGTCCATGGCGGTGCGTTTGCCTTGCAGGTCTTCAACGTGATTGATTGCCTGTTTGGTCAGGGCCAGGCCCATGCGCGGCTGGCGGGCAACAGTGGCTGCCAGGGCGTAGGTCGCCTGTTCAAGCTCTGCGGCGGGCAGTACACGGTTGACCATGCCCATTTCATAGGCGCGGGCTGCGCTCATGCGGTCGCCAGTGAATAGAAATTCCTTGGCGATACGCGGGTTAAGCTCGTAGGGGTGAGCGAAATACTCCACCCCGGGGATGCCCATGCGCACCACCGGATCCTGAAAAAAGGCATCGTCGCTGGCGACAATCAGGTCGCAGACCCAGGCCAGCATCAGCCCTCCGGCGATACAGGCGCCATGGACCATGGCGATGGTCGGCTTGGGCAGCTCGCGCCAGCGTCGGCACATGCCCAGGTACACTTCCTGCTCACGGGCATACAACTGCTCGCCGCCCGGCTTGTTGGTGTGGTCCCACCACAGATGGGCGCGCTCGAAGGGTTTGTTGATGTCACGCCCCGGCGTACCGATGTCGTGCCCTGCGGAAAAATGCTTGCCGGCACCGCGCAGGACAATCACCTTGACCTGGTCATCGTCCACCGCCTGGCGAAACGCGGCATCCAGCGCATAGGTCATCTGCGAGTTCTGCGCGTTGTTGTAGGCCGGCCGATTCAGCGTCAGCGTGGCAATGTGCTCGGCCACGCTGTAGAGCACCGGCGCCTCGGTCTCGTAGACCGCAAGGTCGTCACGAACCACGAACTGGCTGTCGCTGTTGTGCATGTTGGCGCTCCTTGGGTCAGGCGATACGGATGCCGGGCGGGTTACCCTTGATCGCCGCAGCACGGTAATCGTGGGGGTCGAGGCGACGAATCAGCGCCAGTTGCTCGGCGCTCGGGTGCGCGCTTTCCTGTAGCAGTGGCGACTTGAGCAACGGAAAACCGGTCTTGTCCTGAACTTCATCGAAGCTCACACCGGGGTGCAGGGTGCGCACTTGAGCGGCGCGGTTCGGGCCGTCGAAATCCAGGGTGCAAAGGTCGGTGACCACCCGGCGGATGTCCATCAGGTCACGCCGTACGTCCTGCGGCCAGCGCTCGGCCTTGAAGCCGACGCCCGAGACCATGTCCACCTCACCGCTGACGAACACCCGGTTGTTGTGGTTGGGTACGAAGAACGAGTTGAGGTGGTTGATGCTGTTGCCCGGCAGGCCCCGTACGCCGAGGATCGCGCTTTTCGGTTTGTAGTAGTTGCCGATGCACGACAGGTTGGTTTGGCCCCAGCGGTCGATCTGAGTCGGGCCGATCATCGCGTGCCGGCGCCCACCCCAGACGCATTCGAACACCCGCTCGAATGACAGATACCCCGAATAGCGCGGCTGGTAGCCCTCCGCCCTTGGCCCAAGCGGCACCGGTTCCTCGACCAGAAACGCTTCGCTGTCGGTCATCAACAGCTGCGGGCTATGGGTCAGTTTGGCCAGGCTCGCCCCCAGGCGCGGGATCACGCCCAGGCCCGAGGCAATCACTTCACCGTCGCCACGCCAGGCTTCGGAGGCGGCGACGATCATCAGTTCGGCGAGGGTGAATTCACAGGTTGCAGACATTTTTCATCCTCCTCAGAACACAGGCAGGGGCAATGTGCCCATGCGTGCGGCGCCACCGTTGGCGTCTTGATAGGCTTGCTCACCGCCTGTCACGTAGGTGCTGACATACTCATCCCAGCCCTGCGCTTGCTGACTGCTGGCGACATAGCCCTTCAGGTGCTGAAGGTCCCAGCCGTAGTCCGACGGGCAGGACGTCGGATGGGCACCGAGTGGCGCGTGGACCACGCCCGTCACCAGGTAGCGCTCGAAGGTGTTGAAACGGGCCTGCTCGGCATCCAGCGACAGCCGCTCTTCCAGGCGCTCGCAGGAGACGAAGCACTGCTGCGCGGCGCGGGCGAACAGGTGATCGAAATACGGGTCGGGGCCGGTGACCAGGCAGTTGCCCAGGCGGTCGGCGACGTTGACATGCAGGAACGCCACGTCCAGCTCCAGCGCCGGCATGGCCAGCAGCACCTCACCATCGGCGTAGGGTGAGGCCACGGTCTTGAGCGCGGGGTTCAGCGCCGTGATATCGGTGGCCAGGCCACAACGGGTCGGCAGAAACGGCAGGCGCATGCCGGCGGCGCGCAAGCCCCACTGGAACATGCCTTCGTCGAGCTCCAGCAACTCCAGCTCACCAGCTTCGCGTGCCTTGCGGTAGTAAGGCTCCAGCGGAATCGCGTCGAGGGTGACAAAACCGAAGATCAACTTGCGCACCTTGCCGGCAGCGCAGAGCATGCCCACTTCCGGGCCACCGTAGGCAACCACGGTCAGGTCCTTGACCGGCGAACGGAGGATTTCACGAACCATCGCCATGGGCTTGCGCCGCGGGCCCCAGCCACCGAAGCCGATGGTCATGCCATCGCGCAGTTGCGCGACCGCGTCGGCCGCTGTCAGTTGTTTATTCATGTGCAGGTTCCTTACCGTTGGCCGACCGAAAAGTCGTGCCCCCAGATGCTCACGCGGGTGAATTCGAAGGCCGAATGTTCGGCCCAGTCGACCTGCAGGCCGCCAAAGCCGTACTCCAGGTCAAAGGCCGACGGCGTCTTCATGTAGAAGCTGGTCATGCGGTCGTTCAGGTGCTGGCCGAGGGTTGCCGACAGGCGTACGTCATGGGCCAGCAAGCGGTCATGGGCGCGACCGACTTCGGTCATCGAGTCGACTTCGACCATCACATGCACGCAGCCCGAAGGCACCGGGTACTCGGCCAGGGCCAGGCTGTGGTGACGGGCGTTGCGACAATGCAGAAAGTGGATGCGGATCGGCGGCGCCGACGGCTCGGGACGAAAGTTGAAGATGTCCGACAGCTCGAAGCCCAGCACTTGCTTGGCAAAGGCCAAGGTGGCGTCGAAATTCGGCGCGGGCAGCACGGTGTGACCCAGGCCCATGTCGCCGGTGATAAAGTGCGGTACGCCTTGCGGCGAGACAAATGGCTGACAGTCGGAGCGATGGCCCCAGCTCAGTTCGTGGCAGTTGCCCGACGGGTCCTTGAGGCTGACCAGCGCTTGCACACCGCGCTGCTCGACCTGCTCGGCGCTGCCGTGCTGCCACTCGACGCCGAGGCTGTTCAGGTGATCCAAGGCAGCCTCAAACGCAGCCTGCGAGGCCAGTTCCCAGCCCGAGGCCAGGTAGCGCGGCTCGCTGCCTTCGACGATCAACATGCGAAACGGACGCTCGTCCATCTTCACGTACAGCCCGCCGGAAGGCGCCGGCACCACCTGCATGCCCAGTACATCCTCGGCGTAGCGCTGCCATTGGCTGAGGTTCTCGCTCATGGCGACGAAATAGCTCAATCCACGAATCTCGATCATGCCGTTGCTCCTGAATGGCAAATTCGGTACTTGCGGCCATTGTGCGAAGCGCGGGTGTCGCCATCATCGTCCGTTGAGACTACGCCCCGCCTGCGCTGCCGGGTGCTGGCGGACTAGTCCGTTTCAATGATTCGGCAGCAAAAGCGCCACTCCTAGACTCGAACCTCTATCCGCCGTAACCGAGTCGACGCTTATGGAGTTCGCCTTTAATCAAGAACAACTGATGATTCAGGACAGCGCCGCGCGCTTCCTCGCCCAGGTCAGCGATTCCTCGGCGGTGCGCGCCGCCATGGCCCGCCCCGAGGGGTACGACCCGGCCTTGTGGCAGCGCATCAGCACCGAGCTGTACTGGCCAGCACTGATGATTCCCGAGCGCTTCGGCGGGCTGGGGCTGGGCTTTGTCGAGTTGGCGATCCTGCTTGAACAAAGCGGCCGCCACTTGCTCTGCGCCCCGCTGCTGGCCACCACCTGCCTGGCCACCCCTGCGCTGTTACTGGCCAGCAAGGCGAGCGTGCAGGATCACTGGCTGGGGGCAATTGCCAGCGGCACCACCGCGACATTGGCGTTTGCCAGCGAGCCAGGGCTCGAGGCCGACTGCGTGCAGGTCCAGGCCTTGCCTGAAGCCGACGGCTATCGCTTGCGTGGCAGTTACTTGCAGGTGCTCGACGGCGCCCAGGCCGAGCTGCTGATCGTCGCCGCGCGGCTACCGGGCAGCCAGGGTGAACGCGGTATCTGCCTGTTCGCCCTGCCCGCCGACAGCGCGGGCGTCGCTCGCCAACCGTTACCGACCCTCGACCAGACCCGCCGCTTGGCGCGGATTGTGTTGCAGGACGTGACGGTCGGGCCGGCACAGTTGCTCACCGAAGCTGGCCAGGCCTGGCCGCTGCTGCGTGATGTGCTGTTGATAGGCGCCATTGGCCTGGCCGCCGAGCAGACGGGTGGTGCTCAGCAAGCGCTGGACCTGACCCTGGCCTACACCGCCGAGCGCCATCAGTTCGGCCGCGCGATTGCCAGCTTCCAGGCGATCAAACACCGCTGTGCCGACCTTATGTTGCAACTGGAGTGCGCCCGTTCAGCGGCCTGGTACGCCGCCTGTGTAGCCCAGGAATGTCTTGATCCAGCGGGCGATGTGGCCGTTGCCGCTGAGCTGCTGGCAGCAGCTGCCACCGCCCAGATTCATGCCAGCGAGGCGTTTTTCAACAGTGCCGCCGAGTCGATTCAGTTGCACGGTGGCGTCGGTTTTACCTGGGAATACGACCCGCACCTGTATTTCAAACGCGCCCGCGCCAGCGAGCAGTTGCTCGGCGCCCCTGCCCTGCACCGCGAACGTTTGGCGGCGCAGCTTTTTGGAGAATCGCCATGAAAATCGGATTCAGCGCCGACGATGAAGTATTCCGCGCCGACGTGGCCCTCTGGCTGAATGCACACCTGCAAGGTGAGTTTGCGGCCCTGCGCTTCCGCGGTGGCCCTGGGGATGAACACAGCTTTCCTGAAGCACGCAAAGCCTGGGAGCGCGAACTGGCGACGGGTGCCTGGATCGGCGTGGGCTGGCGTGCAGCCGATGGCGGTCGTGGGCTGAGCCTGACCCGTCAGGTGATCTTTCATGAGGAATATGCCCGTGCCGGTGGCCCCGGACGGATGGGCCATATTGGCGAAGGCCTGGTGGGTCCGACCCTGGCGGCGTTCGGCAGCCCGGCGCAAAAACAGCGCTTCTTGCCGGGCATTCTCAGTGGCACCCAGTTCTGGTGCCAGGGCTATTCGGAACCGGGGGCTGGCTCGGACCTGGCCAACGTGCAGACCCGTGCGCGCCTGGATGACAGCGGCCAGCACTGGCTGATCAGCGGGCAAAAAGTCTGGACCTCGCTGGCCCATGAGGCGGACTGGTGCTTTGTGCTGGCACGCACCGAGCCGGGCAGTCGCGGCCATCAGGGATTGTCGTTTCTGCTGGTGCCGATGGACCAGGCGCAGATCCGCGTGCAACCGATCGAGCAACTGACCGGCAGCAGCGAATTCAATGAAGTGTTCTTCGATCAGGCCAGCACCTCGGTGGACAACATGATTGGCCAGCCGGGTGAAGGGTGGAAGATCGCCATGGCCCTGCTCGGTTTTGAACGTGGCGCCTCGACCCTGGGCCAGCAGATGCAGTTTCACAACGAGCTTGAAGAAGTGATTGCCGTGGCCAAACGCAATGGCGCGGCGCAGGATCCGCTGATGCGTCAGCGCATCGCCCAGGCCTGGGTGGGCTTGAAGGTGTTGCGCTACAACTCGCTGCGCATGCTGTCCGGGGCGCAGGACGGTAGCCTGCGGCGTGAGGCGATGATCTACAAGCTGGCCTGGTCGACCTGGCATGCCGAGCTGGGCAAACTGGCGATGGATGTGCTCGGCGACGAAGCGGAGGTGATTGAAGGGGCGCCGTATCAACTAAGTCGGCTGCAGGCGCTGTTTCTGTTCAGTCGGGCCGATACCCTGTATGGCGGTAGTAATGAGATCCAGCGCAATATCATCGCCGAGCGAGCGTTGGGGATGCCACGGGAGGCGCGGGCCTGACGGCCCGTATCGCCGGCAAGACCGGCTCCCACAATGCGGGTATACAAGAGCACTGCTGGCATCCCCTTCTGGGGGATGTTGTACTTGAAATTGATGCTATCTCTATGGGGCAGTACTGAGTGGAACGTTAACTTTTGCCTTAATAAAAGGTACACCTGGGGACAAAAAAGGCCTGATAAGTTCCGCTACTTTTTCCTTTTGCTTTCGCTTGCAAAAAATATTTAGACTCCACTTAGTTGTAAAATCATCCCCCTCTAGGATGACGCTGTACTTCAAATCAACGACTTCTCGATTGGTAGCAATGGCAAGCTGTGTAAACTCATCTCACTTAAATTCATGGTGGTGATATTCGGTATGTATTTCCCGATAGCTCTTTGAATAGGCCATCGAAAGGTACGTCAAACCCACGCCACCGGGACCTATCAGCGCGCCGAGCAAGAATGACGGATCAATGGTTGCCATGAAGATAAAAAAAATCGCCGTTATCCCTGCAAGCCATTTTAAAAACGTTAGAGCCCACTCCGGAAAATCTTTCCACTTGCAATATTCAACTCCAGACCGGGTGAGGCGATAGGCAAAATTCATTCGTTGATGGGTGATGGATATCAAGGAAATACTTACAACAGAAAAAAACAATACAGCTAAAATTCCGCTGAAAACAGGGTCATCATCCATGCTCCGATACATCAGAATCGAGCTAATCATTATTACAGCAAAACAGAACCAAAACATCGCATCAGCTACAAAAGTGTTATAGTTACGCGCCCGAATCGTCCAGCCCAACAATTCAGGCTCATGCAAAAATTTCCATTTAAGCTGCGGCGGCAGCTCAAGATTCTTATTGAGTTCAAACACTGAAGCGCTCACTAATTAGTTTAATCTGGAACATCCAGCTTTAAGAGTTTTGTATTTTTATTGGCCAGCACTCGGGCTGGTCGCGGGACTCTCTAGCTAGACTTGCCAAAGGCTGTGTTGCTCCCGCGAGGGGTAAGCAGAATCCGCTGGGCCAAGTCTATTTCTTGGTCCTTCCGGCAACGCCCCAAGCAGCGTTGGATCGACCCAGTTTCCATCGAGAAACTGGGCCAATTGCCACCAACGCTCAACCATTAATCTGTACTGAGCGGCACGTTAACTTTCGCCTTAATAAAAGGCACACCTGGGGACAAAAAAGGTCTGATAAGTTCCGCCACTTTTTCCTTTTGCTTTCGCTTGCAAAAAATATTCAGACTCCAACTCACCACTCGACCAAGGCGCTGATCGAAATGAGTAAACTTCAAGTCCACTACTTCTCTATTTGTTGCAATAGCCAGCTGCGTGAAATCTTTCCACTCGTATATCAGATGATGATATTGGGTTTGCATTTCTCGATAACTCTTTGAATAGGCCATCGAGAGATACGTCAATCCGATTCCGCCAGGACCTATCAGCGCACCAAGCAAGAATGACGGATCAATGGTTGCCATAAAAACAAAAAAAATGGCCGTTATCCCCGAAAGCCATTTCAAAAATGTCAGGGCCCACTCCGGAAAATCTTTCCATTCACAGCATTCCACTCCAGTAGGAGTGAAACGATAGGCAAACTTCATTCGCTGATGAGTGATAGACACTAAGGAAACACTTACACTAGAAAAAAACAATAGAGTTAGAAGCCCACCAAAAACAGGATCATCGTCCATGCTCCTATATATCAGAATAGAGCTAATCGTTATTGCAGCAAAACAGAACCAAAACATCGCATCAGCTACAAACGTATTATAATTGCGCGCCCGGACCGTCCAGCTCAACAATTCAGGTTCATGCGAAAATTTCCATTTAAGCTGCGGCGGCAGCTCAAGGTCCTTATTGAGTTTAAACACTGAAACGCCCACCAATTAGTTTAATCTGGAACATCCAGCTTTAAGAGTTTTGTATTTTTATTGGCCAGCACTCGGGCTGGCTGCGGGACTATCGGCCCAGAATTTCCAAAGTCTGGTATTGCTCTTGCGAGTGGTAAGTATAATCCGCTGGACAGACTCTATTTCTTGGTCCTTCCGGCTATGCTCCAAGCAGCGTTGGATCGACCCAGTTGCCATCGAGAAACTGGGCCAATTGCCACCAACGCTCAACCATTAATCTGTACTGAGCGGCACGTTAACTTTCGCCTTAATAAAAGGCACACCTGGAGACAAAAAAGGCCTGATAAGTTCCGCTACTTTTTCCTTTTGCTTTCGCTTGCAAAAAATATTTATATTCCAATTGGTTACAAAGTCATCTCCTTCCATGGTGGTACTGTATTTTAAATCGACCACCTCTCTATTGGTTGCAATAGCAAGCTGCGTGAAATCTTTCCACTCATGAATCAGATGGTGGTATTGGGTATGCATTTCCCGATAACTCTTTGAGTATGCCATCGAGAGATACGTCAACCCAATTCCGCCAGGACCTATCAGCGCACCAAGCAAGAATGACGGATCAATGGTTGCCATAAAAACAAAGAAAATCGCCGTTATGCCGGCAAGCCATTTCAAAAATGTCAGGGCCCACTCCGGAAAATCTTTCCATTCACAGCATTCCACTCCAGTAGGAGTGAAGCGATAGGCAAACTTCATTCGCTGATGGGTGATAGACACCAAGGCAAAACTTACACTAGAAAAAAACAATAGAGTTAGAAGCCCACCAAAAACAGGATCATCGGCCATGCTCCGACATATCAGAATCGAGCTAATCGTTATTGCAGCAAAACAGAACCAAAACATCAAATCAGCTACAAACGTATTATAATTGCGCGCCCGAACCGTCCAGCCCAACAATTCAGGTTCATGCGAAAATTTCCATTTAAGCTGCGGCGGCAACTCAAGGTCATTATTGAGTTTAAACACTGAAACGCCCACCAATTAGTTCAATCTGGAACATCCAGCTTTAAGAGTTTTGTATTTTTATTGGGCAGCACGATCTTTCTCCATCAGCTCATTGTAGGGGCTCCACCAGAGCTTGTATCGCAATACATCATAATTATTGCTAAAACAATGTAAATCAACCACCCATCAGTACTGCGGAACGTCAGCCTTGGTTTTGATGATAGGTACGTTTGGAGACAGGAAAGACCTGATAAATTCAGCGATCTTTTCTTTTTGTTTTCTTTTGCAGAAAATATTAACCCCACCATTGGTTACATGCTCATCGCCCTTTTGTATGATACTGTACTTAAAATCGACGATTTCTCTATTAGTAACAATCGCGAGCTGAGTGATTTCTTTCCACTCAAACGCATAGTGATGGTATTGGGTATGCATTTCCCGATAATTCTTTGAGTACGCCATTGAGAGATACGTCAACCCCACGCCACCGGGACCTATCAACGCACCGAGCAAGAATGACGGATCAATGGTTGCCATAAAAACAAAAAAAACCACCGTTATTCCCGCTAGCCATTTCAAAAATGTCAGGGCCCACTCCGGAAAGTCTTTCCACTCACAATGTTCCATTCCAGATTGAGCAATGCGATAAACACAATTAATTCGCTGATGAGTGATAGATATCAAGGAAATACTTAAACCAGAAAAATATAGCAAGGTTAGCAGTCCACTAAAAACAGGATCATCATCCATGCTTATATATATAATAATAGAACTAATCATTATTACAAAAAAACAGAACCAAAACATCAAATCAGCTACAAGCGTATTATAATTGCGCGCCCGAACCGTCCAGCCCAACAATTCAGGCTCATGCGAAAATCTCCATTTAAGCTGCGGCGGCAGCTCAAGGTCCTTATTGAGTTTAAACACTGAAGCGCCCACTAATTAGTTTAATCTGGAACATCCAGCTTTAAGAGTTTGGCATTTTTATTGGCCAGTACGATGCCATCTTTCTCCATCAACTCACTATTAAATGCAGTGTTGGCCCGGTCGGCTTCATTCGTTGTCCATTCCAGGGCCAGCCGAAACATGTATCCACGGCGATCGCTTCGCTGCCACACGCCAGCCGAGCATTTAATCTCCAATTCAAGAACCGGACTGGCCGCGTGACTATCGGCCCAGACTTTCCAAAGTCTGGTATTGCTCTTGCGAGGGGTAAGTATAATCCGCTAGACAGAGCCTATTTCTTGGTCCTTCCGGCAACGCTCCAAGCAGCGTTGGATCGACCCAGTTGCCATCGAGAAACTGGGCCAATTGCCACCAACGCTCAACCATTAATCTGTACTGAGCGGCACGTTAACTTTCGCCTTAATAAAAGGCACACCTGGAGACAAAAAAGGCCTGATAAGTTCCGCCACTTTTTCCTTTTGCTTTCGCTTGCAAAAAATATTTATATTCCAATTGGTTACAAAATCATCTCCTTCCAGGGTGGTACTGTATTTTAAATCGACCACCTCTCTATTGGTTGCAATAGCAAGCTGCGTGAAATCTTTCCACTTATGAATCAGATGATGGTATTGGGTATGCATTTCTCGATAACTCTTTGAATAGGCCATCGAGAGATACGTCAATCCGATTCCGCCAGGACCTATCAGCGCGCCAAGCAAAAATGACGGATCGATGGTTGCCATAAAAACAAAGAAAATCGCCGTTATGCCCGCAAGCCACTTCAAAAATGTCAGGGCCCACTCCGGAAAATCTTTCCATTCACAGCACTCTATTCCAGATCGGCTGAAGCGATAGGCAAACTTCATCCGCTGATGAGTCATGGACAAAGTCACAAACAACATCAAAGTATAAAAAAAAACGCAAGACAATGTTCGCCAAGGCTGACTCATCCCCTCGTACACCGAGTACATGATAAACGCGGCCCCAACATTCAATACAGCCATAAACAAAAGCATGCAATTAGCTACAAACGTATTGTAATTACGCGCCCGAATTGTCCAACCCAACAATTCGGGCTCATGCGAAAATTTCCATTTAAGCTGCGGCGGCAGCTCAAGGTCCTTATTGAATTTAAACACAGAATCGCTCACTAATTAATTTAATCTGGAACATCCAGATTTAAGAGTTTGGTATTTTTATTGGCCAGTACGATGCCATCTTTCTCCATCAACTCATTATTAAATGCAGTGTTGGCCCGGTCGGCTTCATTCGTTGTCCATTCCAGTGCCAGCCGAAACATGTATCCACGGCGATTGCTTCGCTGCAACACGCCAGCCGGGTATTTAATCTCCAATTCAAGGACCGGACTGGCCGCGGGACTATCGGCCCAGACTTTCCAACGTCTGGTATTGCTCTTGCGAGTGGTAAGTATAATCCGCTGGACCGAGTCTATTTCTTGGTCCTTCCGGCAACGCTCCAAGGAGCGTTGAATTGACCCAGTTGCCATCGAGAAACTGGGGCAGTTGCCACCAACGCTCAATCATTAATCTGTACTGAGCGGCACGTTAACTTTCGCCTTAATAAAAGGCACACCTGGGAATAAAAAAGGCCTGATAAGTTCCGCCACTTTTTCTTTTTGCTTTCGCTTGCAAAAAACATTTAGACTCCAATTAGTTACAAAGTCATCCCCCTCTAGGATGACGCTGTACTTCAAATCAACGACTTCTCGATTGGTAGCAATGGCAAGTTGTGTAAACTCATCCCACTTAAATTCATGGTGGTGATATTCGGTATGCATTTCTCGATAGCGCTTTGAGTAGGCCATCGAAAGGTACGTCAAACCCACGCCACCGGGACCTATCAGCGCGCCGAGCAAGAATGACGGATCAATGGTTGCCATGAAGATAAAAAAAATCGCCGTTATCCCTGCAAGCCATTTTAAAAACTTTAGAGCCCACTCCGGAAAATCTTTCCACTTGCAATATTCCACTCCAGATCGGCTGAAGCGATAGGCAAACTTCATCCGCTGATGAGTCATGGACAAAGTCACAAACAACATCAAAGTATAAAAAAAAACGCAAGACAATGTTCGCCAAGGCTGACTCATCCCCTCGTACACCGAGTACATGATGAACGCAGCCCCAACATTCAATACAGCCATAAACAAAAGCATGCCATTAGCTACAAACGTATTGTAATTACGCGCCCGAATTGTCCAACCCAACAATTCGGGCTCATGCGAAAATTTCCATTTAAGCTGCGGCGGCAACTCAAGGTCCTTATTGAATTTAAACACAGAAGCGCTCACTAATTAATTTAATCTGGAACACCCAGCTTTAAAAGTTTTGTATTTTTATTGGCCAGTACGATTCCATCTTTCTCCATCAGCTCATTATTAAATGCAGTGTTGGCCCGGCCGGATTCATTCGTTGTCCATTCTAGGGCCAGCCGAAACATGTATCCACGGCGATCGCTTCGCTGCCACACGCCAGCCGGGTATTTAATCTCCAATTCAAGAACCGGACTGGCCGCGTGACTATCGGCCCAGACTTTCCAAAGTCTGGTATTGCTCTTGCGCGGGGTAAGTGTAATCCGCTGGACAGAGTCTATTTCTTGGTCCTTCCGGCAACGTTCCAAACAGCGTTGAATCGACCCAGTTGCCATCGAGAAACTGGGGCAGTTGCCACCAACGCTCAATCATTAATCTGTACTGAGCGGCACGTTAACTTTCGCCTTAATAAAAGGCACACCTGGGGACAAAAAAGGCCTGATAAATTCTGCTACTTTTTCTTTTTGCTTTCGCTTGCAAAAAATATTCAAACTCCAATTCACCACTCGTCCGAGACGCTGATCGAAATGACTAAACTTCAAGTCCAACACCTCTCTATTCGTCGCAATAGCCAGCTGCGTGAAATCTTTCCACTCGTATATCAGATGATGATATTGGGTATGCATTTCCCGATAACTCTTTGAGTATGCCATCGAGAGATACGTCAACCCAATTCCGCCAGGACCTATCAGCGCACCAAGCAAGAATGACGGATCAATGGTTGCCATAAAAACAAAGAAAATCGCCGTTATGCCGGCAAGCCATTTCAAAAATGTCAGGGCCCACTCCGGAAAATCTTTCCATTCACAGCACTCTATTCCGGATCGGGTGAAGCGATAGGCAAACTTCATCCGCTGATGAGTCATGGACAAAGTCACAAACAACATCAACATATAAAAAAAAACGCAAGATAATGTTCGCCAAGGCTGACTCATCCCCGCGTACACCGAGTACATGATAAACGCGGCCCCAACATTCAATACAGCCATAAACAAAAGCATGCAATTAGCTACAAACGTATTGTAATTACGCGCCCGTATTGTCCAACCCAACAATTCGGGCTCATGCGAAAATTTCCATTTAAGCTGCGGCGGCAGCTCAAGGTCCTTATTGAATTTAAACACAGAAGCGCTCACTAATTAATTTAATCTGGAACATCCAGATTTAAGAGTTCGGTATTTTTATTGGCCAGTACGATGCCATCTTTCTCCATCAACTCACTATTAAATGCAGTGTTGGCCCGGTCGGCTTCATTCGTTGTCCATTCCAGGGCCAGCCGAAACATGTATCCACGGCGATCGCTTCGCTGCCACACGCCAGCCGGGCATTTAATCTCCAATTCAAGAACCGGACTGGCCGCGTGACTATCGGCCCAGACTTTCCAAAGTCTGATATTGCTCTTGCGAGGGGTAAGTATAATCCGCTAGACAGAGTCTATTTCTTGGTCCTTCCGGCAACGCTCCAAACAGCGTTGGATCGACCCAGTTGCCATCGAGAAACTGGGCCAATTGCCACCAACGTTCAACCATTAATCTGTACTGAGCGGCACGTTAACTTTCGCCTTAATAAAAGGCACACCTGGAGACAAAAAAGGCCTGATAAGTTCCGCCACTTTTTCCTTTTGTTTTCGCTTGCAAAAAATATTTAAGCTCCAATTAGTTACAAAGTCATCCCCCTCCATGGTGATACTGTATTTCAAATCGACCACTTCTCGATTGGTAGCAATCGCAAGCTGGGTGAACTCTTTCCACTTAAATGCATAGTGATGGTATTGAGTGTGCATTTCCCGATAACTCTTCGAGTAGGCCATCGAGAGGTACGTCAACCCTACTCCACCAGGACCTATCAGCGCGCCAAGCAAGTATGACGGATCAATGGTTGCCATGAATATAAAAAAAATAGCAGTGATCGCCGCAAGCCATTTTAAAAATATCAGAGCCCATTTCGGAAATTCTTTCCAAATACAATATTCCACTCCAGATCGGCTGACGCGATAGGCAAACTTCATCCGCTGATGGGTTACACTCAAGATTACAAATGAAAATATCATATAAAAACAAAAGCTAATTACAAATCTAGCCATGACGCCTTCACCCGGCGCGGGCACTAAATACACTACATACGACAAACCAATCAATGCGACTGACAAAAACAAAAACATGCAATTAGCTACAAACGTATTGTAATTACGCGCCCGAATTGTCCAACCCAACAATTCGGGCTCATGCGAAAATTTCCATTTAAGCTGCGGCGGCAGCTCAAGGTCCTTATTGAGTTTAAACACTGAAGCGCTCACTAATTAGTTTAATCTGGAACATCCAGCTTTAAGAGTTTGGTATTTTTATTGGCCAGTACGATGCCATCCTTCTCCATCAACTCATTATTAAATGCAGTGTTGGCCCGGTCGGCTTCATTCGTTGTCCATTCCAGGGCCAGCCGAAACATGTATCCACGACGATCGCTTCGCTGCCGCACGCCAGCCGGATATTTAACCTCCAATTCAAGGACCGGACTGGCCGCGGAGCTATCTATCCAGACTTGCCAAAGTCGGTGTTGCTCTTGCGAGGGGTAGGTGAAGTCCGCTGGACTGAGTTTATTTCTTGGTCCTCCCGGCAACTCTCCAAGCAGCGTTGGGTCGACCCAGTTACCTTCGAGAAACTGGTCGTAAAAATTGCTCTCTGTGACAGACAGCCGACCTTTCGAAAAATAACGCTTCTCGATTATCGCTGGCTGCAAGGTCAGCTCTTTGCCCGCCAACGCTGCAGGCAGCTGGATTTGCACCCAGAAGCCCAGCCATCTCCTCGGGGTGCTGCCACCGCCGTAAGACAAGGCCCTTGCCATTACTGTGGGGCGCTGCAAGGTCTCCAGCAGCATTTGCATTTGCTCGAGATGGCCTTCCTTGCCCTGCGATGCAGGTGTTGCCCCGCGTCCCCAACTGCAGCGGTACAGCCATAAACGGAGCCCCTCACGCTTGAAGCGGTTGGCGGCCATGGAGACCATCAGATAGGCAATACCCAAGAGCGCTAGCGTGATCGTTACTGGCGTCGACATAATCCAGGCAAAACTAACCCAATAGCCGAGTCTTGCGCCAATTAACTGGACGCTGAAAGCAAAAGCCGTCCCCTGCGCAATACGAAGCTTCCATGACAGTAGCGTTTTCTCTTCCTCGCTAGTGGCAACATCAGCGTCTTCGGCGATCTGCCACGCCTCAAGCCCAGCAGCAACGGCCCCCAACGCTGCCCATGTCACCGTACGCAAAATCAGACCCTTCGAAACCGTGGCAAACTCGTTTGCCACTGCAGCTTGGGCGCTACCACTGGTAGCGCTTTTGGCTTTTCCTAGCCATTGAGAATAACCAGCCTGAGCAACCTTCAGTGTCATGTCACCCAACTTCGCAGACATCCCCCCCGCCCGACTCCAAGCCGGCCCAACCCACAACGCCGCGATGGCATTGGCGGCGTAAGCGGCATTGGCTCCCATGGTGCGCCATTCATCCGCAGAAAAATGACCGTCGTTCTGCGCCTTCTTGGCGCTGCTCCAGACGTTCCACACGTTCAAACCAACCAGCAAGGCTGGCAAGGCATTGCCCAGGTTCTGCCCCATCCAGGCTTTGGTGCGCACCAGGTAATCTTCGGTACCGGCCACTTTCAGTTGCGCCAACACCTCAGATTGCCCCAGGTCGACGAGCCAGCTGTTAATCAGCCCCAGCGGGGCATTCAGGCGTGTGCTGCCAGACGCTTTGGCGATGATCTGGTTAGGCCGTTTGAGGAACAGCTGTTTCAGCTGTTCTTCATGGGTTTGCAGTGATATTCGCGCGCTGCGTTGGTCGTGAGCCGGCGCGGGGTGAAGCAACACGCGCTTGGCGCCGGTTATTTTGTTGTTCACGGTTTGCACTTGCAGCAGCCAGGCCTGGTAGTCACGTAAGTAGGTCGGGTTGGTGAGCAACTGGGTGGCGCTGGATATTTCAGTAGAGATCAACACCTGGGTCGCCGCAAGGGTCAAGCCGGTGTCTTGCTTCATGGCCGGCAGCAGCATGCCGCTGAGCCCGTGCCAGGCGTCCCTGGCCTGGTTGTTGGCGACCTGGATCAGGGTGCTCATGGCTTGCTTGGCGGCGCTGCTCATGGCTTGGTAAGGCGGGCTGTTGCGGACTGACTCCAGGTCAAGGACCGCTTTCATTTCATTGGCTCGGGTGGCGATGCTCGTCACATCACCCGCCGCGCTCGGCGTCAGTGCCGGGGTGCTGCCATCCCCTTCACGGCCCTGGTCGTCAAGGGTGCCGTAGGTGGTGAAGTTGTGCGACACCGTTTTGATCAAGGCCGCCACGTCCGGACTGAAGTTGTACAGCGCCAGGCCGAACAGGCTGGTCGGTCGCCTGGCCTGCTGGCACAGCCACTTTTGCCCGCTCTGCCCGTTGCCCAGTACGGTGTACAGCGCGTGTGCGGTCTCCAGCAATTCGCTGGCTTGGTCGGCTTTGCAGGTGTCGTGGTAAACCGCCTCAGCGCGGGGGCTGAGGCGATCAAGCCAGGTGAGCAGATCCGCTTCGCTTCGCTGGCCATGCGCTCGAAGCCGTTGCGCCTGGGTGGTGGTCTGACTCAGGTACTGCTGCACCTCATCAAAGCGCACGTCCTCGCGCCACAAGCGTTTGGCCTTCCATTCTTCAAGGGCGGCCTGCCAATCACCTTGCCCGGACAGTTGCCCCCATCTGCCTTCAAACGTGGCCCTGGCGGCAGTGAGTGCCGAAGTCGCGCCCATCTCCACCACGCTTTCCAAATCGGTAGAGACCAGGTCCTTGCCACGCTCGACTTCATCCACGGCTTTCAGCAGGGTGTACAGGTCGTCGGTGCAGGCTTGGCGCTCTATAGGGTCCTCAATTGAGGCGGGGATAAATGCATCGCTATCAAACCCACACAACCGCTCGACGGCGAGCGCGCTTTCCATTGTGTGTTGGTGCTGGCTTTCAAACTGACTCAGTTCCATCAGCCGACCGGTCAGGTTCATGTTCAAGTCGTCGACCATGGCCAACGGATCATCCAGCGCGATGAACAGCGCCGTGTCTTGTTCGGGGACCCGCCCGCGCACCAAGGCCTCTTCGAACGCCGCTTTGCTCGGCAGGTCTGATTCACTCGCTGTTGTCGGCAACAGCGTGCTGGAAAAGGTCGGGGCGTTGGCGCCGTAGACGAAAATATCCGCCACGCTGTTGCCCAGCTCGGTAATCAAGCCACCGTGCTCGACGGTTCCGCTGGCACAAAACGCCGGCAGATCCACCGCTCGCATCCATTGGTGCTGTTCGGTGGCGCTGCTGCGCATCAGCTCGCACATGCGCCAGGTCCATTGCACCGGCGAGTATGCGATACGCAGCTGGCTACGGCGGGGATAGAGCAGGTACGGCTGGCTTTCGCCCGGGTTGTGACGCGTGTCCTGATTCAACTCGCTGTCGGTCCAGCGGTGGCGGGTGAAGTACTCAGCGTTTACCTGGTACTCGTGGAAGGTCTGGTCGACGCTGTTCCACACATACAGCCAGCCATCACGCAGCTGACGCAGGGTGTAGCTGCGGGTCTGCAGCGGGGGCTGTTTGCTCGACCAGCCGGCGGGAAGCGGATTCGGTCCTTGGCTACTGCCTTTGCTTAGCGGTGATTCGTCCAGCGCATAACGCACCGGGAAAATCGCCACCTCGGCCTGTCTGAAGGCGCATTGGCCCCTGCCCATCGGGGCGTTGGTGAATTCCTGGTTGCGCCGGGCCTGGTTCAGTTCGGCTTCTGTCGCGGGCTTGTTCATCACACGTCCTTGTTCACGTCGAGGTGCAGGCAAGCGTTGTCCATGTGCTGGATACGCAGCTCTGGTGCGAGTTTGAGGGCATCGGGGGTACGCGCCAGCCAGCGCTGATAGGGCGCATCAGGGTTATTGGTGAATCCATCCCCCCAGCGCAGACTGAATTCAACCCAAATCGTCAGGCTGCGTTCGCTGCAAAGTCCCCAGGCCTGGCCCTCATCGAGACGGTCATCAAACCACTGGGATAGCTGGCTCTTATCAAGGCGTGCCAGGTGTTGAGGATGACTGCGCTCAACGCGATGGTGCAGCCGTTCCATGAAGCGCCAGCGTGCGGCCTGATCAAGCGCATGTATCTGTGCTTCGCCCAACTGAGCGTATCCCTCCGCCCACTGAGGGGGCGCCGCCGTGCGAGTGAATGTGCACCACTCGGGGGGTTGGTCAAGCGCCCAGGAATGGGAACGTTGCGGCAGGTGCCAAGATTGAATCGGGCCAAGCACCGCATCCCGGTGCGCACCTTGATAACTGCCTAGCCAGTGACGCGCCACCAGTGGGTCGGCAAAACGCAGCAAGCCCTTGCTGCCACGTACATCGGAGGGCGCAATGAAGCGGCGCAAATGATCGGCAACGGCGATTATCGGCGCAGGGCTGTATAAAAGGCTGGCGTCAGCCTGCTGGGCAGCGCTTTGCCATGTTGTCTGAATCAGGTCGGATGAGCCTTGAGTCGCGACTAATATAGGTCCAAGGTCTTTGAGTTCCCTCCAGCGGGTTCCCTGGTACAGCGGTTCGATCTCAACCGGCTCTGCGAGCGCGTAAAGATTTGCCAAGGCATTGGCGCGCAAGACACCGTCGATCAGTAGGTAATTGGCTTGGGGGACGCTACTCACTGGGCATTTTCCTTCGCAGTCTGTTCACAGATTTCACACCATGGCTCAGCCCGCATCAGTGCCTTTGCCTGCGCCGCAGCCTCCAGCGGCGGCGGTGTCGATAATTCGTCGAGCAGGCCAGGCAACGCTGGCGCCGCTGCAGTTCCCGCGAGGGGCGCACCACCGATTTGAATTTCGCTACTGCTGAAAATGCCGCCGGGGCCGATGACGATGTGTTGGCCGCCACCTTTCAAGGTGATGCTGGCCCCGGCATCGAGGATCACTTGCCTTCCAGCCTTGAGGTGCACTTGCTGGCCCGCTTCAACCACCAGCGTTTGCCCCACTCGGGTATGGCTGCTGCTGGCGACCTGCAAATTGTCGTTAGCCTTGAGTTCGACCTTGCGGTCCGCGCCAACAGTGCGCTGGTCTTCAGCTTCCAGCACTGCAATGCTGTTGCCCTTGATGGTTTCCCGGCGCTCGTTACCGACCTCAAGCTGGCTGTCGTGTTCGATCTTTTGCTCCAGGTCGCGCTGGGCACGCAGGTAGATCAACTCCTGGCCTTTGCGGTCTTCAATCGACAGCTCGTTGTAGCCACCGCTGTCAGGCGAGCTACGGCTGCGCAGCACGGTCTTGGTTTTGTTCGCGGGCAACGGGTAAGGCTGCGGGGTGAGCTTGTTGGGCACGCAACCGGTAATCAACGGCTGGTCGGGATTACCCTCCAGGTAGGTCACCACCACTTCCATGCCGACGCGCGGAAGAGTCACCGCACCAAAGCCCGCCCCCGCCCAGCTGGACGACACGCGTATCCAGCAACTGCTCTTGTCACTGCTCAGCTCGGCACGGTCCCAGTGAAATTCGACTTTGACCCGCCCGTATTCATCGCAGAAGATTTCTTCCCCGGCCGGCCCGGTAACCCGGGCGGTCTGACTGACCAGCACGGCGTTGCGGGTGACCAGCGGTGGCCGGTAGAACACGTCCCAGGGAATGGCGCTGAAGCTGTTGCGATAGCCTTGGGTAAATCCGTCGGCAGGCTGGACGTCGCTGCCGACTGACTCCTCAAGCACCTGCGGCTGTTTACCTTCATGGGTGACGCTGAGCAAGAGCCACAAGTTATTGCAGTCTTTACGCGGGTGCTCGGTCAGGTCGAAGAAGTGGCCGCTGCGCAAAAACGGTTGGTCGCTTTGACCTTCGGCCAACTGATAGTCGCTGCGGTGTCGTTCCAGGGCTTGGCGGGCGCGTTGCCTGGCGAGTTTCTCGGTGTCCATCGACAGCGGGTAGCGGTAGTCCTCAAGCGGCGGGCTGAACTCGGCGGTGAACTGGCTTTCCAGCAGCAGGCTTGGCCGCTGGAAGTCATAGCCGCGGCGCGTGACCGTGCTGGTGCGGGTGCTGAAGCGCCGGGAGAACTGGCTGATGACCGGGTGATCGGCCACCAGACCACCGCCTTGCTGATACGGCGTTGCGCCGAGCTTGGGGAAAAACGTCTGGTCGTCGGTGAAGACCAGTAAGTGGCCATCCGGGCTGTGTTGGTGATGCCAGGCAATCCCGTCTTCACTGCACAGCCTCCGGATCAGTTCGTAGTCGCTTTCAAAATATTGAGTGCAGTATTCGCGTTCAGGGCTGGTGCGGACATGGAACGCAAAGGCATCAGCCTGAATGCCATGGCCCTGAAGCACCTGGGTGACGATCTGCGGCACCGTCAGTTGCTGGAAAATCCGCTGATTGTGACTGAACTGCAAGTAATGCAGGGCCGGCACCAAGGTCAACTGATAGCGGGTCAGCCGCCTGCCCGGCTCACCGGCCAAGACATGTTCGATTCGCCCATGAATCCCTTCACCCTGCAAGCCAAAGCGCAGAAATGCCGGCTGGCCGAGCAAGCTTTCCAAGTCGAAGTCAGGGTACTCGCTGACCAGTTCAACCTTGATCGCATACAGGCAACTGATGGTTTCACTACCGTCAAACGCCAGCACCTTGAAATCATTGCGAACCGTGGGGATCAGTAACTCGAAATGCACGCTATGAGCCGGCGCGAACATACGTTTGTCCTTAAACGGGTGAGAAAAAAACGCGATACCCAAGCCATATCCTGCTTGAGCTGGCGTAAACACCCGGAAAAGTTACCAAGCTCGGCAAAAAAATGATGTCAGACGCTTCCTAAACTGCATCTGTCTTTTCTGGTCTTTCGTTAACTGGTCACCCTCGCGTTGATTTCAACACAGGGTTGCCTGCCGCCTGATCGGGCCGGAACAGGAGCGGCAGGCCGCCTGACAATCACGGATGGAGGTGTCCGGTAAAACAGCCCCACGCCACTAGCGCACGCGAATTTTCGGCTCCCCTGCCCCTCGCCGCATCGTCCGCAAAAACTGCTCAAGCGGTGCCGGCTCAGCGATCTGCGGCAAGGCGTCCTTGTCCGGCCGCTGCGCCCAGAACGTGTCCCACGACGGGAACAACTCATGAAAACTGCCAGCGTAAGGCTCACGCCCCGGCCAGCGCATTTTCAGGCCGCCAATCGGCGGCTTGTTCAGGTCGGTGGCGTACCAGTAGCACGGCAGCCGCCGCCGAAAGCACCAACGCCCGTCAACCCGCTCGTAGTCATCCCAGTAGAGCATTTGCATGATTACCCACTCAGCCCCGGTCTCATGCTCGTTCTTCGAATAGACCACGCCGGTGGCATGGTCGGCATCGCTGAACTCGATGATGTGCTGACCCAGGTGATGGGACGTGCCGTGGAACTGCCGGCGCATGGTTTCATCCAGCCATGCCTTGAAATGCGCCCGCCCCTGCTTGTCGCGACCGACTTTGACATCTGGAACAAAGCAGTTGGCCATGGCGTCCATGTCGCGCATGTCCAGGGCCAGGGCGTATTTGCCGGCCAGTTGGCGGATCGCATCCAGCGATTCCAGGCGCTCAATGCGCGCGTACAGCGAGGTCGTCTCCATCGTCATTAATCCAGCACCGTGTACAGGTCCGAGCTGCGGCCGCCATCCACCGCCAGGCTCGCGCCGGTGACGTAGGAGGCCTCGTCGCTGGCCAAAAACAGGATCGCATTGGCCAACTCCAGCGGCAGCCCCACCCGCTGCATAGGGATGACCTTTTCGGTGTTGCGCCGGGTTTTGTCGTCGCTGAGCATGCCGGCGGTCGCCGGGGTGTCGACCACGCCGGGGATGACCACGTTGCAACGAATGTTGTGCGCAGCACCTTCACTGGCCACCGCGCGGCTGAAGTTGATCACCGCCGCCTTGGCCGCTGAATATCCGGCCATCCAGGCAGTGCCGAACAGGCCACAGATCGAGGCGATGTTGACGATGGCACCACCGCCCTGGTCTTTCATCAGGCGCATGGCGGTGCGTGTGCCAAAGAAGGTGCCATCGACGGTGGTGCTGAAGTTGGCGCGCCAGTCAGCCGTCGACAGCGTGTCAACGCCCCCCCAGGTGTAGGCCATGGCGTTGTTGACCAGGATGTCGAGACGCCCGTGACGCCGGGCGGCGTTCTCCAGGGCCGCGACGTAGGCCTGCTCATTACTGACGTCGGCTACGGCAATGTCGCCCTGCCCGCCCGCGGCTTGAATCTGTTCCAGTACCGCCTGCAGCGGTTGTTCGCGGCGCCCGCAGAGCACCACCGTGGCGCCCTCCTCGGCAAAACGCAAGGCGGTAGCTTGGCCAATGCCAGAACCCGCGCCAGTGATGAAAGCGATCTTGTTGGCGAGTCGTTTGCTCATCGGTATCCCCTCAGATAAAGGCCATGCCGCCGTTGACCGCAATGTTCTGGCCGGTGATAAAGCTGGCATCGTCGCTGGCCAGGAACACCGCCACCCCGGCAATCTCGTCGGTTTCACACAAGCGGCCCAGCGGCACGTTCTTGAGCATGGCCTGCATGTGCTCTTCGGCCACTCCGGCCATCATGGGTGTATTGGTGGGGCCCGGCACCAGGCTGTTGACGCGGATGCCGCTCGCTGCCAGCTCGCGGGCGATGGAACGGGTCAGGCCCATGACCCCGGCCTTGGACGCGCAGTAGTGGCTAGGGCCTTCGCCGGTCAGTGCAGCGGTGCTGGAGAGGTTGATGATCACCCCTTTACGTGCACCCTTGACCATCAGCTTGGCGCCCTCGCGGCAGCACAAGAAGGTGCCACCGAGGTTGACCCCAATGACCCGCGCCCAGCTCTCGTCCGGGGTCTCGAGGAAACTGTCGAAGGCACCTACACCGGCGTTATTGACGACAATGTCGAGGCCGCCAAAGCGCGCTTCGACCTCGCCCATGGCATCGGCCACCGACGCTGCATCGGCGACGTTGCAGGCCAGCGCCAGGACCCGGTCATCAAGATCAGTCAGATCCGCCAGGCTCTCGGCCAGGGCCACCTGGTTCAGGTCCACCGCCACCACCTTGGCGCCTTCGGCAACGAAACGACGCACCATGGCCTGGCCCATCCCCTGCCCCGCGCCGGTGACAAAGGCGACTTTGTTCAGCAACTTCATAGCGTTCTCCCGCAGTGCCGTGCATAGAAGCCCGCTGAACACCCAGCAGGCCGGTCACCTGCATGATTGGGTCGGACGCGGCCCGCAGGCATCGTCCGATAGGACTAGCGCCCGGGGCGTGGTCTGAATGGACGATGCCGAACGGCCGGTGGCAACCGACGATCACCGGGCGCGAACCAGGCCCGGCACCTTGCCCCTTCAGGCTCGCTGCGGCCTGGCTGCTCGCGCCCACTCATCGTCGACATTGGAGACTCGCCATGACCTCAGCCACCGACCTGCCGTTACCCACCGGCCACTACCTGACCACCCCCGGCGGCCTGCGCCTGCACTATCTGGATGAAGGCAGCGGCCCGGTGGTGCTCTGGCTGCATGGCAGCGGTCCAGGCGCCAGCGGCTTTAGTAATTTCAAGGGCAACTACCCGCAGTTCGTTGAAGCCGGCTACCGCAACATTGTCCTCGACCTGCCCGGCTTTGGCCGCTCGGACAAGCCCGAGGATGTGCAGTACCACCTGGATTTCTTCATCGACAACGTCGCTGCCGTGCTCGACGCCCTGGACATCGACCGCTGCACCCTGCTCGGTAACTCCCTCGGCGGCGCGATTGCCCTGGGCCTGGCCTTGCGCCTGCCGAAGCGGGTGGAACGCTTGATTTTGCTGGCGCCCGGTGGCGTCGAGGAGCGCGAGACCTACTTCCAGATGCAAGGCATCCTGCGCATGGTCAACCTGTTCAATGCCGGGCCCGTCGGCCTTGAAGAGATGCGCAGCATGATGCGCCTGCAGCTGTTCGATGACTCGATTTTGCCGCAGAGCCTGTTGGAGGAACGGGTGGCCGTGGCGGTGACGCAGCCGAAGAACCTGTTCAGCACCATGCAGGTGCCGAACATGGAGGCGCGCCTTGGTGAGCTGCAGTGCCCGATCCTCGGCTTCTGGGGCAGCAACGACAACTTCAACCCGGTCAGTGGCGCGCAACGCATCATCGATGGCGCGCCCAATGCGCGCTTTATCGTGCTTAACCGTTGCGGGCACTGGGTGCAGGTGGAGCACCGTGAATTGTTCAACCGTAGCTGCCTGGAGTTTCTCCAGCACGGTTGAAGCCTGACCCTCGGCGCTGCCGTGAGGCTTCGATCGGGCGTGAAACGGCCGCAGAACCTGGCAAGCGACTGCCCAGCAGTCGATCGCAGCCTCGTGCCTCGGCAGCGGCTACAGCAAGTGAATTGTCTGACTACCCCTCGTAGCCGCTGCCGTGAGGCTGCGATCGGCTGCAAAGCAGTCGTCATCCAGTCACCGAGAGGGGCCTGAATGACGGTCGTTTCACGCCCGATCGAAGCCTCACGGCAGCGGCTACGAGGGCAATGGTCTAAGACGCCGCCGGCTGGCGGTTGAGCTCGGCGTCGCCGGGCTTGCCCAGCACACAGGAGGTGCCGCCCGGCGTGTACATCATCGCCACACAGCGATTGCAGGCGGTGCAGATGGAGTCCTTGCTGGCACCGGTGGCGAGTTTTTCAACGTAGTCCGACTCGGCCAACAACACCCGGCCCATGGCCACCAGATCAAAGCCTTCAGCCATGACCTGCTCGATACTCGCCATGCTCTTGGCCCCGCCCAAATAGGCCAATGGCATCTTCACCGCCGCCCGCACCTTGCGCGCATGTTCCAGCAGGTATAGCTCATGAAACTCCACCACCGGGTCACGCAGGCGCTGGATTTTCATCGCCAGGGCAATCACCGGATTCTTCTGCTGCACGCGGTTCTCCTTGGGAAAGGAGGAACCGAACATGGTGGTGATCGATTCAGCGTTCATTCCGGCGCTGAGTACTAACAGGTGAGCACCTTCCTGCTCGAGCATACGGGCGATCCTCGCGCCATCTTCGGCGCTGTTACCGGCGCGTACGCCCTCGGTGACGCTGTACTTGCAAATCACCGCCAGATCGCGCCCCACCGCTTCAAGCACCGCGCGCAGCACCCGGCGCGGAAAGCGCAAGCGGTTTTCCAGGGTGCCGCCGTAGTGGTCACGACGCTTGTTGTACATCGGCGAGATGAACTGACTGAGCAGGTAACCATGGCCCATGTGGATTTCCACGGCGTCAAAACCGGCCTCGCGAGCCAGTCGCGCACCTTGAGCAAAGTCCTCAACCACCTGGCGCATGTCCGTCTCGTTCATGGCTTGTTTAAAAAACATGCCACTCATCATGCCGATCTTGTTGAAACCGCCGCTGGCCGACAGCGGGTAACGGGTGGTGCGCTCGCGAAGGAAGGTGAAGCAACCACCGTGGGTAATCTGCGCACTGACCAACCCACCTTCTTTGTGTACGGCATCCGTCAGCGCCTTGAAGTGCGGCAAGCTTTCGCGGGTCAGGGTCAGCTGGTTGGGCAAGGTGCGCCCGTCCTTGCTGACCGCGCAATAGGCCACGGTGGTCAAGGCCACTGCGCCACGGGCAAGCCCGGCGTGGAGCTTGACCAGTTGCTTGGACGGCAGGCCCTGGGTGCTCATGCCTTCGTTGGTGGCCGCTTTGATAAAGCGGTTTTTCAGGGTCAGTGGGCCGATGTCGATCGGGCTGAAGGGAGACGTGTGCATGGCAGGCCCTTTTCGGTCAGAAGGTGTATTTAGCGTTGAACGACAGGTAATCGCGGTCGGCCAGCAGGCGGCCCTGGGCGATGTCCGGGGAACTGAGGTAGGCGACATAGGTCAGGCCGACCTGGAAGTTGCCCAGGTACTTGAAATCGCCACCGACGGTCAGGCGTTTTTCGTCACGGCCAAGGCCTTGATAGGCGCTACCATCGACGTTCTGGGTCCAGACCAGGCGGGTAGTCAGGTCCAGACCATCGGCGATGCCCAGGTAATCCATGTAGGTACCTATGCCAAGCAGGGTCTGGCCGCGGGTCTGGGTCTCGGACTCGAAATTGTTGAAACTGCCGTCGACGCCCGGCCCACCCCCGGTGATATGCAGGGTATCGACGCCTTCGATGTGCTGGTGCACCACCTCGGCCATGACCGTGGTTTGCTGGGCGAGAAAGCTCGGGCCAATGATATAGCTGCCATTGAGGTTGCCCTGCCACAACTGGCCACGCGCCGGGGCGCCGTTGTCCAGGTACACGGCGGCACCGTCGCGGTAGCTGAGGTCGCCGGCAAACTGCACCGAGTCACCAACCTTGGAACTGAAACTGACCCCGGTCAGCTCGACATCGTCGAAGTAGCCCAGGCGGTACACCGGGCCGCTGCCAGCGCTGGCATAACGGCCAACGCCGCTGAGCGAGGAGTATTGGGTCTGGCCGCTGAAGTCGAAGAACAGCGCCCCGACCCGCTCGTGATAGCGGTAATGAAACAGGCCGACTTCGGTGTTCTCGGTGATCCGGTAGCGTACGCCCAAGCCCCATTGGCCGCTGTCGCGGGGTTCGACGTCACCGGCGTAAGTGACGGCGGTGAAGGTATCGTCCGGCAGGCTGTTGATCACCCCGGCACCGAGGCGAAAGAACTCGGCGCCCGGTCCGAAGGTATCGCTGCCGAAATAATCGCCCACCGGGTTGAGCTGAGTCTTTTCCCACTCGTATTGATAGAAGCCGACCAGCGCCAGGTCTTCATTGAGCGACCACGAGGCCGACACTTGCCCCACAGGCAGGTAGGCGTCCTTGGCTTCAGTGCCGGGCACGTTGAACTTGGTCGCATCCACCGGCGCCTGACCCTGACTGATGTTGGCCCAGAACAGACTCTCGCCCCAGGCCACCAGGTGGCGCCCAGCCTTGATCGACAGGTACTGACTCTCGGCGACATCAAAGTTGCCGTAGACATAGGCATCGAGCAATCGGGCCTTGCTGCCGCTCAAGCGGCGGGTGTCTTCCGTAAAACCATCGGCGCGGCCGATCTTGTTGACGGTGTCCGGTGAGTCGTTGTCGTTGCGGTTGTGATAGACATCGTCGTAGAAATGGCTGCCGCGCAGTACCGCACCGAGGTTGTCGTGCTTGAGCAGTAATTCACCGAACAGGCTGACCCGGTTGGTGATCAGCGCACCGCGATCGAAGTTGCGCGTGCCGTCGTCGTTGTTGATGTCGTTGAGGTACTGGTGAGCGGGCTTGGCGGTACGCATGGAAGCGGTGTAGTTGACCGTCAGCGACGAATCCAGGGTGGTGTTTTCGCCCAGCTCGATTCGAGGGCCAGCGTTGGCGTGCGCACAGGCCACGGAAAGTGTCAGCAACAGCCCGCCATGAGTCGCGTTGAACCTAGACATGCAGCGATCCTTTTTCTTGTTGTTGTGAGGTGACCTGCGCAGAGTGAAACGCGGCGGCGGTGTGAACATCATCCATATGGCCTAGGCCACCTGGCCTCATCGCCGGCAAGGCCGGCTCCCACAGGAACTGCATCGACCAAACCTGTGATAGCTGGCTTGCCAGCGATGGCCGCACAACAACTCGTCAGCCTTGCCCCACCAGCGCCCGCAACTCGTTCTTGGCGACTTTGGCTGACGGGTTCAACGGCAATGAGGTCATGAAGCGCACCTGCCGCGGCACCTTGTAATTGGCCATGCGCTCCCGGCTCCAGGCGATCAGCTCCGGTTCCTGCAACTGCTGCCCCTCGCGCAACACCACGCAAGCACAACCCACCTCGCCCATGCGCTCATCGGCAATGCCGATCACCGCTACCTGGGCAATGGCCGGATGAGCGATCAGCGCCGCTTCGATCTCCGCCGGGTAGCAGTTAAAGCCGCCGACAATGAACAGGTCCTTGAGGCGGTCGGTGATGGTCAGGTTGCCTGCCGCATCCAGGCGCCCGACATCACCGGTATGCAGCCAGCCCTGCGTATCGATGGCTTCGGCCGTGGCCTCGGGGTTCTCGAAATAGCCTTGCATCACATGAAAGCCGCGCAGGCAGATCTCCCCGGTCTCGCCGCTGGCCAAGGCCTGGTTGTGCGGATCGCGGATACTCACCTCGGTTCCAGCCAGCGGCCGGCCACTGGTGCCGGCAATGACTTCGGCCGAATCCTGCGGATCACACAGGGTGGCCAGACCGCCGCATTCGGTCAGGCCGTAAGCAGTGGTTACGCAGCTAAAGCCCAATTCGCGGCGCATGCGCTCGATCAGGCTCGGTGGAATGCTCGCCGAACCGGTCACCGCGATGCGCAGGCTCGACAGGTCGGTCTCGCGCAGGCGTGGATGCGCCAACAGCGACAGGTACAACGTCGGCGCCCCCGGCAAGACGCTGATGCGCTCGCGGGTAATCCGTTGGAATACCGCTTCAGCATCGAACACCGCATGGGGCAGGATCGTCGCCCCGGCGATCAGGCAGGTCAGCCAGCCGGCTTTGTAGCCAAAGGCGTGGAAGAACGGATTGACGATCAGGTAGCGGTCTCCCGGCACCAGGCCGATCACCCGCACGTACTCACTGAAGGCCCGCAGGCATTGGCCATGGCCGCTCATCACGCCCTTGGGCTTGCCTGTTGTGCCAGAGGTGAACAACAGGTCGCAGACCGCCTCGGGCTGAACGGCCAAGGCCCGGCGCTCAGCTTTGAGTACTTCGACGATGGCGGCGCCGGCGACAAACTGCTCATAGCTCAGGTCGCAAGCGTTACGGGGCGAGTCGCTGGCGAATACCACCAGGTGTTCAAGGCTGCGCGGACGATGTGCGGCCAGCATCGACGGGTAGTCGGTGTCGAGAAACCGCTGCTGGACAAACAGCACCCGGCAACCGCTGCGGGCCAGCACATCCGCCGCTTCGGCGCCCTTCATCCGCGTATTGATCGGTACCAGCACCGCACCGGCGCAGTGGATGCCCAAGGCCGCGACGATCCAAGCGCGCCCATTGGGTGCCCAGACCGCCACCCGGTCACCCGGTTGGATGCCCAGGGCCATCAGGCCGCGGGTAACGGTCAAGGCCAACGCTGGCAACTCGGCATAATCGGTACAGACGCCCTCGTCCTCAATGGCCGTACGCCCGGCAAAACGCCGGGCACTGTCAAACAGCAAGCGAGCAATGGTCGACGGCACGGCGTCCTGACCAGCGGTGCCCGGCAAAGGCGAAGGCATGACAAGTTCATTCATGGGCATCACTCAGGAAAACGGATTCGCAGGTTCGCGCTGGTGGGGACGGCCTGGCAGGCCAGGATCCAGCCCTCGGCCAGTTCGCCGGCATCCAGCGCATCGTTGATCAGCAGTTCGATATCGCCGCTTTCCAGGGTGCACATGCACGAGGCACAGCCCCCGACCCGGCATGCACTGGGCGGCTTGAGGCCGGCACGTTCCATGGCAGCCAGCAGCGTCTCGCCGCTGTCACACGCCAAGTGGTGCTCCTCACCATCCAGGCGCACCGCCAGTTGCGCAGCCACCGCCGCTTCGCTGGCAACCACCTGCAGCACTTCGCTTTCACCGGGCAAGGAGACAAAACGTTCGACATGCACCCGTTCGCCCGGCACCCCCAGGCTTTTCAAGGCGCTGACGGCGGTGTCCATAAACGGTCCGGGGCCGCAGATGAAGGCCTGGGCATCCATGAACGGTTGCGCCAGTGCCGCCAATTGCGCTGCCGCGGGAATGCCCTGGACCGAGTCAAGCCAATGGACGATCTGCAGGCGTTCGGGGTGAGCATTGGCCAGAAAGCGCAATTCGTCGCGAAAGATCACCGAGCTTTCGTCGCGGTTGGCGTAGATCAGCAGAATTCGCCCCTGCCCGACCAGTAACGCCGAACGCAGGATCGACAGCACTGGCGTTACGCCACTGCCCCCGCCGAACAGCAGCAGGTCAGCGTCCAGATTGCGCGGCACGAACACTCCGGCGGGCGGCAGGACTTGCAGGGTCTGGCCTTCTTGCAGCTCAGTGCACAACCAGTTCGAGGCCCGTCCATCGCGCACCCGCTTGACCGTCACCCGCAGCGGCTCGTCCAGCAACGGCGTACTCGACAGCGAGTAACAGCGCGGCAGCCAGTCATCGCCGTAGGGGATGCGCAGGGTCAGGAACTGCCCGGGTTGGTAGCGAAAGCGTTCAGCCAGCTGCTCGGGCACATCGAAGATCAGCGAACGGGCATCGGCCGTTTCCTCGACCACCCGCGCCACGCGCAAGGCAAGAAAGTCATTCATGGCTCAGTTCTCAAAGTCGCCTGCCCGGCTTGCGGGCAGGTTGACGGTCGATGGCATCAAACGTACGGATCAGGGTTTGGCAGGCCCAATTGCACCGCGCCGAGGCTGCGCCCGTAGGCCTGAAAGTTGTTGGCGATGTGCCCACGCGCCTGGTGCAGGTCGCGGAAAATACGCGCCACCGGGTTGCTGTTGTAGAGCCCTGACGCCGCCATGCAGCGCAGCAGTTCGTTGACCTTCTCAGCGCACAGGTTGGTGACATAAGCCGACTGGTAGCGGTACAGCAGACGGGTTTCCACGTCCGGGTACTCGCCGGCGCGGGCCAGCTGCATCAAGTGCTCGTAGTTGCGTTCCAGCACCAATTTGAGGCTATCGACCGTGAGCGTGGCTTCGGCCACTGCGGTTTGCGCCGCAGGATCATCCGCCGTGCGGGCGCCGTGCTTGCCGATATGCTGCGCAGCATTGGCGCGGAACAGATCAATGGCGCCTTGCAACGCGCCGATGGCCGAGGTCGAGACCGCACGGGAAAACACCTGGGCAAAGGGAATGGCGTAGATCGGGTTGCTGTTGACCAGGCGCCCTGGTGTGGCCTCGAGGGTGCAATTGTTGGTGCGTTGCACCCGGTGCGCCGGGACAAAGGCGTCTTCGACGAGGATGTCGTGGCTGCCGGTGCCGCGCAGGCCGAGCACTTCCCAGTTGCGTTGAATCTGGTAGTCCACGCGTGGCAGGAGGAAGGTGCCATGTTCGGCCGGCAGGTCCCCCTCCGCCGGGAGGATACCGCCGAGCAGCACCCACTGACAGTGTTCGCTACCGCTGGAAAAGCCCCAGCGGCCGCTGATGCGATAGCCGCCTTCGACCACTGTGACCTTGGCGGTCGGCATATAGGTTGAAGACACCAGGGTGTCATGATCTTCGCCCCATACTTCACGCTGGGCCTCAACCGGGTAGCGTGCCAGCTGCCAGGGGTGAACGCCCATCACGCCGTAGACCCAGGCGGTGGACATGCACCCTTCGGCGAGGATCATCTGGATCTCGAAAAAGGTGCGCGGGTCCACTTCATAGCCACCGAACGCCCGCGGTTGCAGGGCCCGCAACAGCCCTGCCGATTTCAACTCGGCAATCGATTCGTCCGCGACCTTGAGCTCGCGATCACCTTGTGACGAGCGTTCGCGCAGCGCCGGCAGCAAGCGCCGCGCGCGCTCCAGCAGTTCGATTTCGTCCTGAGTCTTTTCTCGCATGCTGTGCATCCTGTGTGTTCTCCCAATCTCGTTGCGCCAATGCGCGAGCCGTGATTGATGATCGGATTGCCCAGCCCAGGCTTCATCGTCAAAGCGGACTATAGGTGCGAACAGCTACTGACGTAGCCGCTGCCGCCAGGCTGCGATCGGCCGCGGAGCGGTCGTAGAAACTCAAAGGCGACTGCTGTGCAGTCGATCGCAGCCTGGCGGCAGCGGCTACAGGCAGGTGTGCAGGCTATTGCCCTTAGTCCATTGAGACGATGCTCCCACCCACGCCGCGGGAAATACTCCTCTCATGCGTCCACTCACGCTTGAGGAAGAACAGCCAATGAGTATCCTGCAACGTTTCCAGCTCCCCGGCAGCGTCGCCATCGTCACTGGCAGCGGCCGTGGCATTGGCCGCGCCATCGCCCTGGCCTATGCCGAAGCCGGTGCCGATGTGGTCTGCAGCGCGCGCAGCCCTGACGACATCGAGCGCGTCGCCGACGAGGTACGCCGCCTCGGCCGCCGCGCCCTGGCCATCGCCTGCGATGTCAACGACAGCGAACAACGCCAGGCCCTGGTGCGTCGCAGTCAGGAGCACTTCGGGCGCATCACCCACTTGGTCAACAACGCTGGTGGTGGTGGCCCCAACGATGCCCTGAGCATGAGCCCGGAGCAGTTCGAAGAGATTCTGCGTTTCAACGTTTCCAGTGCTTATGCCCTGTGCCAGCTGTGCGTGCCGCTGATGCGCGAGGCCGGGGGCGGCAACATTATTAATGTCAGCTCAGTGGCCGCACGTTATGCCCAGCGACAGTTCAGTGCCTATGGCACCGCCAAGGCCGCATTGAGTCACCTGACACGCCTGCTGGCTCAGGACTTCGCCCCCCAGGTACGGGTCAACGCCGTCGCCCCCGGGCCGACCTTGACCGAAGCGCTGAACAAGGTCATGCCCACGGCCATGCGCCAGGCCATGGAAGCCAACACCCCGCTCAAATGCCTGGGCAGCCCCGAGGACATCGCCGCGGCCGCGCTGTACCTGGCCAGCCCGGCTTCAGGCTGGGTCACCGGCAAGATCATCGACGTCGATGGCGGTGCCGACAGCAGCGTCTGGCCCGGCTGAAGCCACCCTTTTCGCCGGTACCCTGGACCCTTGGGACCGGCTTTTTTATTCCTTACACAGAGCGAAACCGCCATGGATGCTTCCCTGATCACCGCCCTGGGCGATGAGCTGTTCAATGCCTTGCGTGGCCGCAAAACACTTGCCCCGCTGACCCAACGTCACCCGGCCATCAGCCTGGATCAGGCCTACCGAATTTCCCTGCGTTTCTTGCAGCGCCGCGAAGCCCTTGGTGAGCGCGTCATCGGCAAGAAGATCGGCGTCACCAGCCGCGCCGTGCAACAGATGCTCGACGTGCACCAACCCGACTTCGGTTTTCTCACCGATGCAATGCAGGTGGCGGATGGCAGCGCAGTCAGCTTCGCCCAGCACCAACTGATCCAGCCACGGGCCGAAGGCGAGATCGCCTTTATCCTTGCCCAAGACCTCAAAGGCCCCGGCATTCGTGCTGAAGACGTACTGGCCGCCAGCGCCGCGGTAACGCCGTGCTTCGAAATCGTCGACTCACGTATCGACAACTGGCAGATCCGCATCCAGGACACCGTGGCCGACAACGCCTCCTGCGGGATTTTCACCCTGGGTGAGGCGCGTATCGATCCACGTGACCTGGACCTGGCCCGCGTTGAAATGCACATGCTCAAGAACGGCCAGCCGGCTGGCAGTGGCCTGGGCTCGGCAGTACAGGGCCATCCGTGCGAGGCAGTGGCCTGGTTGGCCAACACCCTGGGCGAGCTGGGCATTCCCTTTCGCCAGGGCGAAATCATCCTCTCCGGAGCCTTGGCGCCACTGGTACCGCTGGTACCCGGTGATCGCATCAACCTGTCGATGAGCGGCCTGGGCAACGCCAGCCTGCGTTTTGTCGCCTGAGGCCACCCCCTTCCTTTCCCCTCCCAGGAGCGAACAACCATGAGCAAGAAGATCAAATGTGCGCTGATCGGGCCAGGCAACATTGGCACCGACCTGCTCTACAAACTGATGCGCAGCGAGGTGTTGGAGCCGGTCTGGATGGTCGGTATCGAAGCCGGCTCCGAAGGCCTGCAGCGCGCCCGTGAACTGGGCCTGAAAACCACCGCCGACGGTGTCGACGGGCTGTTGCCGCATGTACTCGATGACCAGGTACAAATCGCCTTTGACGCCACTTCCGCTTACGTCCATGCCGAGAACTCGCGCAAGCTCAACGCCCTCGGCGTGTTGATGATCGACCTTACCCCGTGCGCCATTGGCCCATACTGCGTGCCGCCGGTCAATCTCAAGGCCAACCTTGCCCGTGGCGTGATGAACGTCAACATGGTCACCTGCGGTGGCCAGGCGACGATTCCGCTGGTGGCGGCAGTGTCCAGCGTGCAGACGGTGGATTACGCCGAAATCATCGCCACTGCCGCCTCCAAGTCGGTCGGCCCCGGCACGCGCAAGAACATCGACGAGTTCACCCGCACCACCGCCCGTGCAGTGGAACAGGTCGGCGGCGCCAAACTGGGCAAAGCGATCATCATCGTCAACCCCGCCGAGCCGCCACTGATCATGCGCGATACCGTGCATTGCCTGACTGCAGACACCCCGGATGAGCCGGCCATCCGTGCCGCCCTCGACGCCATGATCCTTCAGGTCCAGCGCTATGTACCCGGCTACAAGCTGGTCAACGGCCCGGTGTTTGATGGTAACCGGGTATCGATTTTCATGGAGGTCGAAGGCCTCGGTGACTACCTGCCCAAGTACGCCGGCAACCTCGACATCATGACCGCCGCCGCCGCTCGCACCGCTGAGCTGTTCGCCGAGGAAATCCTCAAGGGCGAACTGCAGCTGCATGCCACCCCCGAACCTGCCATTGCCTGAGGAAACGCCCATGGAACTTAGCGGCAAGCAAATCACCGTTCACGACATGTGCCTGCGCGACGGCATGCACCCTAAACGCCACCGTATCAGCCTGCAGCAGATGAAAGACATCGCCTGCGGCCTCGACCAGGCGGGTGTGCCGCTGATCGAAGTCACCCATGGCGATGGCCTTGGCGGCAGCTCGGTGAACTATGGTTTTCCGGCGCACACTGACGAAGAGTACCTGTCGGCGGTAATTGCGCTGATGAAAAACGCCAAGGTCTCGGCCCTGCTGCTGCCAGGTATCGGCACCGTCGATCACCTGAAAATGGCTTACGAACTTGGGGTCAACACCATTCGCGTGGCCACCCACTGCACCGAGGCCGATGTCAGCGAACAGCACATTGCCCATGCCCGCAGCCTGGGCATGGACACCGTTGGTTTTCTGATGATGGCGCACATGAACAGCCCGGAAGGCCTGGTCAAGCAAGGCCTGCTGATGGAGAGCTACGGCGCCAACTGCATCTACCTGACCGACTCGGCCGGCTACCTGCTGCCCCACGACGTCAGCGCACGGGTGGCGGCCATGCGTGCGGCACTCAAGCCTGAGACCGAGATCGGCTTTCATGGCCACCATAACCTGTCCATGGGTGTGGCCAACTCCATCGCGGCTATCGCAGCCGGTGCCAACCGCATTGACGCGGCCTGCGCAGGGCTTGGTGCCGGTGCTGGCAACACGCCGATGGAAGTGCTGGTAGCAGTGTGTGAGCGCATGGGCATTGAGACGGGCGTCAGCGTGTTTGGTATCCAGGACGTGGCTGAGGATTTGGTGGTGCCGATCATGGACTTTCCGATCCGCAGCGATCGCGATGCCCTGACCATGGGCTATGCCGGGGTATATGGCTCGTTCCTGCTATTCGCCAAGCGTGCCGAGCAGAAGTATGGCGTGCCTGCGCGGGAGATCCTGGTGGAGATGGGGCGCCGCGGGATGGTTGGTGGGCAGGAGGACATGATTGAGGATACAGCGATGACCTTGGCGCGGCTGCGCGCTTGAGTCTTTGTTGAATCTACTGGCCCTATCGCCGGCAAGGCCGGCGATAGGGCCACAACTGACTCAACGCCAATCAGCAACAATCCCCTGTTCCAGCGCCAACGACTGTGCGGCAATGGTCCGGCGCTGAAAACGCGGTGCTTCAGGCGATGTCGCCAGCCACAGCATCACCTGTGCGGGCACCTGCGGGGGGGCAATCCCGGCGCGCAGGGCAATCACACCCTTGTCTCCAATGGTCGCTTTCAGCGCTTCGGTGCTCACCACCCCAGGGTTGACGGTGTAGGCACAGATACCGCGCTCGCCCAACTCCACCGCCAACACCCCGGCCAACCGCGACACCGCCGCTTTGCCCGCTCCGTAGGCATAACCCCAGCCCCCCTTCTCTGCCGCCACCGGCGGATCGCTCTCGCCCGCCCCGGAGGTGACGTTAATCACCACCCCGCTACCCTGCTCGAGCATCTGCTCTGCCACGGCGCGTGTCAGCAAGAACGGTGTGAGCACATAGCCCTGGAACACCCGCTCCAGGGTTTGCGGCTGTAACGCCAAAAAGCCGCTGTTGAGGTCGCGGCCCTGGTAGATCGCGTTGTTGATCAGCACATCGATGCGGCCGAACTCGGCAATCACCCGTGCACAGGCAGCCAGCGCTGAGGCACTGTCGAGCAGGTCCATGGGCACCACCAACACCCGTCGGCCAAGGACACGAATAGCCTCGGCGGTGCTGTTGAGGCTCCCCGCCAACGGCGCACCCTCGGCATCGTGCAAGGCGTATTCATGCTGTTCGCCTTCATCGACAGTACGGGCGCTGATCGCCAGGTCGAAACCGGCGCGGGCAAACGCCAGCGCCGCCTCACGGCCGATTCCCCGGCTGGCGCCGGTAATGAATGCCACCTTGTTCATAAGCGTTCCTTGTTAGAAGCGTTGCGGGCGGACCATGGCATCCATGCCGCCATCAATGAACACCACGCTACCGTGGATAAACGCCGCGTGCGATGACTGTAAGAAAGCCACCAGCGCGGCGATCTCTTCAGGGGTCCCGGAACGGCCCAAGGGCGCGACGAACTCGCGCACCGCCTTACCGAAACGCGCATCGTCCAACGACGCCTGGTGCAGCGGGGTCTGCACCGCCCCCGGGGCCACCACGTTCAGGCGAATGCCCCGCTCAGCCCAGGGCTTGGCCAGGCGCCGGACGTGCTGGGTGATGGCATACTTGGAGCAGGCATAAGCAATATGCGGTTGCGCCAGGCTGTCGGCCAGGGCGCAGGCCTGCGCTTCGTTGCCGGCCAGCAGCGCTGCGGTCATCGGTTGTTGATCGGCGCCGGCTTGGGTCGAGGCCACGGAGCCGATCACCAGCGCCGCCGGTTGATTGCACTTGGCCAGCGCGGTGGCCAAGCCATCAAGCAGTTGGCTGACACCGAAGTAGTTGACCGACAGGATCAGCCCACAGGAAGGTGCAGTGACCCCAACGCCGGCGCAACACACCAAGCCGTCGAGGACACCACCGCATTGCTCGAGGACCGCGGCGATGGCCGCATCACGGCCCTGGGCGGTAGAAAGATCGGCAAGCACCTCGGCGTTCGCCCGGTCGATACCGATCACTCGGTGCCCGGCGGCACGCAACACCGCACTGAGCGCAGCGCCAATACCCGAGGCGCTGCCGCTGATAGCTGTAACTGGCATAGAGATTCTCCGTGAGTGGGGCAAGCAGTATCGACAGCCCTGCTGCGCCCCGGCATCGTCCGTGCGGACTACGCTTGACGGCGGGTGGCCAGGGTTAAGGGCGGCACCTGTAATTTGGTTTTTGCCGCGACCTTAAGGTTCGCCTGTGGCTTACCCAACGCCACCACACTGTTGAGCAGAATGCGCACCAGTTCGGTCTGGCGGCGCACGCCAGTCTTGGAAAAAATCGAGCGCAGGTGGGCTCGCGCGGTGTTGCGGCGAATGTTCAGAGTTTCCGCGGCTTCTTCCAGCGACAGACCGTTGGCCAACTCCATGGCCAGGGCAGTCTCGGCCTTGGTCAGGTTGAACAACTGCTTGGTCACCACCTCACTGGCCAGCGACTTGCTCGCCGCATCACGGATATACACCAGAGCGGCCGGCTTGCCCTTCTCATCGGCCCAGTCCAGCGACGGAATGGGCTCGACCACCAGGCCCAGATTGACCTGTCCTGAGGGCCGCGTAACCGACATCGCTTCAGCGCCTTTGGGCTTGTCCTCAGCGAAGGCTGCACGAATCAGCCGCTGCAACTCACGGTTATCACTGGGATAGGTCGCCTCCAGGCGTCCTCCGACCAGTTTCAGGCCATCGCCGCCGGCGAGGATGTTCTGCGCCACTGGATTGACCCGCAGCACACTGCCGCTCTCATCGAGCACCAGGGTGGCCACCGACAGGCGGCTGATGGCCTGTGAATACAGCTCACTGAGCGATTCGCTGCGATCAAGCAGATTGTGAATGTTCAGGGCACGGCGCAGGTGTGGCAGGAAGCTTGCGCACAATGCCCGGTCATTGAGCGAGAAATTGGCTGAAGATTTGGGGCGGGTAATGCGAAAACGCAACTTACCGCCGTCAGGGGTAGAAATGTCGGCGCCCATCACGTGGTACACGTTCTGCTGGCTGCAGTACATTTTGAAGTAAGGGTCCTGCTCCCACTGAGCCGAGGTCATGATGTCGTCGATGGTCACCACCTGATCCAGCGGCTGGCCGCTGAACGGCGTATGGGCCTGGGGATAGGCCATGTAGATGACCTCGCCTTCGCCCTCGATGTCACCGGCAACGATCATCACGCCCATGTCCGGTTGGTCGGGTACCCGCAGGATCAGGGTGACGTAGTTGGCCTGGAACGCCTGGCGCAGGTTTTCGAGGGTGCGCGCCATGGGCCGGGGGTCGAGGGCACCATCATAGATGTCGCCAACCAGGCGGTCGTAGCTGGCAAGGTCCAAGCCCAGGTCGGCCAGTGCATCGTGAGTCAACACGGGATTTTCCACAGTCGTCTCCTTGCTCGGGTAAGGCCCGTTGACCTTCCCTTGTTATTTTTATTGTTTCGGTTTGAGCCCCGAAAGGCCCAATACCGCTGCCGCCAGTCTCTAGTGACGCAAACGCCTCCACAAGTAGGCCAGCGATGTTTATTTTCACTTCAGTGGGTGTCCCGGGCCGCCGGGCTCGCTTTCAGGTTGTATTCCCCTTGGGGCGCCTTGGCCTGCGCCGGTTGGACGGGCACCAGTCGGCGACCTCGGTTGAACCAGGCCGCCAGCGCCGGCAACAGAAAGATCGCCCCCAGCACATTGACCAGGAACATGAACGACAGCAACACACCCATATCGGCCTGGAATTTCAGTGGGGCAAAAGCCCAGGTGATCACCCCGATGGACATGGTCAGCGCAGTGAACACCGCCGCCGTGCCGCGCTGACACATGGCCTGGTAGAACGCCTCGCGCAGATCGGCACCGGCAGCCATTTCATGCTGAATGCGCTCATAAAGATAAATCCCGTAGTCAACGCCAACGCCAACGCCCAAGGCCATCACTGGCAAGGTAGCGACTTTCAGGCCAATGCCCAGCAGCGCCATGAGCGCATTGCAGAGGATCGCGACGATCGCCAACGGCACCAGGATGCACAGCACAGCGCGAATAGAGCGGAAGGTCAGCCAACAAAACAATGCCACCGAGCCGAATAACGCGGCGAGCATGAAGAGCTCGGCATGTTTGACCGCCTCGTTGGAGGCGGCCATCACCCCGACGTTGCCGCCGGCCAGGTAAAAGGTCAGCTCCGGAGTGCTGACCTGCTCGATGATGCGCTGCGCCTCACCGAGTACATGGCTGAGGGTGGTGCCTTCGTGGTCGGCAAGAAACACCAAGATCTGCATTTGCTGACAGCCATCGGTGACCATCCCGTCGTCCGGCATGTAGGCGCGCGCGCCCTGACTGAGGCCGCGGGCTGAGCCAGGAATCGCTGCCCAGCGCGGATTGCCTTCGTTGTTGCCGGCAATCACCACCTTGCCCTTACCGGCCACGCTTTGCACCGACTGCACACCCTTGACCGCCCGCATACGGAAGTCGAAGGCTTCGACCGCACGCATCACCGCTGGCGACAAGCAACCTTCCTCGATGCCATTGACCTCAACAAACACCGACAACACATCGAGGCCGATGGAGTAGCTGCTGACGATTTTCTGGTTATCCAGGTTGTAGCGTGAATCCTCGCGCAGCTCCGGGGCACCGGCACCGATATCACCCACGGCCAGGTCCCGTGACTTATAGGCGCCGGCTGCCAGCAGCACCAGGCTCAGGGCAAACACACCCAGGGCCGGCCCGGGTTCGGCCAGTGCCGACAAGCGCCACCACAGACGATGACGCACGCTGCTGTCGGCCTTGGCCCGGCGCAACACTGACGGTTCCAGGCGCAGGTCAGCGATGATCACCGGCAACATCAGTTTGTTGGTGGCAATCATCAAGATCACACCAATGCAGGCCGTCACGCCCAGTTCGTGGACGATGGGAATGTCGATGAGCATGATCACGGCAAAGCCCAGGGCGTTCATCAGCAGCGCCAGCGAGCCGGGAATGAAGATCTTGCAGAACGCCCCATGGGCTGCCTGCACCGAATTGCGCCCGGCCAGCACTTCCTGCTTCCAGGCATTGGTCATCTGCACCGCGTGGGACACGCCGATTGAGAAGATCAGGAACGGCACCAGAATCGACATCGGGTCGATGCCCAGGCCCAGCATCGGCAGCAGGCCCAGTAGCCAGACCACCGGCAGCAGGGCCACCACCAGTGCCACGACGGTTAAACGCCAGGAGCGCGAGTACAGCCACAGCAGCAGGCCGGTGATCAGGAACGCGACAACGAAGAAGCCGATTACCGTGGTCAAGCCTTCAACCACATCCCCCACCAGTTTGGCGAAACCAACGATGTTGATCTCGATCTGCTCATTACCGTACTTGGCACGAATGTCTTCCAGGCGCTGCGCCACCTCGGCATAGTCCACGGGTTTGCCGGACTGCGGGTCGAGGTCCTGTAGGTCGGCGCGGACCATGGCCGATTTCAGGTCATTGGCCACCAACCGGCCGATCTGCCCGGAAGCAGCAGCATTGCTGCGCACCTGAGCCAGGTCACGTGGCGAGCCATCAAAGCGCGGCGGTACCACGACGTCACCGAAGAACCCCTCCTCGGTGATCTCGATGTAACGTACGTTGGCGGTGAACAGCGAGGTGACGCTGGCGCGATTGACCCCGGAGATGAAAAACACCTCGTCGCTGACCTTGCGCAGGGTGTCGAGGAACTCGGCGTTATAGATGTCGCCTTCACCCGTCCAGCGCACGCTGACCAGAAAGCGGTTGGCGCCAGTGAAGTACTGACTAAAGCGCAGGAAGTTGACCATGAACTCATGGCGCACCGGAATTTGCTTGCTGAAGCCGGGGTCCAGGTGCGTATGCGTGGCGCTGTAGCCCAGGCCCAGGGTCAGCAGCACGAATAACGCCAGTAAACCCCGGCGCCACGCCATCAGAAAATCAGCGATACGCTCGACACCGCGCGTCACCCAGCTTTTAGCTTGATTCATTGCCCGCCTCTCACTTGCCTAGGGCGGCAACGCTGCCACCGGAATCCTGGAACACCCCACGCTCGCCGCCTACCAGCAAGCGTGAGCCGAGCATGACGGCCGAAGTCAACGTGCCGAGCCCCGCCAAGCGGCCGACGCCGACCAACTGGCCGCGCTCATCCAGGCGCACCAGCGAGCCGCCAGCGCCGACGATCAGCACGCCGCCGGTCTCTGGCAGGCGCACATGACCGTACAGCGGCAATGTGTTGCCGATCTTCAGCTGGCTCCAGCTGTCACCGAAATCGTGACTGACAAAGACGTGGCCGCGCATGCCGTAGCTGACCCACAGGTTCGCACTCAAGCGCACCACGCCAAACAACGAACCGTTGTAGAACGCCGGCAGTGATTGCCAATGCTGGCCGTCGTCATGACTGCGCAGTACCAGCCCTTGCTCGCCCACCAGCATGCGCCGGCCGTCACTGCCGCCGTCCATGCTGTTGAGGTGGGCACTGTCAACATCCAGCGGCAACGTCTGCCAGGTCAGGCCGGCATCTTCGGACTGATAGAACTTGCCGAAACTGCCATAGGCCAGCACGCGCTCGCCGCCAGCGGACCAGGCGCCTAACAAGGGTTCGCCGAGATTGTCGTCGTGGCGCACCTCCTGCCAGTGGCGGCCAGCGTCGGTGGAACGCAGGATCCAGCCGTCGTGCCCGACGGCCAGCACACGGTGTTGCCCCAGGTCGACCAGGGCGGTCAGCGCGACATTACGCTGCGGCTCGACTACGGCAGTTTGCCAGCTCACGCCTTGGTCATCGCTACGCAGGATGCTGCCGCGTTCACCCACAGCGAGAACGGCGCTGTCCTGCTTGAGCAAAGCATTGATTTGCACCCGGTCGGTGCGCAGGGGGTCTTCTGTCGTTTCAGGGGCAGGTCGTGGGGCAAAGGCGAAGGCAATGGTCGCCGCCACCACTAGGCACACCAGGTAACCGATCAACGAGCGCATAGGGATCGCTCCGTTTCATGACTCAGGTACACGAAGACATTCATGCGGCCGATCCTCTTGTTCTGCTCCGCACCCGCGCGGGCTGCGCGGGGCGTGAAGGGGGCATTGCCTGCACTCGATAGTCGCGGCTGGAGCGTTGGGAAACATCGTCCATATGGCTTACAAAAAGGCGTGTTTGCCCTATTTCGAGTTATTGCCAGCGGCCCAGTTGCGGCTGCTGCGCAGCTCAGTAGCCGCTGCCGCCAGGCTGCGATTGGGCGCGTAGCGGCCATGGCGTTTGAGCGTATGCATTAACCCAGTTGCGGCTGCTGCGCAGCCGATCGCAGCCTCGTGCCTCGGCAGCGGCTACGCAGGTCAGTGGCCGCTGCCGCCAGGCTGCGATTGGGCGCGTAGCGGCCATGGCGTTTGAGCGTATGCATTAACCCAGTTGCGGCTGCTGCGCAGCCGATCGCAGCCTCGTGCCTCGGCAGCGGCTACGCAGGTCAGTGGCCGCTGCCGCCAGGCTGCGATTGGGCGCGTAGCGGCCATGGTGTCTGAACGTATGTATAAACCCGGTTGCGACTGCTACGCAGCCGATCGCAGCCTCGTGCCTCGGCAGCGGCTACGCAGGTCAGTAGCCGCTGCCGCCAGGCTGCGATTGGGCGCGTAGCGGCCATGGTTGCTCACGACCTGGAAATACATCCTCACGGTTTTATGCACTAGGGCAATGTTCACAGCGCTAGGGTGAGAGGATCAATCTCTGTTTTGAGGGCAAAGGAATGCTCGTTCATACAAACGGCTATCGCCTACTGACCGGCCGCCATTCGCAACCAGGGCAAATCTATTCAGTGACGGTTGTAACGCATAACCGCCAGCCAATCCTGCAAGCATTCCCTTTGGGTCGTTTGCTGGTCAAGGAACTACGACTCGCTCATGAACAACAACGGGTTAGCTCGCTAGCCTGGGTCATCATGCCAGACCACTTCCACTGGCTATTCACACTTCAGGACTCCGAACTGTCACAAGTGCTGTGCAGGGTTAAATCCAGAAGCAGCCTGGCCATCAACCGGGCCCGTAATAGCAATGGTCGATTGTGGCAAAAAGGCTTTTACGACACAGCGATCCGTACGGAGGATGTGCGCGGCGCTGCTCGCTACATCGTCGCCAACCCCATCCGGGCAGGGTTGGCGCAAAAGGTAGGTGACTATCCTTTATGGGACGCCACCTGGATTTGAATGGAAACGCCAACCTCAAGCCTGGTAAAGAATCACCAGATCATTGATCACCGAAGGCCGTTCCTGCCCTACCACATGGGTATGCAGCTCCAGGGTCAGCTGTGTACCCCGAGGTTGCACCTGAACCGCCTTGACCCGCGCCCGCGCATGAATCCGTGCCCCAGCCGGTACCGGCGCCGGAAAGCGCAAGCGATCAGAGCCATAGTTGATCTGCGTACTGAAACCGGTGATCTCAAACCCCAACGCCAGTTTCATCCGCGACTGCAGCACCTGCACCAACGCCCCGTGGGCGATAGTGCCGCCAAACGGACTGTGCTGCCGGGCCTTCCGCGGATCGGTATGAATCCAGTAATCGTCGCCGGACAGTTGGGCAAAGGCATCGATCAGCGCCTGATCCACCAGCACCGTGTTGCTCCAGTCGCTGAATTGCTCGCTGACCAGCGCCTGCAAGCCCTCGGCATCATCAATGGCAATCTGCAATGCCGGCGAAGACACGGGCGCTGGCGCACGATCCTCTGACGCCAGAGACTCCAGCGCCAACGCATCCTTGTCGACCCCGGTAAAACGCAACAAGCGCTGACCCTGGGCATCGACTTCAGCAAACACCGGCTGCAGGCGCATGCCGATGTGAATCTCGTCTTCGCCCAGTCCCACCAGATTGGTATTGATCCGTACCCCTTCATCGAGCTCAACCACCGCCAGTTTCTGCGGCATTTCGTCGGCAAAGTCAGGCAAGGTGGCGATACGCGTCACGGTGTAGCTGTACAGCGTCGCGCCACCGCCCACGGTTCGCCAGCTCAGGTCATGAGCGAGGCAGCCCGGACAATGCCGGCGCGGGTAGAAAATCCACTGGCTACAGGCGTTGCACTGCTGGATCAGCAAATTGCGAGCCCTGAGCCCTTCCCAGAACGGTGCGGAAATCTCAGTGGCCAGCGGCATGGGTTTGTTATTGGACATGGTCGTCAGGCTCCCTGGAGAATCAATGCGCCCTGCTCGCTCATCACGCCGCCAGTACCGGAGACGTAGACGTTGTCGCAGCGCGAAAGCTGGCGTTCACCGGCAGTACCGGCAATCTGGGTGACCGCTTCGATCACCTGGGACATACCACCGGCCGAGCCTGCCTGGCCGAAGCTAAGCTGGCCACCGTGGGTGTTCATGGGGAAATCGCCGCGCCAGGTCAGGTCATGCTCGCGCACAAACGCCATCCCCTCGCCCTTGGCGCAAAAGCCGGCGTCTTCCAGCGTCAACAAGGCGGTGATGGTGTAGCAGTCGTAGATCTGTGCCGCATGGATGTCCTGCGGCGTGAGCCCGGCCATGCCGAAGGCACGCTGCGAGGCCGGACCAATCGGGGTGTGGAGCATGTCGTTGGCATAGGACGGCGACTTGTACGCCAAGTGCTCGCCGAAGCCGGTGATAAATGCCGGACGCTTGCGCGCCCGCGCCGCCACTTCCCGCGAGGTGATGATCAACGCCGCGCCACCGGCTACCGGCATGACGATTTCCAGTACATGCAAAGGGTCGGCGACTTTCTTGCTCGCCAGCACCTGCTCGATGGTCAACGGCTGGCCGAAGAACATCGCCTGTTCGTTGACCTGGGCATTGCTGCGCTGGTCGACGGCAATCTTGGCCATGGCCCGCGGGTCATAACCGTACTGGGCGGCGTAACGCTGGGCGATCATCGCGTAACCGGTGTTCTGGCCCATGTGCCCGTACGGCAGGTCGAACTCCGCCTCCGGCGCGCCGTAGGCCGTGCTGTGTCCGCCGAAGCGCATGGCGCGGGCCATCCAGCTCGGGTCTTCATCCGGCCCCAGCGGCGCCATGCGTGCTGGCAGCACGCAGAGTACCGCCTGACACACGCCCAGTTCGATAGCGGCAGCTGCCCGCCAGACCATACCCACCGCAGTGCAGCCACCGAGGTCGACGACTTCGGCGAAGTTCAGTTGCAGGCCCAGGTATTCCGCAGCCATGGCCGGCACGAATACCGAGGCCTCGTGAAAGTGCGGACCGTTGATCACCAACCCGTCAATGTCCTCGGCGCGTAGCCCGGCATCACGCAGGGCCTGAGCGGCCAGGTCGGCGACTTGTTCAAGGTGAAACATGCGTGGCGCAGTGGCGTACTTTTCCGGCTTGTACTGCGCGGTGCCGACAATCGCGGCGTGTCCTTTGAGTCCCATAGATCCCCCGGTTGCAACCCTGTGAATGGGTGGGAGCGGGATTGCCCCGCTCCCACGGCTTAGAAGGTGTACTTCATCGAAAAGGTGGCGTAATCACGGTCGGCAAACGGCCGTTTGACCGCGTCCGGTTCGCCCAGGTAACCGATGTAGGCCAGGGCCACTTCCAGGTTGCTCAGGTACTTGAAGGTGGTGCCGACACTCAGGCGTCGGTCGCCCTGCATCCCGGAGATGCTTCCGGACATGGGTGTGGCGCCTTCGAACACGTTGGAGAAGCGCACTGGCACTTCCAGATCCCAGCCCTGGAAAACTCCCGGATAACTGAACGAGGTGCCGAGGGTGTAAGCGCTGGCGGTTTTGCTGCGCCAGGCAGAACTGCTCTTGTAGGTATAGTCATCGGAGTCTTGCACCAAGGGTGCCAGTGACGGCAACAGGTTGACGCCTTGCAGGTTGCTCGCCGCCGAGGCGGAATCGACACTGTCGGCGCGGACATGAATGATTTCGGCGGTCAGGGTGGTCTGGCTGGCCCAGGGACGGTCACCAAGGATGCGCATGGCCGAGAGTTGGTATTGCTGGCCCTTGCCCTTGGCCGGCACCGCGCCCAGGCCAGTGTTGACCATGATCGGGGCGCCATCGCGGTACGACCATTCGGCGCCTATCTGGGTTTCACCGAGTTTGGTCGACAGGCTCAGACCGGTGAGTTTGATGTCTTCAAAGTACTTGACCCGGTAGCCGTTGGTGGCAAAGGCGAATTGACCATTGCCCAGTGGCACCGGGTCGTAACCGACCATCGCGGTGGCCGGGTTCTTGTCGTGGTAATTGACGTGAAACAGTGCCAGCTCAATCGCCGGCACCGGCCGGTAGCGCACTTGCACACCCCACTGGCCACTGTCGCGAGGTTCGTCAGTGCCACGGTACGGCACGGTGCCGTTGGCGGTGCGGATAAATTCGCGGCCCGGGCCGATAACATCGCTGCTGGATAGGTAGCTACCTACCGGCGCCAGTTCAGTGCCCTTCCATTCGTACTGCACGTAAGCACCGAAGGTGATCTGCGGGTTGATCCGGTAGGAAGCGGAGAACTGCCCCACCGGCAACAGCACTTCCTTGACCTCAACCCCGGGCTGGTTGGCCTTCACCGCGTCGGAGGGGTTCTGCACGCCGTTGACACCCGGGTAGTACAGGCTCTCACCCCAAGACTCGATATGCCGCCCGGCCTTGACGTCGAGCATGGTGTCGTTGTCAAAACGCCAACCGCTGAACACATAGGCATCGAGCAGGCGGGTGCGGCCACCGCTGTAGTATTTGGTACGGCTTGTGAATTCGTCGTTGCGCCCGTCTTTGTTCACGGTATCCGGCGAATCGTTGTCGTTGTCCTGGTGGTAGACATCGTCATAGAAGGTACTGGCGCGCACCACCGCGCCGTAGTTGTCCTTGCGCAGGATCATCTCGCCCAGCGCGCCGATGCGGTTGGTGGTCAGGCTGCCTTCGTTGAAGTTGCGGTTGGCATCGTCGGCGTTGAGGGTCATCAGTCGGTCGCTGGGTTTGCCCAGGCGCACGCCCATGCCATAACTGGTGGTCACCGACCAGTCGATGGTCGTACCATTGTCGAACTCGATGGTTTCCCCCGACCACGCAGGCGTTGTCGCCAGCGCCACGGCCACCGCCAGGCCAGCGGCCTGGACACCGTGTGCGCCAAGGCCAGTACAGTTATTGTTGTTCTTGTAATTCACACTGACTCTCCTGAAGGGCAACCGCAAGGCCGCCTGGACTGTTCACCATGGCCGTGTCATTGGCGTGCTCAGAACACCTGCTGCGGATCGGGTGCCTTGGCCCCCGTCGGAGCTCGCCGATACCGCAGCAGCCCCCCGCGTTCTTCGCGCACCAGGGTGCCTTCGGCCATGAGGTAATTGGCATGCGCCAAGGTTTCGCCCAGTGCCATCAGTTCGTCGAAACGTCCTGACAGCGTGGGAAACAACACCGCCATCAGCTCGAGCGCGCTGCGCGGCTCGGTGCAGTTGGCCAGCATCCGCGCCAGATGGCCCTGGTGATGGGCCACCAGTTGATCCAGGCGCTGGTGCAGGTTGAAAAACGGTCGCTCGTGGGACGGCAGCACCAAGACGCTGTCAGGCACTGCCCGCAGGCGTTCAATCGAATCCAGCCAGTCACGCAGTGGATTGGCCTGCGGCTCGGTGGCCTGGACGCCGACCGTAGAGGTGATGCGCGGCAGCACCTGGTCGCCGGAGATCAGCAGGCCGTCAGCGGCGCTGTACAGGCAGGCATGCTCAGGCGAGTGACCATTACCGATCAGCACCTGCCAGCAACGGCCGCCGATCGTCAGCTGACTGCCCTGGCGCAAACGGCGAAAGCCGGTGCAAGACAAGGGGCGAAAATGCTTGTTCTGCACCGCGGCAAAAAACTCGCCGGCCTGCACTGCGCTGAATCCGGCCTTTTGGTAGAAGTCAGTAAAGGCCCAGGGTGGCGCTGGCTCAGCTGGCACCTGCACATGCAGCCACTGGAACTCGCCGGCCGTCATGTACAGCGGGCACTGAAAACGCTCGCTCAACCAGCCCGCTACACCTGCATGGTCGCTGTGAAAATGTGTGCAGATCACCGCCAGCACCGGTCGCCCGTCAAACACCTGACTGAACACCTGCTCCCAGACAGCAAAGGTCTGCGCCGTGTTCATGCCGGTATCGACCACCACCCAGCCGGCTTCATGCTGCAGCAGGTACAAGTTGATGTGGTCAAGGCGAAACGGCAGCGGCATGCGCAACCACAGCACCCCGGGAGCCACTTCGCACACCTCGCCACTGGCCGGTGGTTGCGGCCAGGGATAGCGCAGGCCATCGCGCAGTTGCGCGCCGTTGGCGTCCAGATCAGCCATGGTGGGCACCTGCGAACGGCTGCAGACCGGCACGCTGCAGCGCCTCTGTCGAATAGGGCTGATAGCGGCGGGCCTGTTCGTCGCGGATGAACAGCGGGTCCTGGCAGGCGGTAGGGCAATAGCCCTGGCGTTGCAGGTCGACCTTGCGCAGCTTGAAGGTGCTGGTCAGATCGGCGGCGGCACTGACCCGCACAAACACCGGCGCGGCATAGCGCGGTAACACACGTTCGGTGAGTGCGTAGAACACTTCGGGGTCAAAGCGTTGTCCCGGTTGCATCAGCACGGCGGCCATACCGGCGCGGCCTTCGTGGCCAGGCACCTGTACGCCGTAGATATTGATCAACTCCAGGCCCGGCAGGTCACCCAGTGCGTCGGCCACTTCCTGGGTCGAGACGTTTTCGCTCTTCCAGCGGTAGGTGTCACCGATGCGGTCAACGAAGTAGCAATAGCCATCAGCGTCCTGGCGCAGCAGATCACCTGAACTCCAGTAGGCATCGCCTTCACGCAGCACATTGCGGCGGATCTTGCTCTCACTGGCATCGGCACAGGTGTAGCCTTCGAAACGGCCACCGCCGATGTCCGGGTGATCGACGATAAAGCCCATGGCCTCCCCCACCTCGCCGACGTCGCAAAGCTGATAAAAGCCCTGTTCATCACGTGGATGGCACGCGTTTTCAATGTCATAGCGCACCAGGCGCAGGTTGGTGCGACTCCAGTCCGGCACCCGGCCGCAGGCACCTGGGTAGTTATCGACATTGATCAGGTTGGCGTTGGCTTCGGTAGCGCCCCAGCCTTCGAAGATCTGAATCGGGCCGAAGCGTTCAACCCAACGCTGCCAAGACTCGGGGGTCAAGCCGGCGCCCAGCATGCAACGCAGGCTGTGCTCGTGCTCGTCGGCTGCCACGGGCTGGTTGAGCAAGTAGCGGCAGATTTCGCCGATGTACTGGAACACGCTGATACAGTGCTGGCGTACATCCTTCCAGAACTCGCGCACGCTGAACTTGCGCCGTACCACGATGCTGGCCCCGGCACGCAGTGCGGTTGAGGTCACCGACGTGGCGGCGGCGCCGTGGTACAGCGGCAGGCAGCAATAGAACACATCGTCGCAGGTGGCCGGCAGGGTCACCTCCATGACATCACCGGACGACATCCAGCGCATATGGCTATAGCGCGCAGCCTTGGGCAGGCCGGTGGTACCGGAGGTGAAAATCAGCAACGTGGTCGCCTGGGCCTCGATCTCGCCGCGCATGTCGCGCGGGAAGGTCGTAGCAGGCGCGCTGTGCAGGCGCGCGGCAAAATGGCCATCAACCCCTTTGGGCAGTGCACCGTTCCAGGGATTTTCAGCATCCGGCAGCAGCCAGTAGGCCAGCGACGGCAGGTTATCAGTGGCGTGCAGGCTGGCCAGGCACTCCTCGCCGACCACCACCGCCTTGGCGGCGGTGGTGGTCAAGGCATGCAGCAGCGCCCGCCCGCTGACCTGGGTGTTGATGAACGCCACCACCACACCGAGTTTGACCAGACCGAACCAGGTGTAGAAAAAGGCCGGGCGGTTCTCCATCAGCAGTGCACACACATCCCCGGCGCGCAGGCCCTTGGCATAAAAGGTGTGCGCCATCTGGTTGGCGCGGGCGTCGACCTGGGCGTAGCTGAACGCTTGGCCGGCATAAATCAGAAACGGCCGCTGGCCGTGTTCGCGCACTTGCTCTTCAAGGCGGTCGGCCAGGGTGTAGCGGTCACGCGGCTTGATCTGTGCGCTGGCGGCGGCACGCCGATCGAGCAGCGCCTGGGTGTGCTCGCGCGGCAGCGGCGCACTGACCGTCAGATTGCGTTGCGCCGAGGTCATGGCGTCACCTCCAGGCTATCCGCCTGATAGGCCGGGTAATCCGAGTAGCCACGGGCACCTGGGGTGTACAGGGTGTGACGGTCGAAGCTGGCCAGCGGTGCACCGCGTTGCAGGCGCTCGACCAGGTCGGGGTTGGCGATGAAGTGCCGCGCGAACGATACCGCCGCGCCCTCTCCCGCCTCCAGCGCCACCCGGGCTGAATCGCCATCGAAACCGTCGTTGAGGATCAGCGCGCTGTTGCTGTGCTGACGCGCCAAGGCGAACGCGTCGAGGCCCGCCACAGGCGAACGCATGATGTGCAGATAAGCCAGCTGCAGCGGTGCCACGGCCGTGCACAAGGCCACGGCCGTGGCTGCCGGATCAGCGTCCTCAATGTCGTTGTAAGGGTTGCCAGGACATTGGCGATAACCCACCCGGCCAGCACCGATGGCCGCGGCCATGGCTTCGAGCACTTCCTTGACGAAGCGCACGCGGTTCTCGACGCTACCGCCGTAGGCGTCCTCCCGTTGGTTACTGCCCGAGGCCATGAACTGCATCGGCAGGTAACCGCTGGTGCAATGCAGTTCAACCCCGTCAAAACCGGCTTCGCGGGCATTGAGCGCCGCCTGGCGGTACTCGTCGATCACGCGGTGAACATCATCCAGGGTCAGCGCCTGTGGCGTGTCGGTATCGACCATCCCCGCTGCGTCGGTGAACAGCCGGGTTTGCGCGCGCAGCGCCGAAGGCGCCACGGTCGGCGCGCCCTGCGGCTTGTTGTGACGACTGGCGGCACGGCCAACGTGCATCAACTGCAAGACGATGCAACCACCACGCTCATGCACCGCGTCGGTAACCTTGCGCCAGGCGGCGATCTGTTCACCACTGTAGATGGCCGGCGTGCGGCAGTAACCCAGGCCACTGGCCGACGGCGCTGTGCCTTCGGCGACAATCAGCCCGGCACTGGCGCGCTGGCGGTAATACTCGACCATCTCGACACCGGGCAGCGCGTCACTACCGGCACGGCTGCGGGTCATTGGCGCCATGACAATGCGGTTGGCCAGTTGCAGGTCGCCCAGACGCAGCGGCTCGAACAAGATGCTCATGTCAGCTCCTTCACTTCTTGGAAATTTCCGGTCGTGGCAGAATCACGCTGCACGGCGGCAGGGATTCGCGTAACGCCGAAGATGGCCCGAATGATTGACCCACAGCTGACACGAAACATCGTCCGTCAAGACTAGTTTTGCTGGCCGGCCTGAAGTCGACAGAACTGGTCTGAACGGACGATGAAATACCTGGCACAACCCCCGACGATCAGCCGACTAGAACAAGACCGGGAGCACCCGCTGTGAACACCTCGACCCCTGTTACATGGCGCACGCACTACGCGTTGTTCGTGCTCGCCGCGATCTATGTCTTCAACTACATCGACCGCCAACTGATGGCGATTCTGATTGAGCCGGTCAAGCTCGAATTCGGGATCTCCGACACTGGCATTGGTCTGCTGTCAGGGGTGACTTTCGCGGTGTTCTACACCCTGTTTGGCTTTCCCTTGGGGCGCCTGTCTGACCGCATCGGCCGCAAGCCGGTGATTGCCCTGAGCTGCATCGCCTGGAGCTTGATGACCATGCTCTGCGGCGTCGCCGGCAGCTTCCTGATGCTGGTGCTGGCGCGCATCGGTGTGGCCGTGGGTGAGGCTGGCGGCACCGCGCCGTCGGTGGCCATGGTTTCCGACCTGTACCCGGCACGGCGCCGCTCCACCGCCCTGGCGGTACTGATGCTGGGTTCAAGCCTGGGCGCGATCGTGGGCCTCGGCCTGGGTGGCTGGATTGCCCAGCACCACGGCTGGCGCCTGGCTTTCCTGCTGATCGGTGCACCGGGGATCTTTCTTGGCCTGTTGTTATTGCTCACCGTACGCACGCCAACGCTCACCCCGGTGCCTACGCACCTGGCCGCTACGCAGCAAGAAGGCTGGTTGAAAACCTTGCAGGCGTTGCTCAAGACGCCGTCGTTCCTGTGGCTAGTGCTGACGGGCGGTGCCGCGGCGATTGCCGGCTACGCCATTGGCACCTGGAGCCCGAGTTTTCTCATCCGCTCTCACGGTTTGAACATCCAGCAGGCCGGCTTTCTGGTTGGCGTGGTCGGCGGCACTGGCGCCACCCTCGGCACCCTGGTCTGCGGCATGGTTACCGACCGCCTGGCCCGCCGCGACGTCGGCTGGCAAATTGGCGTACCACTGCTGGGCACCCTGATCAGCATCCCCTTCGCCCTGGCCTATTTTCTCTGGCCACAGGGTACTGCACTGCAGATTGCCGGCATCGACGTGCCGGTGGCGTTCCTGTTCTACAGCGTCTTTGCCTTTTTTGGCGTGTGGTGGGCAACACCGTGCCTGGGTGCCATCACTCACCTGTTCCCAGCCACCCGCCTGGCCCAGGCAACCGCTATTTTCGTCATGTCGATGACCTTGCTCGGGGTGGGTGTCGGCCCGTTGCTGATCGGCATGCTCAGCGACTTTTTCCTGCCAACGTTGGGGGCTGAGTCATTGCGCTATGCACTGGCGGCGTCAGTGTCGATGCTGGTGTTGGCGGCGGTATTTCTGGCGTTGGCCTTGCCGGGTTACCGTCGCCAGTTGAAAGCACCGGTGATCGAAACAGTGTCGAGCGCTCCGGCAACCGCTTAAATCCATCCACCTGTAGGCGCCGGCCTTGCCTGTCGGTACCTACAGCGTCAGCAGCTTGATTACCCCCAGATGCAGCGGATAAAACCAATAACCCCAGCGCCCTACCCGCCAGACCCGCCCGCCATACTGGCCCCGCAACATCCACAAGCCCACCGGGGCGGCTACCAACGCCGCCGCCAGTGTCATCAAGGTAATCGGCTCAAAGACATTGGCCCGCAGCCAATGGTTGGTCAAATTGGCCAGCGCTGCCACAAAACCAGGCACCAACCAGGTGCCCCAACCACCGCGTAGCGCCATCAGAAACGCCGAAGGCAACAACACCCCCGGCCAGCCATACATCAGTACATCCGACACCAGCAGTGCCATCAGCAGCGTGCCCAAGGCAATCCAGCGCATCACACGCAGATGATGGTGAACACCCCACACCACCAGCAACCCCAGGGTCAGCGTGGGCATGATGTTCAACGTCCCGGTCCCGACATCCAGCACGTGATAAGGCCACTCGGACAACACCGAAAAGGCCAGCATCCAGCCCAGGTAACGCGCATTGGCCGCCGTGAACAGCTGCCCTGGCACCGTGCGCGCCACATTGGCAGCAATCCCCAGGCAAAACAGCGGAAACGCCAGACGGCCGATGATGAACAGCCATTCGGCCGTCGGCCAGATAAAGCGCAGGTGATCGGCAACCATGGTGATCATCGCCAGCCACTTGACCAGATCCAGACCTGCAGAACGCGCTGAGCTCATGAACGTCCTTTCAATGCCGAGGAAGTCAGCCCACAGCGTAAACGAAAAGGCCCACGCACACCTGGAGGGTGTACGTGGGCCTGTTGGCGTATATGGATTAAACCTGTGGGAGCCGGTCTTGCCGGCGATGGGATCGGCGCGGTGTCAACTGTTGCGCGGTGCCTGCATCGCTGGCAACGCCAGTTCCCACCGATGACATCAGTAGTCGTAGCGATCCACCGCCCGGCGCCGTTCGTTGTCATCACGCATGTCGTAATTGGCAGTGGTCTGAATATTGGTGTGGTGCGCCAGTTTCTGTGCGATCGACAGGTCGTGCTCTTCGATCACCCGGGTGATAAAGGAACGGCGAAAGTCGTGGGGCATGATCTTTACCCCAACCTGGGTGCCACGCTGGCGTGCAATGTAGTAGATCGCATGTTTGGTGATGCGCTCGCGGGTAATGTGGCTGCCACGCCGAATACGGTTGAACAGAAAGTCATCATCCGCTTGGCCTTCGGGCAGTTGTTCACGACGAAAGGCCAGCCAGGCGTTGAGTTTGTCAAAGGCCCAGGTCGGTGCGTATTTGATCAGTTGCTTGTTGCCTTTACCCAGTACCTGCAAGCTGCGCTCGTTGAAGTCCACCTGGCTCAGGTCAAGGTTGACCGATTCGGACTTGCGCATGCCGGTGCCATACAGCAAGGCGATCACCGCTGCGTCGCGCAAGCCCTGGGGCCGTGGGTCGGCGGCACAGGCGTCCATCAGTTCACGGATCAAGCTGCGTTTGAGGTTGCGGCCGCTGGGTAGGCGTGTGCCCTGCGCTGGCTTGACGGTGCGGATGCGCAGCAGTTGGTCCTGGCTGATCAACCCCAGGCGCCAGGCTTCGTTCATCACCCCGCGCACGGCGTTGACGTACAGCGACGAGGTGTTGGGCGCATAACCATCGGCGCGCAACGCCGCCATCAGCGCGGTGACGTGACCGGGCTCAAGCTGGTGCCAGGGTATGTCGCTGATGTCGCAATCCTCGAAGCCCAAGCGGTCGGCAGCGTCCTGGAGGATGTACTTCATGGTCAATTGGCTGGAAGGCGCCAGGCGCGCGAGGTATTGCAGCAAGGGGTTTTGCAGTGAATCGGACAAACCGGGAATCCTGTAGAGCTGAGCTGAGGGCAAAAACGGCGGCGCGACATGATGCCCCTGAATGGCACGGGTCGAAATGACTCACATCATGACCAGGTCATTGATTGGCAAGCCATTTATAGCTAAGACACCTAGGGATAGTACCTCATCACGCCCTTTGGAATCGATTGAGGGCAATATCATGGCCACCTCAATCTTCACCAAGCGCCTGTCCAGGCTTGAGGCTACAGTTGCTCAAGAACCCTTGGTTTAGAGGCAGCATGGCTTTTCATCGACTGACCCGCAGCCACCCCCGCCTGAGTATCGCCGCTCTCGTTGGCCTGCTGTGCGGCTGGCTAATACCGGCAAACAACTGGATAGAGCATGTGCTGATTGGCTGGAACAGCGGCGTGTGGCTGTATCTGCTGTTGATTCTATGGTTGACCCTGGGTGCCAGCACCGAGAAAGTCCGCAAGGTGGCCAGCATTGAGGATGAGAACGCGGGCCTGGTGCTGTTTACCGTCAGCATCGCCGCCATCGCCAGCCTGGTGGCGGTAACGATGCAACTGGCGGCAGGTGTCAAGCTCGAAGGGGGCCCAACCGCGCTGCAGTTAGCCTTCACCGCCTTCACCGTCGCCGGCTCCTGGTTGCTGATTGGCACCATTTTCAGCCTGCACTACGCCCATATGTTCTACACCGCTAACGAGCACGCGCCGCTACTGCGCTTTAGCGACGGCGAACGCCACCCCGACTACTGGGACTTCCACTACTTTGCCTTCACCCTCAGCGTGGCGGTACAAACCTCGGATGTCGGTGTGGCCGGGCGGGAAATGCGCCGCGTGGTGCTGGCACATTCACTGGTGGGGTTTGTGTTCAACACCGCGATTCTAGGCTTGACCATCAATATGGCCGCCACCTTGATCAACTGATGGGCACTCTTCCAGCACCTGCACAGCGCAGCGGGCAATACGCTGGCAAGCCTGTTCGAGACGCTCACTGTCCATCACCAGACCCAGGCGCAAATGCCCCGCCGCGCTGGGGCCAAAGGCATCGCCAGCAAGCACGGCCACGCCGTGCTCCTCCAACAATCGTTCGGCAAAGGCTTGGGCGCCGAGGCCCGTCGCACGAATATCAATCATCACGAACATTCCTCCGTCCGGCTTGTGTACGTCAATGCCCGGACAACCGGTGAGGCAGGCACAGACTCGGTCACGCCGTTCGCGGTAGGTGTCACGCATCTGCGCTACCTGTGGCAGCTCCTGTTCCAGCGCCAGTTGCGCAGCGTCGAGGATGAAGTCCGGCAGCCCGTAGAGCATACACAGCGCCAGGTTGCTCAAATGCTCGCACAAGGCCGGCGTAGCGATGACCCAGCCCACGCGCCAGCCAGACATTGCATGGGACTTGGACAGGCTATTGATGGTAACGCAGCGCTGCGCCATGCCTGGCAGGCTTGCGGGGCTTACGTGCTCGCCCTCGTACAGCAGCTGGCTATAGACCTCGTCGCAGATCAGCCACAGGTCATGTTCAATGCAGACCTGCGCCAGACGCTCCCAAGTGTGCCTGGGCACACTGACCCCGGAAGGATTGTGTGGGCTGTTGAGCAGCAGTGCCCGGGTTCGCGGCGTAACCCGCGCGGCGATGTCGGCCGGGTCGAGGCGAAAGCCCTGTTCGGGGCGAACCGGTACCGGTATCACCTTCGCCGCACACGCGCCGAACACCGCCTCGTAGGTGACATACATCGGCTCGACAACGATAACCTCGCCCCCCGGATCGAACAGGCACTGGGCGACAGCGTACAAGGCGCATTGCGCTCCCGCCAGTACCACTACCTCGTGCGGACCAACCCGCTGGGGACTATGGCGCATCTGCTGGCGGGCAATGGCCTGACGCAAGCCGAGGCTGCCACGCACGTCGGAGTAATGGGTATGGCCTGCGCGCAGGCTGTCCACGGCGGCCTGGACAATGGCCGGTGGCGTATCGAAGTCCGGATCGCCAATCGACAGCAGGAAAATCTCGCGCCCTTGTTCCTGCAGTTCCAGCGCATGGTAGTGAATGTTCCAGGCGGCAGCACCGTCACCGGCGATACGTTGGGTGAGCGTTGAGTAGCGCATGACCGTCTCCTTGACTGGACCTGGGCTGCCATTGGTCTGAAAAATCCCAGGCGAGCATCCCAGCCGACTGTCGGTAAAAATAGCAGAACGCCGACACTGGCAACGGCGAAACATTGTCGGCAAACGTTTGCCGATATCAGCTGTGCACCAGACTTATCAAAGGCGAGCGAGAACGACTTCAAAGAAACGACAAACTGTCATCAGCAACAGCAGACACTGACGGCAGCAGTGCTATGTTTAGGTTTCTCGCAGGTCGTCAGGACCTTAAACCCATCACGCTCCGCTCCCCTGTTGTTCACCCCTACAAGGAGGCCGGAATGAACAAGCTGACGTTCCCCAACGCCTGTCAGGTGATGCGCTGGTATTTTCATCCGCTGGGCTTCGAGGCCAGCATGGATGCCCCGCGTAGCATGGTCGCACGGTTGTTTGACCGGGCCACAGGTGAAACCCTGTTGGCCGTCGCCGGGATTCCCTGCGCCACGCTCATGGCCGCTGCCGATGTCGAACGGATCATCGAAGCCGTCGAAGCTGAGCTAGACGCCTTCGAGCCCTCCTGTAACCTGCGCGCTGCGGGTTGAACTCAGCTGACGGCCAGAGACTGACGTTCACGCTCGATATCGACGATAAACCGCTCGGCCGGCAATGGCTGGCCGAGCAAGTAACCCTGCAACGAATCGCAGCCCAGACGGGTCAGGAAGTTCTGCTGACGGTCGGTTTCCACCCCTTCGGCGACAATCCGCAAGCCCAACGCCTGCCCCAAGGCGACAATGGCTGACACAATCGCAGCATCATCGCTGTCATGTTCCAGGTCGCGGACAAAGCCGCGGTCGATCTTCAGCTCGTTGGCCGGCAGGCGTTTGAGGTACATCAGGCTCGAATAGCCGGTACCGAAATCGTCGATGGACAAGTCCACGCCCATGTCCGCCAAGCGTTGCAGTACTGCCATGCTCGCGTCAGCATCGTGCATGGCGGTCGTTTCGGTGATTTCCAGGGTCAGGCTGTTGGCTGGCAGGTTATGACGCGCCAGCACCTTGGCAACGCTCTCGACCAACCCGTTGTGGCAGAACTGGATGGCGGACAGGTTGACCGCAATGCGCCAGTCGCTGTAGCCCTGGTCGATCCATACACGCATCTGCCGACAGGCTTCATCCAGCACCCACTCACCGATCGGAATGATCAGCCCGGTTTTTTCGGCCAGACCGATAAAGCGGTCCGGCAACAGCAGCCCATGCTGCGGATGTTCCCAGCGCAGCAAGGCTTCAGCACCGATGGGCTGGCAGTTCTGGGCGTCGAACTTGGGTTGATAGAACAGGCGGAACTGACCTTGTTCAAGGGCGACTCGCAGGTCTTGGAGCAGTTGCAGTTGCAGGCGCGCGTTGCTGTTCATCGACACGTCAAAGAAGCTGTAACCGTTCTTGCCAGCACTTTTGGCGTGATACATCGCCGCATCGGCGTTACGCAACAACTCATGCTGATCGATGCCATTGCCCGGGTAGAGCACGATGCCAATGCTCGCCGAAATCTGCAGATTCTGGTCCGAAACGCGAAAGGCACGGGAAATCAGGTTGACCTGCTTGGCGGCGACCCCAAGGGCGTCATCAGGCTCTTGCAACTCCACCAGCAACACAAATTCGTCACCACCGATGCGCGCCAGGGTGTCCTGACTGTGCAAGTGGCCGCGCAGGCGCTGCGCCACGTCCTTGAGCAACAAGTCGCCCATATGGTGACCAAAGGCATCGTTGACCGGTTTGAAGCCATCCAGGTCAATGAACATCAGCGCAAAACAGCCACCCTGCTCTGCCACTTTGCTCATGGCTTGTTCAATGCGGTCGGCCAGCAGTGTACGGTTGGGCAAGCCGGTCAGGGTATCGTGCAAGGCCAGTTGGGTGAGTTCCTGGTTGGCCCGGGTCAAGGAGCGCGCGAGCTCCGCCGTGCGCGCTTCCAGGCGAGCATCAAGCACCGAGGTCAGCAAAGCCACCGACAACACCGCCAACGTGGTAATTAACACCAGGTAATCCAGGCCATTGCCACTCAAACCGCTGCCCAGTGCACCGCAGAAACTGCCCTCTGGGAAGTTGGCCGCAGCCATGCCGGTGTAGTGCATTCCGACAATTGCCCCCCCCATCAGTACCGCAGCGGCGCCACGAATCTGGCGCACGTAGAGGGTTTGATGACGCAAGCGGAAGGCAATCCACAAGGCCACCGCCGAAGCGCCCACGGCGATCAGCAACGACAGGCTAAACAGCGCCGGATCGTAGTCGATACCCGGTTGCATCAGCAGTGCAGCCATGCCGGTGTAATGCATGCTGCTGATGCCAGCGCCCATGATCAAGGCGCCCAGGGCCAGTTGGGTCCAGGGCAGGCTAGGCTGACTCACCAACCACAGGGCAAAGCCTGAAGACAGCCCGGCGATCAGCAGCGACAGCAAAGTCAGGGTCAGGTCATAGCCCAAGGGGATCGGCAAGCGGAAGGCGAGCATGCCGATGAAGTGCATCGACCAGATGCCAAACCCCATCGCCAGTGCCCCGCCGCTGATCCACAGGTACACCGCGCGGCCTTTGGCGGTGGCGATGCGCCCGGTCAGATCCAGTGCGGTGTAGGAAGCAAGAATGGCCACGCAGAGCGAAATAACCACCAGCGAAGAAGCGTAACTACCGATCAGCATTTGGCCTTCCACAACCCTTGGAATCGGGCACTGAAGTGGCCCGGGGAAAAGCCGATGATTGTACTCAACCTTTGCCGAAACGCACGGAGTTTCGATGGCATTTAGCAATGACAGCGCATTGCTAATGACACACCAAAATCACATATAAATATCCTTATAAATCAATATGTTAGGATTTATATTTAACGTAAAACAATACTAAATCATGCAATTTCCAACAAAATCTACTTAAGGAAAATTTTTACTTTAAGTAAATTGCTTATCTTGTTGTTTTTTATAGATTTTATTCAGACTCAGTAAAGGCCGTTTGTGCATCCCAGCCCCCACCCAGCGCCGCAATCAGTTGCACGCTGGCCACCAGCCTGCCCTGCAGCAAGGTCAACACGCTTCGCTCGTTGCTCAGTGCAGTGGTCTGCACGTTGACCACATCCAGGTAGGCAATCAACCCAGCCTTGTACTGGTTACTGGTCAGGCGCAGCGACTCACGCGCCGCCTCCAGCGCTTCGCTACGCACCCTGGCTTCATCTTCGTAGACGTTGAGCTGCACCAAGTAGTTTTCGACTTCCTTGAAGCCATCGAGCACCGCCTGACGGTACTGCGCCACGGTCTGGTCGTAGACCGCCTCGGTACGATCGACTTCAGCGGAACGCTGACCGCCGTCGAACAAGGTCATGGCCAGTTGCGGGCCCACCGACCAGAAACGGTTAGGCAGGCTGATCCAGTCATTGAAACTGCTGCTGCTATAGCCGCCATTGAGGCTCAAGCTCAGGTCCGGAAAATAGGCAGCCTTGGCCACACCAATGCTGGCGTTGGCTGACATCACCTTACGCTCGGCCGAAGCAATGTCTGGGCGACGCTCAAGCAATTGCGAAGGCAAGGCCAGCGGCACCTGGGGCAGCACGGGGATGTCTTTGCTGTCGGCCAGGGCGAAGTCGGCCGGTGCCTTGCCCAACAGGACGGCGATGGCGTTTTCCAACTGGGCACGTTGCCAGACCAAGTCAATCAGGTCGGCCTGAGTGCTTTTGAGCTGGGTTTGCGCCTGAGCCACCGCATCCTTGCCGGAGACCCCAGCGCGGTACTGGTTTTCAGTCATGGTCAACGAACGCTGATAGGTCGCAACCGTGGCTTCAAGCAGGCGTTTCTGCTCGTCTATCACCCGTAGCTGCAGGTAGTTCTGCACCAACTCCGACTGCAGACTCAAGCGAATCGCCGCCATATCGGCCAGGCTCGCCTCGGCGCTGGCTTCATTGGCTGCCAAGCCATCGCGCAGCTTGCCCCATAGGTCAGCTTCCCAGCTAACGCCCAGGGTGGTGCTGTAGGTGTTACGAATACCGCTGCTGTTGTTGCTCAGGCTGGAGCTGGAACTGCCGGTGCCCTGGCTTGAGCGCGTCTTACCAGCACTAAGGTCAATACTCGGGAACAGCGCCCCACGGGCACTGCGCACCAAGGCCTGGGCCTGACGGTACTGAGCGGCGTACTGAGCAACAGTCTGGTTGTTGCTGTTGAGCTGCTCGATCAGGCCGTTGAGCTGGGCGTCGCCATACAGCTCCCACCAGGCGCCACGGGCCAAGGCATCCGATGGGTTCGCCTGGGTCCAGCCCGCAGCATGCTTGAACTGCACCGGGGTCGGGCTGTCCGGGCGCTGGTAGTCCGGACTCAAGGTACAGGCGCTGAGCATGGCCAGGCACACACTTGCAGCCAACAAACGCGAACCACGGGCAGCGAGCACGGCTTGCAGCGAGCGATCGGAGAGAAACAGACGTCGGGTCATAGCGGGGTTTCCAAAGCAGCGTCGGTACGCACGCCGCGCCAGCGGTTGAAGCGATGGCGCAAGCGGTCCAGATAGAGGTAAACCACCGGAGTGGTGTAAAGCGTGAGGACCTGGCTGAAGACCAGCCCGCCGATGATGGTCAGGCCAAGCGGCTGGCGCATCTCCGAACCTTCGGCATGGCTGAGCAACAACGGCAAGGCGCCAAGGATGGCGGCCACGGTGGTCATCAGGATCGGGCGCAGACGCAGCAGGCAGGCGCGGCGGATCGATTGCTCCGGGCTCAGATACTCGTGACGCTCCAGCTGCAGGGCCAGGTCGATCATCATGATGGCGTTCTTCTTCACCACGCCAATCAGCAAGAACAGCCCCAGCAGCGAGATCAGGCTGAATTCGCTGCCCACCACATACAGGGTCAGCAAGGCTCCTACCCCGGCCGAAGGCAAGGTCGAAAGAATGGTCAGCGGGTGGATGTAGCTCTCGTAAAGAATTCCCAGCACCAGGTACACCGCCAGCAACGCCCCGAGGATCATGAACGGCTGGCCCTTCTGGCTTTCGGTAAACGCATCACCGGTGCCGCCAAGCTTGGCGATCACATCTTCCGGCAAACCGACCTTGGCCACAGCCCGCTCAACAGCGGCCAGAGCCTGGTCCTGACTGTAGCCTTCAGCAATGTCAAAGTTGATGCTGTCCGAGGCGAACTGGCCTTCGTGGCTGACCCGGTCATCGGCCAAGCTGTTCTCGTAGTGCGCGAAGGTCGACAGCGGTACCCGGGCGCCGTCGGCGGTGATCACCTGGACCTGCTCGAGGCTACGCGGGTCCTGGGCGTACTTGGGGTTGATCTCCATCACCACCTGGTACTGGTTGAGGCTGTCGTAGATGGTCGAGATCTGCCGCTGACTGTAGGCGTTGTTGAGCACCGAGGTCACCATGACCATGTCGATGCCCAGGCGCTTGGCCTGTTCGCGATCGACCACCAGGGTGACCTGCTGGGTACCGCCGCCCTCGCGGGCATCGATGGCGGTAAGCTCCGGCAGAGCCTTGAGCGCCGCGACCACTTTCGGGTACCACTCGCGCAACGCCGACAGTTCACTGCTCTGCAGGGTGTAGAGAAACTGTGAGCTGCTCTGATCACGACCGCCGCCAAACTGCAAGTCCTGGTCAGCCATGAGGAACAGGCGTCCACCGGGCACCTTGGGCATCTCCTTGCGCATCCGCTCGATGATCTTCTGCGCAGACACCTTGCGTTCGCTGATCGGCTTCAGGCGCACCAGAACCATGGCGTTGTTGGTACCGCTATTGCCGCCGATAAAGCCGGCGACACTCTCCACCGCAGGGTCCTTGAGCAAGGCCCGGCGGTAGATTTCCATCTTCGGCTGCATGACCTGGAACGACAGGCCGTCGTCACCACGGACAAAACCCATCAGTTGACCGGTGTCCTGCTGTGGCAGGAAGGTCTTGGGCACCACTACATACAGGGCGATGTTCACAGCGATGGTTACCAGCAGGCTGGCCAGGGTCAGGCGTCGGTGACGCAAGACCCAATCGAGGCTGCGCCCATAACTGACCATCATGCGCTGGTTGAGCTGCTCGCTCCAGCGCTGCAGGCGCGTCTGCTCGCCTTGCGCATGGGGTTTGAGCCAGCGTGCGCAGAGCATTGGCGTGAGTGTCAGCGACACCACCAGTGAAACGATGATCGCCACCGCCAGGGTAATGGAGAACTCCCGGAACAACGAGCCGACAATGCCCCCCATGAACAGGATCGAGACAAACACCACCACCAGCGACAGGTTCATCGACAACAGGGTGAAGCCGACTTCCTTGGACCCCAGGTAGGCGGCTCGCATCGGCGCTACACCCTCGTCGATATGGCGGGAGATGTTCTCCAGCACGACGATGGCATCATCGACCACCAGGCCGGTGGCGAGGATCAGCGCCATCAGCGACAGGTTGTTCAAGGAGAAACCGCACAGGTACATCGCCGCGAAAGTGCCAACCAGCGACACCGGCACGGCCAGGGTCGGGATCAATGAGGCGCGCAAGTTACCCAGGAACAGGAACACCACCAGCACCACCAGTACCACCGCGATGATCAGGGTGTGCTCAGCCTCCTTGAGCGTTGCGGTGATCACCGGCGAGCGGTCCATGGCCACGTCCAGCTTGACGCTGGCGGGCATCAGCGACTCCAGCGCGGGCAACTGTTCCTTGATCTTGCGCACGGTCTCGATGATGTTGGCCCCGGTCTGGCGGTTGATCACCAGCAGTACCGCGTCCTGGTCATTGAAAAAACCGCTGTTGTAGCGGTTTTCCACCGCGTCACTGACCTTGGCCACATGGCTCAGGCGCAGCACCGCGCCGTCCTGATAACGGATGATCAGCGGTTCGTAGTCCTTGGCCTTTTCCAACTGGTCGTTGGCCTGCACCTGCCAATTGCGTTGATCATCTTCGATAAAACCCTTGGGCCGACGCTGGTTGGCATTGGCGATGGTCTGGCGTACATCGTCCAGGGCAACGCCGTACTGATTGAGCAGGTGTGGTTCAAGTTCGATGCGCACCGCCGGCAGCGAGCTACCGCCGATCTGCACTTCCCCCACCCCAGGCACTTGCGACAGGCTTTGCGAGAGGATGGTCGAGGCCAAGTCATACAACTGACCCTTTTGCAGCACGCTGGAAGTCAGGGCCAGGACCATGATCGGCGCCTGTGACGGGTTGTACTTCTTGTAGGTCGGCATGCTACGCATACCGCTGGGCAGCAGGTTGCGCGAGGCATTGATCGCCGCCTGCACTTCGCGGGCGGCAGCGTCAATGTCACGGCCCTGGTCAAAACCGAGAATGACCCGCGTCGAGCCCTGGCTGGAACTGCTGGTCAGGGTGGTGACGCCAGCGATTGCGCCCATGGAGCGCTCCAGCGGCGTCGCCACCGTAGCGGCCATCACTTCTGGGCTGGCTCCCGGCAAGTTGGCCTGCACGACGATTACCGGAAACTCGATCTGTGGCAGCGGCGCCACCGGCAACAGGCCGAAGCTGACACCGCCGAGCAACATGATCGCCAGGCTCAGCAGCATGGTTGCTACTGGCCGGCGGATAAACGGCGCGGACAGGTTCATGGCGTATCCTGCACCACAGCGTCAGCCTGAGGACGCATACGTCGTGCCAGACGGTCGAAATACAAATAGATGACCGGCGTGGTGAACAGCGTCAGTACCTGGCTGAGCAACAGCCCACCGACCATCACCAAGCCCAGTGGCTGGCGCAGTTCAGCCCCGGAACCACTGGCAAGCATGAGCGGAATGGCGCCGAACAAGGCCGCCAGGGTGGTCATCAGGATTGGCCGGAAACGCAACAACGCCGCCTGATAAATCGCCGCCTCCGGGGTCATGCCCTGACTGCGCTCGGCCTCCAGGGCAAAGTCGATCATCATGATTGCGTTTTTCTTGACGATACCGATCAGCAAAATGATACCGATAATGGCGATCATGCCCAGGTCGTTGCCGGACAGGATCAACGCCAGCAAGGCACCGACCGCCGCCGACGGCAAGGTCGAGAGGATGGTCACCGGGTGAATGTAGCTCTCGTAGAGCACCCCCAGGACGATGTACATGGTCACCACCGCCGCCAGAATCAACAGCAAGGTACTCGACAGCGAGTTCTGGAAGGCTTCAGCGGCGCCCTGGAAGCGGGTTTGCACGCCGACCGGCATGCCGATCTCCTGCTGCACCTGCTCGATCGCTTTCACGGCCTCGCCGAGGGACGCCCCCTCTCCTAGGTTGAACGACATCATCACCGCCGGGAACTGGCCAATGTGGGCAATGGCCAACTGCGCCTGGCGCTGCTCAATGCGTGCCAGGCTCGACAAGCGTACCTGCCCCCCATCGCTGGCCTTGACGTGAATCTGCTCAAGCACCTGTGGGCCCAGGCTGGAGGCGGCCTCGGCCTGCAGTACCACACGGTACTGGCTGGCCTGGGTATAGATGGTCGAGATCTGGCGTTGGCCGAAGGCGTCATACAGGGCATTGGTGATGTCCGCGACATTGATGCCCAGGCGGCTGGCAGCATCGCGGTCGATCACCAGGAACACCTGCAAACCCTTGTCCTGCAGGTCGCTGGCGACGTCGGCAAGTTCGGGGCGCTGCTGCAGGGCATCGACCAGCTTGCCACTCCACAGGGCGAGCAAGTCGGCGTCCGGTGACGACAGGCTGAACTGGTACTGGGTGCGGCTGACCCGATCTTCAATGCTCAGGTCCTGCACCGGCTGCATGAACAGACGGATACCGGTGAGTTTGTCGACCTGAGGCTGCAACCGGGCGATTACCTGTGCGGCGGTCAGGTCGCGCTCGCCATGCGGCTTGAGGTTGATCAGCAAGCGCCCACTGTTGAGCGTGGCGTTGTCACCGTCGACGCCAATGTAGGATGACAGGCTCTGCACTGCCGGATCTTGAAGGATCACTGCACTAAGCTGTTGCTGACGTTCGCTCATGGCCGCAAAGGAGACCGACTGCGGCGCCTCGGAAATGCCCTGGATCACCCCGGTATCCTGTGCCGGGAAGAAGCCCTTGGGCACCACCAGGTACAACAGCACGGTCAGGGCCAGGGTTGCCACCGCCACCAGCAAGGTCAGCGGCTGATGCTTGAGCACCCACTGAAGCCCGCGACCATACCAGGCGATCATCCAATCGATCCAGGCGCCACTGGCGCGGTAGAAGCGCCCTTGCTCATGCTCGGCAGGCTCGCGCTTGAGCAGCCGCGCGCACATCATCGGCGTCAGGGTCAGCGACACCACCAGCGAAATCAGGATGGCCACCGCCAGGGTGATGGCAAATTCACGAAACAGCCGCCCGACCACGTCTGCCATGAACAGCAGCGGGATCAGTACCGCAATCAACGAGAAGGTTAGCGAGATCAGGGTAAAACCAATCTGTCGGGCCCCCTTGAGCGCCGCCTGCATTGGCGTTTCGCCTTCTTCGATGTGGCGGGAAATGTTCTCCAGCATGACGATCGCATCGTCGACCACAAACCCAGTGGCGATGGTCAGGGCCATCAGGGTCAGGTTGTTGATCGAAAAACCGGCCAGGTGCATGACTGCAAAGGTGCCGATCAACGACAGCGGCACCGCCACCGAGGGAATAATCGTGGCGCTGAAACGGCGCAGAAACACGAAAGTCACCATCACCACCAGGGCAATCGCCAGCAGCAGCTCGTTGCGCACATCCTTGACCGAGGCACGGATGGTCTGGGTGCGGTCGGTGAGCACGCTGACATCCAGCCCCGCAGGCAGGTTGTCGGTAATCGACGGCAGCAGGGTTTTGATCCGGTCGACCACCTCGATGACGTTAGCCCCCGGCTGGCGCTGGATGTTCAGCAACACCGCCTGGTTCTGGTTGGCCCAGGCCGCCAGGCGTTCGTTCTCGGCACCGTCGACAATCTCGGCAACGTCTTTAAGGCGCAGCGGCGCACCATTGTTGTAGGCCAGGATCAGGTTGGCGTATTCCTCAGGAGAACGCAGTTGGTCGTTGGCGTCGAGCATCGACACGCGGGTCGGGCCATCAAAGTTGCCTTTGGGCTGGTTGACGTTGGACGCGCCGATGAGGGTGCGCACGTCCGCCAGGTTAAGCCCGGCAGAGGCCAGCGCATCGGGATTGACCTTGATGCGCACCGCCTGGCGCTGACCACCGGCGATGCTAACCATGCCGACGCCGCTGATCTGGGCGATTTTCTGCGCCACACGGGTATCGACCAGGTCGTTGAGCTTGGGCAGCGGCATGGTTTTCGAGGAAATCGCCAGGGTCAACACCGGGGTGTCCGCCGGGTTGACCTTGTTGTACACCGGAGGCGCTGGCAAGTCGCTCGGCAACAGGTTAGTGGCGGCGTTGATCGCCGCCTGTACCTGCTGCTCGGCGACGTCCATGTTCATGTCCAGACTGAAGCGCAGGGTCAGCACCGAAGCGCCACCGGAGCTGGTCGAGGCCATCTGGGTCAACCCCGGCATTTGCCCGAACTGGCGCTCAAGCGGTGCAGTGACGGCGCTGGTCATGACTTGCGGGCTGGCGCCCGGGTACAAGGTCATGACCCGGATGGTCGGGTAATCAACCTGTGGCAAGGCTGCCACCGGTAGCAAGGTGTAAGCGATCAGGCCGGCCAGGACGATGGCCAGCATGCTCAGGGTGGTCGCCACCGGGCGCAGGATGAACAGCCGCGAGAGGTTCATGCGCCGGCATTGTCCTTACGGTTCGTGGCAGCGGAAGTGTCCTTGGCCTCTTGCCCTTGCAGGTGCTGGCCTGGGGTTGCCGGGACCTGTGAGCTGTCGTTGACCACTTCCACGTCACTGCCATCGCGCAGGCGGTCGGTGCCTTCGAGCACCACGCGTTCGCCTTTGGCCAGACCGTCGATGATCACGGTGTGGTCACCATCGCTGGCACCCAGGGTCAGTTTGCGGATTCGTACCTTGTTGTCGCCTTCCATGACATACACGAACGAGCCGTCGGTACCGAATTGGATGGCTGCCGAAGGCGCCAGGACGACGTTCTTCAAGGTGTCGGCGAGCAAGCGCACATTGACGAATTGATTAGGGAAAAGCGCTTCGTCCTGGTTTTCGAAGAACGCCTTGAACTTCAGCGTGCCGGTGGTGGTGTCAATCTGGTTGTCGAGGCTGCGCAGCACGCCAACGGCCTGCTGCTTGAGGTCGCCTCGGTCCCAGGCTTCGACGGGTAACTGCGCACCGCTTCGGTAGCGGGCAAGCACAGTGCTCAGCTCCGTCTCGGGCAAAGTGAAGGCCACGGTGATCGGTTGAGTCTGGGTAATTACCACCAGTGCCGTGGTGTCGTTGGCCGCCACCAGGTTGCCGACGTCCAGCTGACGCAGGCCCAGGCGACCGGTGATGGGAGCGCGAATACGGGTGAAGTCCAGGTTCAGCTTGGCATCACCGACGGCGGCCTGGTTGGTCTTGATCGTGCCTTGGTACTGAGCGACCAGTGCCACCTGCGTGTCGAGGGTCTGCTTGGCAATACTGTCTTCAGCGTACAGGCCCTTATAACGCTCCAGGTCGATCTGAGCGTTTTTCAACTGTGCCTGGTTCTGTGCCAGGGTACCTTCGGCTTGCTGCAGGGCGATCTGGTAGCTTCGCGGGTCGATCTCGGCGAGCAAGTCGCCGGCCTTGACCTTCTGCCCCTCCTGGAAGTTGACCTTGACCAACTCCCCCCCTACCCGGCTGCGAATATTGACCGTATTGGTCGCAGTTACCGTACCCAGCGCCTTGAGATAGACCGGGAAGTCGCCGACCGTGGCCGGTTCCACACGAACAGGCACCGGTCCAGCAAAGGCACCGAAGCCGGGGCGTCCGCCCTTGCCGCCCGGCGCACTGGCAGCCTTTTGCGCCACTGGAGACGGCCACAACCACCAGCACAGGCCAGCGACCAGCAGCAGAATCAGCAGGCCGAAAAGCCAGCGACGGGAGGAACGGGAACGAGAAAGCATCGGTTGATCGACCATTGGACTGGAAAGAATTCTTTTGAGGAGGCTGAACGATAAGCACTGCAGCGGGATAAGCAAAGCGCCTTTACCGGCAATTTACCTTGAGCTTACGTTGCTAAGACGATGAACTGTAAATAAAAACGGCCTGGACAGGGCCAGGCCGTAACAACTCTTTGCAATTAATCGCCGTTGCCAGCGAGGGGCTGCCCAGCGGCCCCAACAGGCTATGCAGTTACTTCAGTACTGCCAGCGCTGCATCGTAGTTCGGCTCATCAGCAATTTCGCTAACCAGCTCGCTGTGCAGCACGTTGTCGTTTTCATCCAGTACCACCACGGCACGGGCAGTCAGACCGGCCAGTGGGCCGTCAGCGATGGCAACGCCATAGTTCTCGATGAACTCGCGGCCACGCAGGGTCGACAGGTTCTGCACGTTTTCCAGGCCCTCAGCGCCACAGAAGCGTGCTTGAGCGAACGGCAGGTCAGCAGAGATGCACAGCACCACGGTGTTATTCAGTTCGTTGGCCTTCTTGTTGAAGGTACGGACCGAAGTGGCGCAGGTCGGGGTATCGACACTTGGGAAGATGTTCAGCACTTTACGCTTGCCGGCCAGGCTTGCCAGGGTCACGTCAGCCAGGCCTGCACCAACCAGGGAAAACGCTGGGGCTTTGGCGCCGACCTTTGGCAGTTCGCCTTTGACCTGAACCGGATTGCCTTTGAGAGTCACTTGAGCCATGAGCTGAGTCCTTATGCGGGGGTGAGTAAAGGACCAGAGTTAATCATGAAAGTGCCCGAAGCACCTATGGGCAAGCGTAAATTGTTGTATTGCCAGACAATTATTGTGGACAATTCAAGCCCCCGGAAGCACACAGTTTTGCTTCCGGGAGCCCAACAGGCCATTAGCCCAGCAGCGAATACAGCAGCGCCGAGATAGCCACCAGACCGACAGCAACCACAAATACGTTGGACAGTTGCCCGCTGTATTTGCGCATGGCTGGCACCTTGCGGATCGCGTACATCGGCATCAGGAACAGAATAGCGGCAATCACCGGGCCACCGAGGGTCTCGATCATGCCGAGTATGCTCGGGTTAAGGGTCGCGACAATCCAGCAGATCACCAGCATGAACGCCGCGGTCATGCGGTCCAGAGCCTTGGCGCCCGGACGCATGCCGGTTCTGACGATCAAGCCCTTAAGCCCTTCGCTGGCCCCGATGTAGTGTCCCAAAAACGACTTGGCAATGGCAATGAAGGCAATCAGCGGCGCGGCGAAAGCGATGGTCGGGTTGCTGAAATGGTTGGCCAGGTACGACAGGATCGACAGGTTCTGCGTCTTGGCTTCGGCCAGTTGCGCCGGGGTCAGGGTCAGCACACAGCTGAATACGAAGAACATCACCATCACCACCATCAGCAGGTGGGCACGACAGAGGATTTGTCCGCTGCGCTCGTCAGCGTGCACGCCGTAGCGGCGTTTCTGGTCAACGGCAAAGGCCGAGATGATCGGCGAATGGTTAAACGAAAACACCATCACCGGAATGGCCAGCCACAGCGTGTGCAGAAACGCCGAACCCGATGGCATCTCGGTGGCGGTGCTGAGGATACCGCCGCTCCAGTGCGGGATCAGGAACACGGCCAGAAAGGCCAGAGCGACGATGAACGGGTAGACCAGCAGGCTCATGACCTTGACGGTGGCCTGCTCGCCGCAGCGCACAATGGCCAGTAGACCAAGAATGAGAACAAACGACAACACCAAACGCGGCGGTGGCTCGATATGCAGCTGGTGTTGCATGAAACTGCCGACAGTATTGGTCAGGGCCACGCTGTAGATCAGCAGAATCGGGAAGATGGCGAAGAAGTACAGCAAGGTGATCGAGGTGCCGGCACCGATACCGAAATGCTCTTCAACCACTTTGGTGATGTCGCCCCCCTCGCGCCCGGACAGCACGAAGCGGGTCAGCCCGCGGTGAGCGTAATAGGTCATCGGGAAGGCCAGCAACGCCAGGATCAGCAACGGCCAGAAGCCACCCAACCCGGCGTTGATCGGCAAGAACAGGGTTCCGGCGCCGATGGCCGTGCCAAACAGGCCCAGCATCCAGGTGGTGTCCTGACGGGCCCAGCTGCCAAGGGCGGCTGGGGTCGATTCAAAGCGTTGTTCAACGCTTGGGGCCTGCTCGTTCATCCGGGTGCAACTCCACTCGCAAACTGCAACAGGGCTGAGAGTGGCGAATCAGAGACGTCACCGCCTCTCAACCATATAAAGAGGGCGCGATTGTGCGCCCAATAGTTGCACCTTGAAAAGCCCTGGCCGACGGAGCGGTTGCACTATGGGGCACCGCGCGGATTTACCGGGACGCTGGACCGCCGCGCAGGACTGCGTAGCAGGCCCATTTATTGGTTCTTCACGGATTATCGGGGGGGGAAGATGCTGCGACTGCGACTGCGACTGCGACTGGCTTAGGGTGGGCTTATCCATTCAATGTGGCGAGGCTACCGGCCCCTTCCGCCCTTACGGCGGCCTACTTTTTTCTTGGAAAAAGTAGGCAAAACCGCTCGCTCCTGCATACGGCCCTACGCTACGCTCCGGGTCCCCTCGCTCCGGCACCCTCCGGGGCCACGCGGCCTACGACTTGCTTCGCCAAGTCTACGTCTCGCGTCTTCGGCTACGCCGAAGGTGCTACGCACTGCCCCTACTGGTACCTCCACTCAGCCTCCTGAAGTCGCAGACTGCGGCGCATGAACTTGCGCGTATGAAGATCAAGAGCAGTGCGAAGCGAAGCGAAGTATTGCACTGTTTTGTGGGAGCTGGTCTTGTCAGCGATGCAGATATTGCACAACACCTGACACTGCATCGATACCATCGGTGGCAAAACCGGCTCCTACAATTCATCAGCGGGCGTGCCCGCGATGGTGTCCGACTGTCCACTGCAAAGCTTGCGTTCGAAGATAACGCCGGCCCAGGCGCCGCCCGTAACTTCGCGACTTCAGGAGGCCGAGCGGAGGTGTCTGGAGGGGGTAGGTGCGCAGCACCCTTCGGCGTTAGCCGAAGACGCGAGACGTAGACTTGGCGAAGCAAGTCGTAGGCCGCGATCCCCCGGAAGGCACCGGAGCGAGGGGACCCGAAGCGCAGCGTAGGGCCGTATGAATGGAGCGAGCGGTTTTGCCTACTTTTTCCAAGAAAAAAGTAGGCCGCCGTAAGGGCGGAAGGGGCCGGTAGCCTCGCCAAATCGACTGGATAAGCTCACATCCTAAACACCCGAACCAGCACCAGCACATTCTCCCCACATTTCGTGAAGAACCCATTTTGGGGTGCCACCCCGCATCCCTTCGCGGCGGTCCGGCGTGCCGCTGACCCGCTCCCTCAGCGGCGATTAGGCCTGCACTGCCGCAATAGCCTCAGCCACCTGTTGCAGATTATCCGGACGCAGCCCGGACATGCACACCCGGCCGCTGTCAATCAGGTACACACCAAACTCATCACGCAGACGGCGAACCTGCTCAACCTTCAAACCGGTGTAGCTGAACATCCCGCGCTGGCTCAGGAAGAACTGGAAGTCCTGACCCGGCAGCAGCACTGCCAAGGCATCGACCAGGCCCTGACGCATCTCGAGGATACGCAGGCGCATCTGCTCCACTTCTGCCGCCCATTGGGCGTTAAGTGCTGCATCGCCGAGCACGGCCGCCACCAGTTGGGCACCGAAGTTCGGTGGGCTGGAGTAGTTGCGACGCACGGTGGCCTTGAGCTGGCCGAGGACGCTTTGCGCGGTGTCAGCATCGTCGCAGACCACCGACAGACCGCCTACCCGCTCGCCATACAGCGAAAAGATTTTCGAGAACGAGTTGCTCACCAGGCACGGCACACCGGCTCGGGCCATTTCACGGATAGCGTAGGCATCTTCAATCAGGCCTTCGCCAAAGCCCTGATAGGCTATGTCGAGGAACGGAATCAGGTTGCGCGCCTTGACCACTTCGATCACTTGTTGCCACTGCGCTTGACTCAGGTCGACCCCGGTCGGGTTGTGGCAGCAGGGATGCAGCAGCACGATGCTGTTGGCCGACAGGCCCTGCAGGGCGCCAAGCATACCGTCGAAATCCAGGCCTCGCGTGCCCTGGTCAAAGTACGGATAGGTGTTGACCTTGAAGCCTGCACCTTCAAAGATCGCCCGATGGTTGTCCCAGGTCGGGTTGCTGACCCACACCTGCGATTCAGGGAAATAGCGCTTGAGGAAGTCGGCACCGACTTTTAGCGCGCCGGAACCACCGACAGTCTGCACCGTCGCGACACGACCGCCCTGCACCGCTGGGTGCTCAGCGCCAAACAGCAGCGCCTGGATCGCCTGACGGTAGCTGTTCAGGCCTTCCATCGGCAGGTACAGCGAGGCCTCATGGGGCTGGCTGGCCATGCGCTTCTCGGCTTCGCCGACCGCAGCCAGTTGCGGCACCACACCTGCGGCATCGTAATACAGGCCGATACTCAAGTTGACCTTGTTGGCACGCGGATCGGCCTTGAAGGTCTCCATTAGGGAGAGAATCGGATCGCCGGCATAGGCATCGACATGTTTGAACACAGCGTGCAGCTCCTTGAGTCAGGACAGTTCGGAGAAAATGCTGTGCCGAGGATACCTGTACCTGAGGCGCAGGAACATGACCTGTGGTGCAACTGATTAATGCGTGGTTGCACAGTAATCTCATTGCGGGGCGACAACACAACTGCCCCGCGCCTCAGACTACACGGCCAAGGCCTGCAACTGCTCCAGTTCCTGTACGGTCAGCGTCACCCCCTGACGCGCCGATAACACTCGCTCGCGGAAACGCCGTTCGCCGGGCATCCGCTGCAACCCCACTGCCTGCATCTGTCGCACCAGTTCATGGCTGCGCTCGGCAAAGCAGTTACCCCCTGACTTGCTCGGGTCGATAACGATGATCAACTGCCCGGTCCACGGCGTTTTCGCCCCCGGATGCTGCGACCAGTCGAACTCCCAGGAGAAATGACCACCGGTCAGCGCAGCCGCCAGCAACTCGACCATCATCGACAGGGCTGAGCCCTTGTGCCCACCAAATGGCAACAACGCACCACCGTCGAGAATCTTCTGCGGGTCACGGGTCGGCTCGCCCTCGTTGTCCACACCAATGCCATCCGGGAGTTGCTCACCCTGGCGCGCAGCAATCTGCACATCGCCGTGGGCCATGGCGCTGGTGGCCATGTCGAAGACAATCGGATCACTGCCAGCGCAAGGCGCGGCAAAAGCAATCGGGTTGGTGCCAAACAGTGGCTGCCGGGCGCCATGAGGGACCACACAGGTCATGCTGTTGACCACACTCAGGGCCACCAAGCCTTCATCAGCAAAGGGCTCGACATCCGGCCAAAGCGCGGCGAAGTGGTGCGAGTTATGGATGGCCAACACCGCAATACCGGCACTGCGGGCCTTTTCTACCAGCAACGGACGAGCAGCGGCCAGCGCGGGCTGAGCAAAGCCACCCTTGGCGTCAACCCGCACATAACCACTGGCGACATCACTCACAGCAGGCTCGGCCTGACCGTTGACCCAGCCGCTGGCCAGGGTCGAGACGTAACCGGGTATACGGAACACACCATGGCTGTGAGCACCGTCGCGCTGAGCGCTGGCGCAGTTAAAGGCCAGATCGCGGGCAACCGCTTCGCTGGTGCCATGACGGACGAAAATGCGCTGCAGCAAGGCCTGCAGGTCAGCGAAGGCAATCTGCGTGACCGCAGTGTCGGGGTGTGCGGACATCTGAAGCTCCCTTATTGGATTTGGTATGGGCGACAGCAGTGAGCAATGGCGAAACTTTCCTCCTGTGACAGCAAACTGTCAAATATTGACTTGATGACAGAAAACATTCATTTTCTGTTGCCAAGTGCAACCGACCTCGAGAATTGCCCGTGAGCCAACCGATCAAGCAACGCCTGGAAAACAGCCTGCACCATGCAGCCGCTTCCGGCCGCAAGATCGCCAGCTACATGCTCGCCAACCTCACCGACCTGCCCTTCGAAACCTCGGCAAGCCTGGCGGCTAAAGTCGGCGTCAGCGAATCCAGCGTCGGGCGGTTCTGCCGGGCCTTGGGGTATGAACACCTCAAGGCGCTCAAACACGACCTCAAGGACGACCTCGGTGATGGCCCTTGGCTGGTGGGCGATCGGTTGCAAGAATTTCGCCAACAGCATGGCAAAGATGCCGCAGGCCTGGCCCGCAGCCTCGAGCAGGAAGTCGGGGCGCTGGTGCGGGTCTATGAATACAGCCGTACGACGGCCTGGGAGGCGGTCAGCCAGCGCCTGGCACAGCGGCCCAAGGTATTTGTCGCCGGTTTTCAGACCGAACGTGGCGTTGCCATGTGCATGGCCCACTTGCTGCAATACCTGCGTGACGGTGTGCAACTGGTCGATGGCAGCGCCGGGCATTTTGGTGAGGTGTTACTCAGCGACCCGGCCGATTGCGCCCTGGTGGTGTTCGAAGCGCGGCGCTATTCACGCCATGCCCTGAACCTGTGCCACAAAGCCCACCAAGCAGGCATCCCGGTCACCTTGGTGACTGACACCTTCTGTGACTGGGCCGATGCCAATGCCGCCGAGGTGTTTCGCATCCCCACCGAATTCAATCTGTTCTGGGAGTCCACCGCGACGATGCTGTCGTGGGTACACCTGATGGTCAACGAGGTCTGCAAGAAGCTCGGACCGGATGTTGAAAAACGCTTGGAAGCAACTGCTGCTCTACACAACGAATTCGTTGGCTACACGTCAGCGAGCAAACAATAGCAAGAGTGCATACAACAACAGATCGAGGTGTAACATGAAACCCGTTATCCGCTTTGCAGGCGCGTGCGCCCTGCTGCTCGCCGGCGCTACCCAGGTTCAGGCCGAAACCCTGAAGATTGCCACTGAAGGCGCTTACCCGCCGTTCAACTATGTCGATTCGGATAACCAGTTGCACGGCTTTGATGTCGATATCACCAAGGCCCTGTGCGAGCAGATGAAGGTGGAATGCACACTGGTGGCCCAGGACTGGGAAGGCATCATTCCGGCGCTGATGGCCAAGAAGTACGATGCGGTGGTCGCCTCGATGATCAATACCGAAGAGCGCCGCAAGAAGATCGCCTTCACCAATCACTATTACAAGACGCCACTGTCGGTCGCCGTTCCCAAAGACAGCGAGATCACCGACGCCCAGACTGACTTCAAGGGCTACACCGTCGGCGCGCAAGCCTCCTCGACCCAGGCCATTTACGCCGAAGACGTCTACGGCAAGGCCGGCGCTGACGTCAAACTCTACCCTACTCTCGATGAGGCCAACGCTGACCTCGCCGCCGGGCGCCTGGATGGCGTGATCGCCGACAAGTTCCCGCTGACCGAATGGCTGGGCAAGGCTGGCAAGGATTGCTGCAAGATCCTTGGCGACGTCAATGGCACCAAGGCCGACGCCTCGATTGCTGTGCGCAAGGAAGACGAAGCGCTGCGTGAGCGCCTGAACAAGGCGCTGGACGAAATCGTCGCCAACGGCACTTACAAGAAGATCGCCAGTCGTTACTTCGACTTCGATATCTATCAGTAATCCTGGCCCAGGCCACCTGTGGGCGCTGGCCTTGGTAGCGAAGCAGACACCGCGGACTGACTGACACCGCGTTGCTGCTATCGCTGGCAAGGCCGGCACCTACGAGGGTGCGCGTCTGTCTCGCAAGAGGGTTCGCCCATGCTCGAACAACTGTCCCTGTTATCCTTTGCCAGCGGCGGCTGGGGTCAGGCCCTGCTGGCCGGCGCGCTGGTGACCATTTCCCTGGCCCTGGCCTGCCTGCCCATCGGCTTGCCGCTTGGCCTGGGCGTGGCGCTAATGGCCCGTTCGCCCAAGCGTTTTCCACGCGCCGCTGCAACGATTTTTTCCACGGTATTCCGCGGCCTGCCGGAACTGCTCACGCTGCTGATCATTTACTACGGCTGCCAGATCGCCGCGCAAAAGATCCTCGCCGCCATGGGTTACGAAGGCGAAGTGCTGATCAACACTTTCCTCGCCGCCATGATCGCCTTTAGCCTGGTGTTCGCCGCCTTTTCCAGTGAGATCTGGCTGGGCGCCTTCAAGACTGTCGCCAAAGGGCAATACGAAGCCTCCCAAGCCCTGGGGCTGAGCAAGGCGACGACCTTTCGCAAGGTGATCTTTCCGCAACTGGTGCGCATAGCCATGCCGGGCCTGTCAAACAACTGGTTGTCGTTGCTCAAAGACACGTCGCTGGTGTCGACCATCTCCCTGGTTGACCTGATGCGCCAGACCAACCTGGCGGTCAGTGTGACCAAGGAGCCGATGTTCTTCTATGGTGTCGCCTGCCTGGGCTACCTGCTGTTTTCCGCCCTGTCGGGACGGGTCTTCGTCTTCATCGAACAGTACTTCAGTCGCCACCTGCGGAGTGCCCGGACATGAGTTTCGATCAACTGCTGGCACTGGTGCTGGACCCCGATCTGCTGGAGCGTTACGGCCCGCGCTTTATTGACGGCCTGCTGGTCACCGGCAAGCTGGTGGCGATTTCCTTCACCCTCGGCGCCCTGCTCGGCATGCTGCTGGCCTTGGCCCGGTTGTCCAACAACCTCGTGTTGCAGCGCCTAAGCGCCAGCTACATCTATTTCTTCCGCGGCTCGCCACTGCTGGCACAGCTGTTCTTGCTGTATTACGGCCTGGGTTCGTTCAAAGGCTTTTGGCAGGACGTGGGGCTGTGGTGGTTCTTCCGCGACGCCTGGTACTGCACCCTGCTGGCTTTCGTGCTTAACACCGCCGCTTATCAGGCCGAGATCTTTCGCGGCGCCCTGCTGGCGGTTGCCCCCGGCCAGTATGAAGCGGCCAAGGCGCTGAGCCTGAAACGTTCGACCACTTTCTTCAAAGTGATCCTGCCGCAATCGATGATCGTCGCCATCGGCCCTCTGGGCAACGAACTGATCCTGATGATCAAGGCCAGCGCGATTGCCTCGCTGGTGACCATCTACGACCTGATGGGCGTAACCAAACTGGCCTTCTCGCGCAGCTTCGATTTCCAGATTTACCTCTGGGCCGCGGTGCTCTATTTGCTGATCGTCGAGATCGTGCGCCGCAGCCTCAAACATATAGAAGCCCGACTGGGCCGCCACCTGCGCTGATCGCCTGCCTGTGAGGACTGTTCCAATGCATTGTCAAACCATCGTTCTGGGCGCCGGTATCGTTGGCGTCAGCACGGCCCTTCACCTGCAGGCTCGCGGTCGCAAGGTGATCCTCATCGACCGCGACGAGCCCGGTAGCGGCACCAGCCATGGCAACGCCGGCCTGATCGAGCGTTCCAGCGTGATCCCCTACGCCTTCCCTCGCGAGCTGTCGAGCCTGCTGCGCTACGGGCTCAATCGCCAGCCGGATGTGCGCTATAGCCTGACCCATATCCCCAAGGTCGCGCCCTGGCTGTTCAAGTACTGGCAAAACTCTTCTGCAGCCGGTTTGGCCGTCGCCACCCGTGCGATGTTGCCGTTGGTCCAACGCTGCGTGGAAGAACATGACGCACTGATCGATGCCGCCGGGCTTGGCGACCTGGTCAAGGCCAGCGGCTGGATCGAGGTGTTTCGCAACGACGCCGCCTTCAGCAAGGCCAAGGCGGATGCGCAGGCACTCGCACCGTATGGCCTACGCTACGAAACACTTGAGCGCAAACAACTGCATGAGCGCGAAACAGACCTCAGCGACAACGTGGTCGGCGGTATTCACTGGCTCGACCCCAAGACCGTCACCAACCCCGGCGGCCTGACCCGCGGCTACGCGGCACTGTTCGTCAAACGTGGCGGCCAGTTTATCCATGGCGATGCCCGCACCCTGCGCCAGGTCGCCAGTGAATGGCAGGTGGACAGCCGCCAGGGCCCAATCACCGCGCCGGAGGTGGTGATTGCCCTTGGTCCGCAATCGGCTGACGTGTTCAAACCGTTGGGCTACCGCATTCCACTGGAAATCAAACGCGGCTACCACATGCATTACCAGGGCCATGCTGGCGCTGAACTCAAGCATTCGATCTGCGATGCCCAGGGTGGTTATGTGCTCGCACCGATGGCCCAAGGCATACGCCTGACCACCGGTATCGAATTTGCCGCCAGCAATGACGCCGCCAATGAAATCCAGCTCAAACGCTGTGAAGTATTGGCCCGCAAGATCTTCCCCCTCGGCCAGCGCCTGGACGCCAAGCCCTGGCTGGGGCGGCGGCCGTGCCTGCCGGACATGCGCCCGGTGATCGGCCCGGCAGCCCGGCACAAAGGCCTGTGGTTCAACTTCGGCCATGCCCATCACGGCCTGACCCTGGGGCCAGTCAGCGGCCGTCTGCTGGCCGAGATGCTCACCGGCGAAACAACCTTTACCGACCCTGCGCCCTACAGCGCGGCACGCTTCAACTGATTGCGGGAGAATAACAACATGACCGCTTCACTGAGCCTTGCAGCAAGCACCCCTGCTCCACACACCGATCCGCGCAAAGTCGTGGTCAGCATCGAGGGTTTGAACAAGCACTATGGCGCCTTCCATGTGCTACGCGACATCAACCTGAACGTGCGCGAAGGTGAGCGTATCGTCCTGTGCGGGCCTTCCGGCTCGGGAAAATCCACGCTGATCCGTTGCATCAACCGCCTGGAAATCGCTGAGAAAGGGCAAATCCGCGTCAACGACACCGACCTTGCCCTGACCACCCGTCAAGCTGCCGATGTGCGCAGTGAAATCGGCATGGTGTTCCAGCACTTCAACCTGTTTCCGCACATGAGTGTGCTGGACAACTGCACCCTGGCACCGATGAGTGTGCGCGGCCTGTCGCGCAAGGACGCCGAGGAACGCGCACGGTTCTACCTGAACAAGGTGGGGATCGAGAGCCAGGCCAACAAATACCCCAGCCAGCTTTCCGGTGGCCAGCAACAACGCGTGGCGATTGCGCGGGCGCTGTGCATGAAACCGAAGATCATGCTGTTTGACGAGCCCACCTCGGCGCTCGACCCGGAGATGGTTGCCGAAGTACTGGACGTGCTGGTCAAGCTCGCTGACACCGGTATGACCATGCTCTGCGTGACCCACGAGATGGGTTTTGCCCGGCAGGTGGCAGAACGGGTGCTGTTTCTCGATGGCGGGCAGATTATCGAAGACGCCAGCCCTGAAGCGTTTTTTAACAACCCACAGAGTGCACGGGCCAAGGGGTTTCTTGCACAAATTCTGCACTGAACCGCGTGGGCTGCACTGCAGCCCATCGCTACACTGTCAACTATAATTAACCGATAAAAACCTTGGGAGCACCGGCTGGCAAGGCCTGCATAGCGTTAATTGCATTCAAGCAATGACAGGCTTCCTCCGCGCAATCTGAAGTCGTTTGACATATTAAACGGCTCTGGCAAGCTGTATGACAGGTTTCGACCGGAAACACTGGCCCTCTGCGCCATTCCGGCAGTGCTCGAAACCTCAGGTAGCGCAAAGGTTTTAGTGCGCGCCTGCACAATAATGACAGGCCGCGCCTGTCCCAAGGTGACATATGCCCAACAGCAACATTGGCAATAAGAAACAAACCCTTCGCAAACCCGTCGTGCTGATGACCATGGGCGCCCAAGAGCGCAAAGGTCACAACTATCAGGTCATGACCCACAAATACATCGTGCCGCTGGTTGAACATGCCGGTTGCGTACCGGTACTGGTACCGACCTGCTGCGGCGTCGACGAGCTCGAAACCTACCTGGACATGGCCGATGGTGTTTACTTGACCGGTGCCGGTAGCAATATCGATCCGGCGCTGTACGGCCAGGAGAACGAAACCCCAGGCAAAGCCCAGGACCGCGATCGCGACCTGTTCGACCTGCCACTGGTCAAACGGGCAATCGAGCGTGGCCTGCCGATCTTCGGCATCTGCCGTGGCATGCAGGAAATCAACGTAGCCCTGGGTGGCGATATCTACCAGAAGGTCTACGCCGAAACGGGCTTCAACGATCACCGGGAAAACCCCGACGATCCGGTCGACGTGCAATACAGCGCTGTTCACAGCGTACGTCTGGAGCAAGGCAGCTGGTTGCAGAAGTTGCTGCAAAGCGACGAGATCCGCGTCAACTCGCTGCACGGTCAGGGCCTGAAAAACCTCGGTAAAGGCATTGAGCCACTGGCGCGCGCGGAAGATGGCCTGGTAGAGGCTATCCATGCCCCAAGCCTGTCGCCTTTCTTGTTCGCCGTGCAATGGCACCCGGAATGGCAAGCTGCGCAGAACCCGGACTCGGTGAAGATGTTCGAGGCCTTCGGTGAAGCCTGCCGCCAGCAAGTGGCCAAGGCTCAAGGCGTGAAGAAGTACAGCACAGCTGCCTGATTCACTGTAATCGCGCAGGCCAACCCCTACACAAACTCAGTGACTGTCTAATGCTGAGGGTGTGGGGCTGGCCTTGCCAGCGATTCAGACACCGCGCAACAGCTGCCTGCGCGCCGCTCCCATCGCCAGCAAGGCTGGCTCCCACATCAAAGCAGCGCGCTGTTTTGATGATTCTAATCAATAGCGTTTAACCGCCAACACGCGCACCCTGAACGAAGACTGCACGACCCAGCCACGCACACCTGCTCAGGAGAAATGGCCATGTCCCGCATGAAAGCGGCAATCTTCGTTGAAAAGAACCGTATTGTTCTGGATGAAAAACCTATCCCCGAGGTAGGCCCTTCCGACGCGCTGCTGCGCATCACCACTACCACCCTGTGCGGCACCGACGTGCATATCCTGCGCGGTGAGTACCCCGTCGCCAAAGGCCTGACCATCGGTCATGAGCCGGTGGGCATCATTGAAAAGCTCGGAAGTCAGGTCCAGGGGTTCACTGAGGGCCAGCGGGTTATCGCTGGCGCCATCACCCCCAGTGGCCATAGCTACGCCTGCCTGTGTGGCTGTGCGTCTCAGGATGGGCCCGGTACGCCCCACGGATTTCGCCCTGCCGGCGGCTGGAAGTTCGGTAACACCATCGATGGTTGTCAGGCCGAGTACGTGTTGGTGCCCGATGCCATGGCCAACCTCTCGCCCATTCCCGACGGCCTGAGCGATGAACAGGTGCTGATGTGCCCGGACATCATGTCCACCGGGTTTTCCGGTGCCGAGCGCGGCGGCGTACGCATTGGTGACACGGTGGCGGTGTTCGCCCTGGGTCCCATTGGCTTGTGCGCCGTTGCCGGGGCTCGCTTGATGGGCGCAACCACTGTTATCGGGGTCGACACCGTTGCCGCACGCCTGACCGTCGCCCGCCAGTTGGGCGCCACCCATGTAGTGGATTTCAAGCAGGGCAATGTGGTGGAGCAAATCATGGCCCTGACCCGCGGTCGCGGTGTGGATGTGGCCATTGAAGCATTGGGCACCCAGTCGACCTTTGAGTCTGCCCTGCGTGTTTTGCGCCCCGGCGGTACTCTGTCGAGCTTGGGCGTGTATTCGTCAGACCTGACCATCCCGCTTTCGGCGTTTGGCGCGGGCTTGGGCGACTACAGCATCGTCAGCACTCTGTGCCCCGGTGGCAAGGAGCGGATGCGGCGGTTGATGGAAGTGGTCGGCAGTGGCAGCGTCGACCTCAAGCCCTTGGTCACCCACCGCTTCAAGCTCGACGATATCGAAGCCGCCTACGAGTTGTTCGCGCACCAGCGCGATGGCGTGATGAAGGTCGCGATCACTCCTTAAACCCTGACAAGGCTCACGCCTGCGGTCCCAGCAGGCGTGGCGACCAGTCCTCCACTGCAGCTTTTTCCAGGCGGCGCTCAAGAGTGCGCCGCCAGGAAGGCGCCAGGGGCAATTCCAGGCACTGGCGAATCACCGCTACATCCACCTGCTTGTCGAACAACACCGCTGACAAGCGCGCCACCGACCAGTGCGGATGCGGACGAGCAATTAACTCAAATGATGCCCCCGCGGCCAGCACACCCTCCTCCAGCACTCGGTAATACCAGCCTGTACGCCCCGTCTGTTGAACTCGTAGCGACATGTCCTTGACCCCAAAACGATCATTGAGCTTCCAGCACGGCATGCGCCCCTGGGAGATCTCCAACAATGCCGTGCCCACGCGAAAACGATCACCCAGGCATACCGTCTGTTCGGTGCAGCCATAGGTGCTGAAGTTTTCACCAAAGGCGCCTGGTGCTTGCAACAACGTCTGCGCGCCCAGCTCGCCAGCCCACAGTGCATAGTGCTCGCGTGGGTAGTGGTGGATGGCCTTGTCCTTGCCACCGTGGACCCGCAGGTCACCCTGCTCGTCGCCGCCCAGGCCAAGCTCGTTCACCGTCAGCTCGCCGGTGCGCAGTTGCTTATCAATGGCGCTGCAGGAGCCTGGCCGGGTGTAGGCCACGGCCTTGCCGGTCAGTACCGCGTCAAGTGTGAAGGGGGTGGCGGTCATAGGCACTTACTCCGTCGTTTCGGCGAGCTGATGCTCGCGGCAAATCAATTCGCGCTCGGCTGCGGCCAATGGCTCCTGGGTCAGTTGGCAAAAGCCTCCAGTGGCAGTCTTGCGATGAAATCGGCAGGTCTTGCACAGGCCGAAGCCCGGTACGTTTTCCTGGCGCTGGATAGTGCGCAGCAATTCGCCGAGCAAACGCTCCAGATCCTGACCACGCGCCCCCATCCGCGCATTCGCTGTCGCGAGAAAGTCCGGGGGCATCACCGCCGCGAGCAACGCCCGCGCAGGTGCAGTCAGGCTCAGGTGCACGCTGCGTTTGTCTGCCGCATCCTGCGTTTTGCTGATCAGACCTTTGCCTTCCAGTGCCTTGAGCGATTGCGAGACTGTGCCCTTGGTCAACCCCAGGTACTCAGTGACCGCCAGCGGCGTATTCGAATAGCGGTTGCAGCGCGCCAGGTACAACAAAGCACTCAGCTGTATTGGCTGCAGGTCGGCCAGCAGCGGGTGCTGGCGAAACCAGACGCGGGTCAGGCTCGACAGCCTTTCCAACAGGTCGAATAGCACGTCAGGCGGTCTCGAATGAAGATGGCGATAAATAGTATCGAATAAAAACTATATTGACAAAGGCCAGGACAAGAACGCGGCGCAGCCCAGGGGCGGGCCGCGCCGACGACAGGCATCGGTTCGCCTCTGGGCAAAAGCCCGCACACATCGCTATGCTGGAGGTCATGAACGCCTCCGTGCCAACCCGCACCCCCTGCCCGCCCGGCGCCTGTGATTGCGGCCGTGAAACGCTGCAGGACACACGCATCCTGTTGCTTACCCGGCAAGAGGAAAAACGCCTGCTCGAACGCCTGGAAAACCTGCAGAGCCTGGCCGACCTTGAGCACATGCAACGCAAGCTCTACGAGAACCTGGGCATTCGCCTGCAGATCAGCCCCAGCGATAATGAAGTGCGGACCATGCGCGGTTTCACCATCCAACTCGAAGCACTGCCGGGCTTGTGTCGCAAGACCCGGCAGAGTATCCCGGCGGCCATTCGCCGGGCCCTGGAGCGGCAGCCGGAAATTGCCTATCGGCTGTTGGACGCTCAAGACTTGTTGCGCGATGCCTGATACAAACATGTCCACACTGAGCAAGCGTATTTACTCCACGCTGAAAGTACGCAAGCGATCGGTTTAACTTCTCCCATCACAGGACCACAGGATTGATGCTCATGCTTACCGCGCGCGAGGTCTACCAACAATTGCGCGACGCCGCCCAGGGCATTCGCCCTTTACGCCGCCTGGGTGCAGAAGTCGATATTGACGGTTGGCGCATGACACTGGACTTCGACGGCGCTCGCCTGCATCACTGTCTGCGTTGTCAGAGTGTCGATGGCCGCCAGGGTTCGCTCGACAGTTGGCCCCGCGATACCGACCCGGTCAGCTTGCTCAGTACCTGGGAATTGGCTCAGATCGAACACCTGCTGGTTACCGCACCGACAACCACCCAGCCAGCGCGCACATAATCACCACCTGCCAAGGTGGCAGCTTCCAGACCATCAGCGCCATCAATGCGACCAGGGCCAGAACAACATCCTGTGGCTGGACGATGGCAGTGATCCACACGGACTGATAGAGCGCCGCCAGCAGCAGCCCCACCACCGCTGCATTGAAGCCCTGCATCGCCGCCTGCATGCGCAGGTTGCGCCGCATCTGCTCCCAGAACGGCAACGTGCCAAACACCAGAAAGAACGATGGCGCAAAGATCGCAACCAGGCACAGCAAGCCTCCCAGCCAACCCGACGGTGCGCTTTGCATGGAGGCGCCGAGAAACGCAGCGAAAGTGAACAGCGGTCCAGGCATCGCTTGGGTAATGCCGTAGCCGGCAAGGAACGTTTCATTGCTGACCCAGCCACTTGGCACTACCTCGGCCTGCAGCAGGGGCAGCACCACATGACCACCGCCGAACACCAGCGCGCCACTGCGGTAGAACGCAGCCAGTAAACTAAGGGTCTGGCTGGACCAGAGCGCGTTCAGCAGCGGTAAACCCATCAGCAGTATAAAAAACAGCGTTAGCCAGTACAGCCCGGCGCGGCGGCTGACCGTGACGGGCAAGGCGTCGTGGTCCGCGGGTTGATCCGGCTTAAAGATGAACAGCCCCAGTACACCCGCCACTGCAATCACCCCCACCTGCATCCAGGCGGACGGCATCAGCAACACCCAGCAACTGGCCACGACCATCACGGTGATACGCGGTAAATCCGGGCAAAGGTTGCGCCCCATGCCCCACACCGCCTGGGCGACAATCGCCACCGCGGCGACTTTCAAGCCATGAACGATGCCATCGGGCATCGCCTGGCCGGCCTCGGTAATGCCCTGCGCAATGAGCATCAGGGCCAGCGCCGAGGGCAATGTAAAGCCGACCCAGGCGGCCAGTGCGCCACGATAGCCCGCCTGCGACAGCCCCAAGGCGATACCGACCTGACTGCTGGCGGGGCCGGGCAAGAACTGACAGAGCGCGACCAGGTCCGCGTAGCCACGCTCGCTTAGCCAGTGGCGGCGCGTCACGAATTCAGTACGAAAATAGCCAAGATGGGCAACCGGTCCGCCGAAGGACGTCAGCCCCAAACGCAGAAAAATCAGAAAGACCTGCCAAGGACGGCATTGTTCGGTGGAGGGCATCGATTGTTCTTCTCAAAGCAGCAAGTTGAACAATAGATCATCCAGCGTAATGGCGCACCGAGACGTAGCCGCTGCCGCCAGGCTGCGATCGGGCGTGAAACGGCCGTCATCAAGCTCATCACTGTGCCTGGATGACGACTGCTTCGCAGCCGATCGCAGCCTGGCGGCAGCGGCTACGGCCCGTCAGAAGGTCTTGTTGGCGCTGACCACCACCGTGGCCGAACACAGGTCGTCATAGCCGTACCAACTGACGCACTCACTTTTCGACAGGTCCGTGTCGATATAGCTCAGCCCCCAGGTGATACCGACAAACTCACGGGTCAGCTTGGCTTGCCACTCATAATAGGTTTCACGGTTATCCCCGCTGGCAGACCAGAACGCCGGATCCTTCACATCATTGCGCCCTGCTCGCAACTCCAGCCCCACCTCTCCTGGCAAGGCAACGTTGTAACCCACGTAGCTGTACAACGTATCCTGATCCTTACCAAACGCATTCGGTGAGTCGCTCGAATAATAGGCGCCAAGCTTGAACCCATACAGGTCAAGGATCGCGTAGACCTCGCTCATGTTGAACTGGCCTTCCTTCGGATAGCTGTACTTGAGGTAACCGAGGTCGAGGCTGATGGCGTCGGTCGCCTGCCAGTACCAACCGGCGTAGTAATCCACTTCCTGGCGCGTCTTATAGTCGAAGCCATAGTCGACATTCGAGGTCCAGGACCCCAGGTACAAACCGCTGCCGTGGATCAGCGTCGCACCCGCCTGCAACGCCGGATCGCCAAGGGTTTGTGAAACCCCACGAGAGCGATAGTCACTGACCGCATCCAGGGTCAGTTCCAGGCTGAAGTCATCGTTCATGGTCAGGGCCTGGCAGGTCAAGGGCGCCAGCAGCAGGCTGGCGAGAGAGCAAATGGCACGTGCGTTCATACAAAACCCTTATTGTTATCGGTGTACGGGCAGATTCGTGCAGACGAAACCGGGCCCCTTGCAGGGCAAGGCGCCAGGGTTCGTCGGGGAGAGCGGTCAGGACGCGGGGGCGTACACCTGTTTGCCGGCGAAGAAGGTCTTCAGCACTTGAGTTTCAAACAGTTCATCGTCGCTGACCTTGAACACATCACGATCAAGGACGATCAGGTCAGCCTGCTTGCCGGGGGCCAGCGAACCAATCTGCTGATCCAGGCGCAGGGCCTTGGCGGCATTGAGGGTGTAGGCCTGGAACATCAGCTGGCGATCAACGCTTTCCTTGGCGTTGAGCACCCCCAGCGGCCCTTTGCGGGTGCTGGCCTGGGCAATGGCGTTCCATGGGTTAGGGCTGGACACCGGCCAATCACTGGCACCGGCAATCACCGCACCCGCCTGCTGCAGGGAGTGAGCCGGGTACTGGTAGCCATAGGCCGAGGCGCTAATGTACGGCTTGACTAACTCGACGGTGTAATTCTCTCCAGTGGCCCAGAGCAATTGCATGGAAGCAATCACACCCAGTTGCTTGAAGCGTGGAAAGTCCTTGGGGTCGACCACTTGCAAGTGGCTGATACTGTGCACCTTGTCAGAGTGGTTGAGCTTGCGTGCAAACTCAACGCTATTGAGAGACTCGCGCACTGCACGATCGCCAACCGCGTGCATGTGGACGATCCAGTCACGTTTTTCGGCTGCCACCACCAACTCGCCGAAGTGCGCAGGTTCAATCAGCAATTGGCCATCTTTTTTGCTGTTCTTGTAGGGTTCAAGCATCGCAGCGGTCTGCCCGGGGTACTCCAACACACCATCAACGAACACCTTGATACCCGGGAAACTCAGGTTGGGCACGCCTTCAAACTTCTTCATTACCTTGGCCAGTACTTCAAGGTCAGCAGGCTTGCTCTTGGGGTTGGCGATCATCAAGGCAGCGACATGGGCGTTGAGCTCGCCCTTCTCGGCCAGCGCGCGGTACAGCGGCAACACGCCGTAGCTTTGTTCGGTGGCTTTGAAATCAAACAGCGAATCGTCGCTGCCGGCGTTGGAGGCCGCGTCCATCCAGGCCGTGACACCGTACTGATTGTTGATCTTCACCGCTTCACGGGCGGCCTTGAGCATGAATTCCTCACTGGCGGCCGGCACCTCGCTACGCACCTGGTCCCAGCGCGACTCGGCAAAATACCCATTGGGGGTAAAGTCAGCCTCGTGACCGACGTAGCTGCGGTCCTGCTCCGATAGGCCCTTGACCATTGCCGCATCGATCTTCAAGCGTTTGAGCATGGCGTTGTTGGCCCACCCCGTGTGACCGTCGATGCCGTTGAGCACCAGTGGCTGGTCTGCCCAGCGCCCCTGATTGAACACCTGCCCCAGCTCACGGCTTTTCTCCCAATACGCCGAACTCGTGCCGGCAATGCTGATGACATCACCGGCGCGTCCCCGGCCTTCTTTGACTTCGGCCAGTATCCATTGCTCCAGCTCCGCTACTGGCTTGACTTCATCTTCCAGGTTGGCGCCGAGGCTGGCGAAGCCACCGGCGATCGGATGGCTGTGAGTATCGATCATGCCGGGCATCAACACCTTACCCGCCAAATCGATACGCTGGGTGTTGGCATCGGCCAAGGCATTGATTTGGGCATCACTACCCACTTGCAGAATCTTGCCATCCTTGACCGCCACCGCTTGCATCAGGGCTTGGCCGGGCTCGGCGGTATATACCTTGCCGTTGACCAGCACCAGGTCGGCAGCAGCCAGCGCCTGCAGGGAGGAAAAGGCCAGTGTGGTGGCCAACAGCGTGGGAATAAATCGTTGCATCGGAACGCTCTCTTGTTTTTATCAGGGCTGGTCACACCCTATCGTGCGCAACAAAAGAACGGACCTCTGCAAATGAGGAGGGTCAGACGGTTTTTTCACTCCCGGACAGCCCTGAGCGCAAGGCGGACCCCAACTCCACCTTGCTCTTGACCCCTAGCTGCGCATAGCAATTGCGCAGGTACGTGCGCACCGTGGCCGGGCTCAGTGACAGTATTCGAGCGATTTCCTTGTAGGAGTGGCCCGCGGCGAACAGCATCGCGGCGGTGCGTTCCCTTGGTGCCAGCGTTACCCCCGCAGACGGCGCTTCAAGTGACAAAATCACATGACTGGCATTCGGGCTCAGGGTCAATGCACAACGCCCAAGGCGCATCACACAGGGGACTTTGTGCAACTGTTCGATAACCGCAGGCGGTAACAGCGAACCACCCCAGCCGGGTACCTCTCTTTCAATCGCCGCACACAGACGTGCACCAATGTACAACAGGCTTCCGTCCAGGCGGGCAACGCCAAAATCACTCGCAGCACTGCCCACATCCAGGCGAATCATGTCTTGCACCTGGAAACGCCACAGCTGCAGCAAGTGATCGCAGAAAGCGGAAAACAGCACCTCCTCATTGAGGTCGAACGCCACCTCGTCCACGCCGCGGTACAAGCAGACAAAAAAATTCAGCCCGCTCTCAGGCAATTCGAAGGTGATGCACATCAGGTGGTAGAGGTCATAGCGGCGGGCAAACACGTTGACCGCCTCTACCGGGTCGGTGAACTCGCTGTCCCGCAACACTCGCCCCGGCCTTGCCAGGGTGTCGTGGGCGAAGCTATCGAAGCCGGCCACGTATCGCCATTCATTGGCGAACGAAGCCGGCAGGTCAATGCGTCCGTGCATCCAGCTACGGGGCGGGACGCTGGCACTGATGCCGGACATCTCCCCCCACCAGGCTGACGCGAAGGGCACCAGTTGGCGGAACGCCTGCAAGCCGTCGGCGATGAAGTCGGTGCCTCCGCGCTCCCGCGCCAGGCACGCCAACTGCAGGACACAACGGTTGAACGCCTGCAGCGTTGCTATCGACAACGGCGCAGCGCGGGTGTGCTCAGTCAGCTTTGTTTGCACGATGCCACTCAATACACCGCTCCCACCGGATAGACAAACGCGTTCACGTCGTAGAACGGCGTACGCTGGTAAAACCACTGCAAGCGAGCACTCGGGCTGGCAGCAAAGTCCTTGTCGGCCTTGAGTTTCTTCTCGAACTCGGCCTTGAGTGCCGGGCTTTCGGCGAGCATCTTGCGCGCCATCGGCTCCATCACGTACTCCTCCGGCTCTTCAGCCACCACCAGAGTCGAGTTGAAGAAGCCCCAGGCCCAGAACGAATCCGGGCTTTCGGGGTACAGCAGGTTGACAGCCAAGACACCCAACGGTTGATCAAGGTCGACCACCACTGAACCTGCCGGGAACGTCTGCAGCCGCTCGAACGGCTTGGCCACCCCACTGACCAGCAGACGCCCTTCGTAGCCAGGGATCTGATTGACTTGCGCGCGATCGGGTTCAAATCCACCGGCCACCTTGACCTCATCCATACGGTACAGGGTGACCGCCAGCGCCGTGGGCTTGTCCAGGGTGGTCATCTGAATGCCATGAGCCTTGAGCCGGGCGATCACCTCGCGCCATTGCGCTGGCACCACATACTGCTGGGGGCGTTTGGTCACCAAGTCCGGCTCGGTGTTGCCGGTTACCGGCACATTGAGTTGTTTGGGCTTGTTGCTCCAGACAATGGTTTTGGCCCCGGTGATCGGCGACTGCTCGTAGCGATAGTCGCCGACACTGAACGGCGTGGTCTGGGCTTTGCCCGGTTTCCAGGTGAGCGTCACGTCCTGTTGCGTTTCTGCCCGTTCACGGTCTTGACGAATGGCCTCCTTGAGCGATGCTGACTGCTCGCCAATCACCTGAAACATGCTGTTGAGCATCACATAGTTGCCCAGCACCTGGGTCTGGTAGGGATGCAAGGCATGCTGTTCGATGAGAATCGAGGGGACGTTGCGAATGTCACCGTATTGGTTGGAAAACCGGGCGAGGTCGGTACGGTACGGGTAGTAGCCCTGCGTCGGGTCCTGGTTGTCGTTGAGGCTGATGCACTCATGCACCACATGCCCTTCCTTCTCCAGCGCCTGGTACACCGGCGCCCGCATGACACTGTCCATCCAGGCACTGCTGGCCGGCGACCAGCCGTTGCCGTTATGGCAATAGGAGCTGTCGTAGGGGTACATGGCGCCGTCGGTGGAGTGGGTATCGGCAAAAAAGCTCAGGTCGTAGGTGTTGAATACCCAAGCGACGTTGCGGATTTCGGCACTGTCGAGCTTGGTGAAGTCGCGGTTGAGGTTGAAGTTCAGGCCGTTAACCCGCCACCCGGTTTCCTGCGGGCCGTTCTGGTTGATCCGCCCATAGGCACTGCGGCGCAGGTCACCGTCGATGTTGACCGTGGGGATAAACAGGATGTTGACCTTCTCCAGCACGCTGGCCAGAGGCTTGTCACCCGTGGTCATGTCACGCAGCAACATGAACATGGCGTCCTTGCCATTGGCTTCACCCGGGTGAATCTCGGCCTCGACGAAGATTGTCGGCTTGCCCGATTCATTGAGCCCAGCCGGCGACTTGTCGACTTCCAGCGAGGCAATGGCCATGATCATAGGATGACCTTCGGCGCTTTTTTCCGGCAGTTCGTGCAGCACGACACTGCCCCCGGAAGCAGCAACCAGTTTGTTCAGGTACGCGCGTGTCTGCTCGTAGTTGCTGGTCTGGTTGAAACCGCTGGCTTCGGCCACAGTGATCAGCGGGTCGTCTGCCTTGGCAAGGTAACGCGTGCTGGTCAGGGTCTGCGCGAACATGGGCGGCAGAATGCGCTGCTTGGCTGCCGGAGAATAGCCGCTATCGTCAATGTAGGACGGGGCGCTGGGTAAGGCCGCCAGCGCCGGCAGGCTGGTAGTGATCAACATCGCGACACACAGAGGCTGCAAAAGCGGGTGTTTCATGATCTATCCCTATCATGAGTGGCAGACGCCACCATAAACCACAATGCCAGCCCAGACGAGGGTCATGCTGCGATGATCAACAACCTGTTTAGCGCTGTTCCCGTTGTGGCGGCTCTGGAACACTTCGAGACCGAGCCCTGCCGGGTTCTGGTATGACCAGCCGCACGCCCACTGTGTGGCTGGCGGTGCATTTTGGTGACGTGTAATTGCCTTCATGACCACCTGTAGCCGCTGCCGCCAGGCTGCGATAGGGCGTGAAACGGCCGTCACTCAGGCCCATCCCTGTAACAGGATGACGACTGCTTCGCAGCCGATCGCAGCCTGGCGGCAGCGGCTACGAGTCACGTCAGGCTCAGGTAGGGCTGCTCTTCGCCCGGGCTGCGGTTGAAATGGCGCTTGTACTCGCGGCTGAACTGCGAGGTGCTCTGATAGCCCACACGATGCGCCACCTGTGCCACCCCCAAGCCTTCGCCGATCAGCATCTGTTGCGCCTTGAGCAGGCGTAACCGCTTGAGGTACTGCATCGGCGAGAGCAGCGTGCTGCGCTTGAAGTGCTCATGAAAGGCCGAGGCGCTCATGTTGGCGCAGCTGGCCAACGCTTCGACACTCAACGGCTCGGCGTAATGCTCACGCAGGTGGTTGAGTGCTGCAGCAATGCGGGCGAAGTGCCCATGCTGCTCGACCAGGGCGCGTAACACCCCCGCTTGCGGGCCGCGCAGGGCCACATACAACACTTCACGCACCCGTGCAGCGCCCATCACCTGGCTGTCGAGCGGATCCTGCAGGCAGCGCAGCAACCGCTCGACACTGTCACGCATGGCCTCATCGAGCACTGCCGAGGTCATTGACTCCGGGGTTTGCGCCTTGATCGCCTGATCCGGCGCCCGGCCCATGCTCTGCACCAATTCCCCCAGCACAATACGGTCAATCGCCACGGCCACCCCCAGTAGTGGCGCTTGCGGTGTGGCGAAGGTCTCGCACATGAACGGTACCGACAGCGCCTGTACCAGGTAGTGACCGGCCCCATATTCCAGGGTGCGCGGCCCTAACCGCGCCAGTTTGCTGCCCTGGGCCAGAACCATCAGGCTCGGTTCATAAATCTGCGGGCTGCTGGCCACGTAGTCGTAGGCCGAGACCACCTGGACCTGCGGCAGGTGGGTGTCGACAAAGCCCGGGCGCGAGGCCAATGAACGAATCAAGGCACACAGGGTGGCATTGGCATCAACGTGACGGGTCAGTTGCATGGTGAACCTGGACGGAGGAATAGACACTGGCATCATCGCAGCTTCGTGGCCTGCTGTACGTAAACGCCGACCAAGTACGGAGCTTTAGGCATGACAGGCGGAGGAATGACGATGGGCAACCTCCCTGCCCCTGCGGACAATGGCCAGCATTCACTGTTGATCGCTTTGCAGAGGCAATTATGTACACAGCTATCGGTTACGCCGCCCAGTCCGCTACCGCCCCCCTCGCCCCCATGACCTTCCAGCGCCGCGCCCTGCGCCCTGACGATGTGGCGATCGAGATTCTCTACTGTGGTGTGTGCCACTCCGATATCCATCAGGCCCGCAATGAATGGGGCATTGCCGTCTACCCGCTGATGCCGGGTCACGAGATCGTCGGCAAGGTCACCGCCGTGGGCGCCAATGTCAGCCGTTACCAGGTCGGCGACAGCGTTGGCGTCGGCTGCATGGTTGATTCCTGTCAGCACTGTGAAGCCTGCCGCGCTGATCTTGAGCAGTACTGCCTGGAAGGCCCGACCCTGACTTACGCCAGTCCTGACCGTATTGACGCCAGCAACACCATGGGCGGCTACTCCAACAGCATCGTGGTCAGCGAGCGTTTCGTCCTGCGTATCCCTGCCGCCCTCGACCTGGCCAATGCCGCGCCGATTCTCTGCGCGGGCATCACCACCTACTCGCCGCTTAAACACTATGGTGTCAAGCCCGGTGACCGCGTCGGTATTCTCGGCATGGGTGGCCTGGGTCATATGGGTATCAAGTTCGCCAAGGCCATGGGCGCTGAAGTCACCCTCTTCACCCGCTCGCCAAGCAAGGCTGAGGAAGCCCGGCGCCAGGGTGCCGATCATGTAATCGTATCGACCGATGAGGTGCAGATGCAGGCCGCCGCCGAGCATTTTGATTTCCTCCTCGACACCATTCCGGTCCAGCACGACCTGAACCCTTACTTGCAGACCCTGAAGTTTGACGGTGTGCACATTCTGGTGGGTTTGATCGAGCCTGTGGACCCTGCCCTGCACGCGGCGAATCTGGTGATGAAGCGCCGGGTATTGGCCGGCTCATTGATTGGCGGCATCGCCGAAACCCAGGAAGTGCTGGAGTACTGCGCTGAACATGACATTCGCTGCGATATCGAGATGCTCGATATCCGTCATATCAACGAGGCCTACAGCCGGATGATTGCTGGTGATGTGAAGTACCGTTTCGTGATTGATATGGCGACGCTCAACGCTTGAGGGCCATTTGCACAATGATCTGTAGCCGCTGCTGCCAGGCTGCGGCTACAGTGAACCTGCGCGTTAGCGGAGCATTCCACGCTCGACAATAAAATCGATCACCCGCTGCAAGCCCTGCCCAGTTTTCAGGTTGGTAAAGGTCCAGGGCCGCTCAGGCCGCATGCGCTGGGTGTCCTTTTCCATCACCTCCAGCGATGCGCCGACATAAGGCGCCAGGTCGATCTTGTTGATCACCAGGAAATCCGACTTGGTGATCCCCGGCCCGCCCTTGCGCGGGATTTTCTCACCTTCGGCCACGTCGATCACATACACCGTCAGGTCAGCCAGCTCTGGGCTGAAGGTAGCGCTGAGGTTATCGCCGCCGCTTTCGACGAAGATGACTTCCAGGTTGCCAAACTTGCGTGCCAGCTCTTCAACCGCCGCCAGATTCATCGAGGCATCCTCGCGAATCGCGGTGTGCGGGCAGCCGCCGGTTTCCACCCCGACGATGCGTTCAGGTTCCAGAGCACCGGCTTCGGTAAGGATGCGCTGGTCTTCTTTGGTGTATATGTCATTGGTCACCACGGCGATTTCATAGTGATCGCGCATGGCCTTGCACAGGGCTTCGAGCAGCGCGGTCTTGCCGGAGCCGACCGGGCCGCCGACACCGACGCGCAGGGGTTGCTGATAGCTTTGCATAGGGCTTTCCTCAGGATCGGAACAATCGGGTGTATTGGGTTTCATGGCGGGACGAGGCAATCGCCAGCAGCGGTAAACCGGCGCCCAACTGGTCGTCAGGCAGTTGCAAGGCGTTTTCCAACACTTCGGGCAGGGTTTCACACAGATCGCGTAGCAGGCTCTGCGCCGCCTGTTGGCCAAAGGGCACCAGCTTGACCCCGGCCATCACAGCGCCTTCGAGCCAGGCAAAACCATGGCCCAGGGCCAGGTCACGCAACGGGATGTCCCAATGCACCCCTAACCAGGCCATCCCGCTCAGTTGGCTCATGGCCAGGCTGGACCGCCACTCAGGCGCCTGGGCCAATTGCCAGCCATCGAGCAGACGTGCCAGGGCCATGCCACGCTGGCGTTCTTCCAGGCGTAGCTCGGCGGTTTCACGGTTGGCCAGCAAGCACTGGCTCCAGCGGGCGAACGCTTGGTCATCATGGTCACGGCACGCCTGGTACAGGCGCGCCAACAATGGCCAGTCGAGGCAGCCCAACGTGTCCTGCACCTGCTGGTGCTGCCAGGCGCGAAAGCCTTCGACGCCTTGCACCCAGCCGGCTTCCACTGCCCACTCCAGCCCCTGTGAGTAGGTAAAACCACCCACTGGCAGGTTCGGGCTGGCCAGTTGCAGCAGGCGCAGTAGCCTCAGGTCGCTGCTCATCAGCCCGCCAACACCAGGGCAGCACCGGCCAGCAAGCCGCCGCCACAGGCTTTTTGCAAACCTGAATGACGACGCAACAGACGGCCAGCGCCATAGCCTGCCAGCAACAGCAAGCCACTGACCGCGACAAAGCCTGCGCTGAACACCCAGAACGCTCCCGGGCTGGCTTCAACGCCATGGGCCCAACCGTGGAACAGGGCGAACACTGGCATGGCCAAGGCCAGCATGAGCTGACGTGCCGGTAGCAACAATGCGGCACCCGCCACCAGCAGTGAGCCGATGATCATCTGCTCCATGCCCAGCACACCACCGAACAGATGGCCCAGCAACGCGCCCCCGAACATCGCACAGAGCGTCAACAGCGGCAGCGCCAGGGTGCGACCGGTCAAGGCCGCGAGCACACCAGTGCCGAGCAGCATCAGCAGATGGTCAAGGCCGGTCAACGGGTGCAGCAGGCCATCCTGCAGCGGGTTGCTGTCATGGCCGGGGTGAGCAAAGGCCGGAACAGCCACCAGCAGCAAGGTCAGGGCGAGGGTCTTTTTCATGGTGATACTCCTTATCAAGATCAGTGCTGAGCGACGCGCACGAAGGGATGGTCGCTATGGGAGTGGCTGTGCGGTGCGCTCTGATAGGCCCCAGCCTCAGGCTCGAACGGTGCCTGTTCGACTGTGACCTGCAAACCCAGGCCTCGCACCATCTCGTCGAGCACGTGATCGTGCTGATAACGCACAAACCCTGCATCGATCTGCAACGGCACGTGGCGATTACCCAAGTGATAACTGGCGCGCGCCAACAGCAACGGGTCGCTACAGCGCACGGTGGACACCTGCTCAGCGGCTGCCAGTACGCGAATCACCTCACGGCCATCTTCATCACCCAGTAGCTCGCCACCGCGCAGCAACTGGCCGCGCTCCAGCATCAGGCCGGCCTCACGACCGTCGTCGAGGGTGACGCGCACCCGGCTCTTGATCCGGGTGTCCAGGGTGAGGGTCACGGTGGCGCTTACCTGTTCGGCCTCACTCAGCCGGCGGGTTAAAACAATCATGTTTGCTCCTTCAAAACAGAAAATATCGCTGTGCCATCGGCAGCACTGTGGCGGGCTCACACACCAACAGTTCACCGTCGGCGCGTACTTCATAGGTCTGCGAATCCACCTCAATCAACGGCAGCAGGCCGTTATGCACCATGTCGCCCTTGCGCACTGTGCGACAGCCATCGACAACACCGATCAGGCTGCGCAGCCCCAGTTGCTGGTGTACACCGCGGCTATGGGCCGATTGCGACAGGAAGGTCATGCGCGTTGCATTACGCGCCGCGCCCAGGGCGCCGAACATGGGTCGGTAATGCACCGGCTGCGGCGTCGGGATCGAGCCGTTGATATCGCCCATCGGCGCCATGGCAATCATCCCGCCCTTGATCACCAGCGCCGGCTTGACCCCGAAAAAGGCCGGGGCCCAGAGCACCAGGTCGGCCAGCTTGCCGGCCTCCACTGATCCCACTTCATGGGCGATGCCATGGGTCAGCGCCGGGTTGATGGTGTACTTGGCGATATAGCGCTTGACCCGGAAGTTATCGCTGTATTGGCTATCGGGGGACAGCGGGCCGCGTCGGCGCTTCATCTGGTCCGCAACCTGCCAGGTGCGCAGCACCACTTCACCGACCCGGCCCATGGCCTGGGAATCGGATGAGGTCATCGAGAACGCACCGATGTCATGCAGGATGTCTTCGGCAGCGATGGTCTCGCGCCGAATACGCGATTCGGCGAACGCCACGTCTTCGGCAATGCTCGGGTCCAGGTGGTGGCAGACCATGAGCATGTCCAGGTGCTCGTCGACAGTGTTGACGGTGTAGGGCAAGGTCGGGTTGGTCGACGACGGCAGCACATTGGCAAAGGCTGCCGCACGAATAATGTCAGGGGCATGGCCGCCGCCCGCCCCTTCGGTGTGAAAGGTGTGGATGGTGCGGTCACCTATGGCCGCCAGGGTGTCTTCGACACAGCCGGATTCGTTGAGGGTGTCGGTGTGAATCGCCACCTGCACGTCCAGCTCCTCGGCAACGGTCAGGCAGCAGTCAATTGCAGCGGGCGTCGAGCCCCAGTCCTCATGCAGTTTCAGGCCTACCGCACCCGCGTGAATCTGCTCGCGCAGGGCTTCAGGCTGCGAGGCGTTGCCCTTGCCCAGCAGGCCAATATTGATCGGCAGCTCATCGGCAGCCTGGAGCATACGCGCCAGGTACCAAGGCCCGGAGGTGCAGGTGGTGGCGTTGGTACCCGTAGCCGGACCGGTGCCGCCCCCGATAAAGGTCGTGATCCCCGAAACCAGCGCTTCCTCCACCTGTTGCGGGCAGATGAAGTGGATGTGCGAGTCAATGCCGCCTGCCGTGACGATCTTGCCCTCGGCGGCAATGATTTCGGTGCCTGGGCCAATGGGCAGGGTCACGCCCGGCTGGACGTCAGGGTTGCCGGCCTTGCCCACGCCGAAGATGCGCCCGTTCTTTACCCCGATGTCGGCCTTGACGATGCCCCAATGATCGATGATCAGCGCATTGGTCAGCACCAGGTCCATCGCCTCGGCAGCCAGCATCTGTCCCTGGCCCATGCCGTCGCGGATGACCTTGCCGCCGCCGAATTTGACCTCTTCACCATAGATCGTGAAGTCCTTTTCCACCGCCACCCATAGCTCGGTGTCGGCCAGCCGCACCCGATCACCCACAGTGGGGCCAAACATATCGGCATAGGCCCGACGCGAAATTCGACTCATCCTTGCGTCTCCAGCTTGCCCATCACCTTGCCTTGAAAGCCATAGACCTCGCGCTTACCGGCGTACGGCACCAGGGTCACCGTCCGCGCCTGACCCGGTTCGAAGCGCACGGCGGTACCGGCGGCAATGTCCAGGCGCCAACCCAAGCTCAGCTCACGCTCGAACACCAAGGCCTGGTTGACTTCATAAAAGTGGTAATGCGAGCCGACCTGCACCGGTCGGTCACCATGATTGGCCACGGTGACACTCACGGTTGGGCACCCCACATTGAGTTCGATGTCGCCCTCGGCGACCTGTACTTCTCCGGGAATCATCCTGCGCTCCTAGACAATCGGGTCATGCACGGTCACAAGCTTGGTGCCATCGGGAAAGGTGGCTTCTACCTGCACGTCAGGAATCATTTCGCTGACCCCTTCCATCACCTGTTCCCGGCTGAGTACTTCACGGCCCAGGTTCATCAGCTCGGCGACGGTGCGCCCATCGCGAGCGCCTTCGATGACCGTGGCGCTGATCAAGGCCACCGCTTCCGGGTAGTTGAGCTTCAGGCCACGGGCCAGCCGGCGCTCAGCCAGCAGCGCCGCTGTGAACAGCAACAGTTTGTCTTTCTCTCTCGGGGTCAGCTCCATGGCGTTCTCTCAAGTGGCCCAGATACGCGGCGGGCATGGCGCCAGACCGACAACAGTCGGTCGCAAGGCATGCCATATCTGCTGCAGGGTGGATTGCAGGCGTTGGTTATCGTGATCGAGCAGGCGTACAACCAGCAGTTGGCCGAGCAGGGTTGCACCGGCGGGTACGCTCAAGTCTTCGATCAGCACACGGGTCTGATCGAGTAATGTCTGGTTGGCCGGATACGCGCAGAAGGTCGCCAGCAGCGGGTAGCCGCCAAGCTTTTGCAACTGACCACCGTCGATACGCTGGCGTTCGTACAGGCCAGGATCGTCAGGCACATCGATCTGCAAGCGACTGTCCAGGGCGCCATGACTGAACACTTCGTTCATCACCGGCCGGCCCAGGCACAGGGTTTCCCAGGCCAACAGACGGGCACCTGGCGACAGACTGAAGCGGTTTTCCAGGCGTACCCGCGCGCCCGGGAAACAAATGCTGCCCTGGGGCAACCACTCCAGCACGCTGTCAGCGGCCAGATGAAAATGCTGGCTGAGGCTCGCGGTGTCGCCGCCGCTGCGGTAGAACTTGGTGGCACCGGGCATGGTCAGCAAGGCATGGCTGCCTGCTTCCAGCTGCACATCAAGCACCAATTTGTCGCCACCGACTACACCGCCGGGTGGGTGCAACACATAGACGTGGCACGGTGCGCCTTCAGGGTAGAACGGCCGCTGCACCAAAAGAGGACCGAAATGCCGCCGTGCACCAATACAGGTCTTCGTCCCGCGCCGGACAAAGCGCAGCGACAACTCGGCACTCCAGCCGGTATCGCGGGCAGCAAGGTCGTGCGGTTGGGCAAGTGTCATGGGTCTGGTCCCTGTAAATGCTGTTGTCGACGCATTTGACGGACGGGTCCGACCTCAACCAGGGCATATGCAGGGTTGCAGGTTTGACCAATCGATCAGCAATCGATACAGGGGGCAAAGCACATAGCGGGCCAGAATGGCGCAATCGTAGGCGCAGCATGTAGCCGCTGCCGAGACACGAGGCTGCGATCGACTGCAGGGCAGTCGCAACCCGGGCACCTCATGGGAGGCTGACGAATCGCGCAGGTGCTCGCAAACCACAGTATCCAGGTCGAGAAAAGCCACTGCCAGTACAAACAAACGAAAATTCGCACAGATGCTTAGGACGCATCCTGCATCAATTCCCATGTCGCCTTGTTAGCGTGCTCGAAAAATTGAGCTTGCTCAGGCAATGGCTTGCGCATCGCCTTTTGCTTTCCCTTTCAGCTTAAGGATAAGTGTATGTTCGCACCGGCCAATGCTGCGCTTTTCGAGCTACAGATCCCCACGGTTCGCAACGACTTCAAAGTGCTGGCTTTCAGCGGTACTGAAGCCATCAGTTGCTTGTATGCGATCAGCGTCGAGCTGGTCAGCGAGTACCCTGATTTCGATCTGGAAAGCCTGCTCGGCCAGCCGGCATTTCTGCGCTTTGGCTTGCAGGGTGAAGGGATTCACGGGCATATCGAAGATGTTCTGGTCGGCGAATCCGGCAGGCGCCTGACCCGCTATCAGCTGACCTTGGTGCCCGCGCTGCACTACTTGCAATTCAGCTACAACCAGCGGATTTTCCAGCAACTGACGGTGCCGCAGATCGTTGCCCAGGTGCTCAAGGGCCATGGCATTCAGGCCGATGCCTTTGCGTTCCATGTCCGCACCAGCCCTGAACGCGAATACTGCACTCAATATTTTGAAAGCGACTACGAGCTGATCCTGCGGCTGTGCAGCGAGGACGGGATTGCCTGGCACCACCAGCACAGCCCGGACGGCCATCGGCTGGTGTTCACCGACGACCAGACGTTTTTCCCCAAGCTTGGCGCCACGCCGTATCAGCAAGGCAGTGGTCTGGTGGCCGATCACCCGGTCATCAGCCAGTTCTCCCGGCGCTTCAGCACCCGCACCAGCACGGTCACGCGCCGCGGCTATGACTTCCAGCGGCCAAGCCTGCTGCTGGAGAGCCAGTTCACCGCTGAGTTCAGCCCGCCGCTTGAGGACTACCGCTACCCGCTGTCGATGGACACCGAGAAACTCGCCAGGCAACGGGCCCGCCAGGCCCTGGAACGACACCGCAGCGACTACCAGTTGGCCGAAGGTCAAAGCGACCAACCGTTTTTGCGCAGCGGCCACTTCTTCGACCTGACCGAGCACCCGCGTAAAGACAGCAACGACTTGTGGCTCTTGCTCAGCGTCACCCATGAAGGTAAACAGCCGCAGGTGCTTGAGGAGTCAGTCAGCAGCGACAGCCAACCCGAAGACGGCTTCAGCCAAGGCTATCGCAACAGCTTCAGCGCCATTCCCTGGGACGTGTTCTATCGGCCGCCGCTGGTCACCCGCAACGCCGAGCTGGTCAGCCAGACGGCGCGGGTTACCGGGCCAGCAGGGGAAGACATCTACTGCGATGAATACGGGCGGGTCAAAGTCGAATTTCACTGGGACCGTGCCGAGCTGAACAGTGACAAGAGCAGTTGCTGGCTACGGGTAGCGTCCAGTTGGGCTGGACAGGGTTTTGGCGCGGTGACCCTCCCTCGCGTCGGCATGGAAGTGGTGGTGACCTACCTGGAGGGTAATCCCGACCAGCCGTTGATTACCGGTTGCGTGCCCAACAAGCTCACCCCGCAGCCTTACCCGTTGCCCGCGAACAAAACCAAGACCGTGCTGCGCAGCCGTAGCTCGCCTGACAGCGGTGGCTACAACGAACTGTCGATTGAAGATCGCAAAGGCCAGGAGTTGATCTACCTGCGTGCCCAGCGCGACCTGGAGCAAAAGATCGAACACGACAGCCAGCTTGAGGTCGGTAACGAGCGCCGGGAAACCATCAAGGGCAACAGCATTGCAGTGCTGGAAGCTGAAGACCAGCGCACTGTTGGCGCGGACCGCAAGGTCGAACTCAAGGCCAACGACTACTTGCAGGTCGCCAGCAGCAGCCATACCCGCATCGGACAAACGCTGGCAGTTGAAGCGGGTCAGCAAGTGCACCTCAAGACAGGCGTGCAGGTGATCCTCGATGCGGGGGCCAGCATCACCTTGAAAGGTGGCGGCCAGCACATCGTCATCGGCCCCGGTGGCATTTTCAGCAGCGTGCCCATCGTGCTGGGTGGTACGCCGGTTATGGGGGTTCCCGCGCAGCAGGCCCTTTCGGCCATACCAATGGTCACCCAGGCGCTGGTTGCTCTGCCACGGGTTACACAAGGTGCGGCGTTGATCCAAGCCGCTCAGCAAGCTGCACCCGTCTGCGCCGTGTGCCAAAAACTAGCGGAGCTCAACGCATGAGTCAGGCTTATCTGCTGCTGGATGGTGCCCTGATCGATAATCTGCCAAGCCGTCTGATTGAGCTCGGAGGCAGTACGGCGTTTCAATCGCTGTATCAACAGACTGCCTACAGCGCTCTGGTAACGGTTAGCCCGGTGTTGGTGCCGGTAGTTCCGAACAGCCCGCTGGCGCACACGTTTGCCCAGGAGTGGTGTGCGACGGCCGGTATCTGGCTGGAATCCGAGGTGAATGAAGCGGCGGTAGTGCAGCACCTGCGTAGCCTGATTCACGCCCGCATCGAGGGCGATGTCAGCGTTTTCTTTCGATACTACGACCCCCGTATCACCCACTTGTGGTTGGCGGATCTAGCACCCCAGGCGCGTGATCGGCTGATGGGACCGATCCGCCGTATTTTACTGCCCGAATCACTTTACCCTTCGGGTTTCATTGCCCAGGAAAACCCTGATCAACCCATCGCTCAGTACACGGACAAGCCTTGGTTATTCCTTACCCTGGAGCAACTGGGGCACTTGAGCGCAGCCAAGCGGCAGCGTCTTGCCCAGCAGTTGATCGAGCATTGCCAGCTGCATGTTCCTCAACGCTTGCAAGGCTTGGCTCCCGCTGCACAACAGCAGTGGGCCTCGGCCTGCCAGCACAGCGCTGAGCGGCAAGGCTACAGCACCGCCGATCAAATCATGCGCTGGGCCAACTTTCACGCCGTGCTAGGTGACGACTTCCCCAACGCAGCGGATCACACCGTTTACCGGCAGATCCTGGACGAGAAAGAGGTTCTACCCACACAGCGTCTGGATAACCTGAGCGCCGAACTGCACCGTCAGTTGCTCACCGAAAAGGGACTGATTGCATGAGTGCAGACAAGCTGGAAATGCTTGATCGACTGGCACGAGCTGACCGAGCCGCCAGGGCGATGCCCCACGAAGATATCAACTGCGCCATAACGCCCTGCCCTGCCGGTCAGCCTGAACTGTTCGTGGTGCCGGTGCGCTATGCGCTGGCCGAAGAACAAGCGCCCCATCCCTGCTGCACGCCTGGCGTTGCCAGCCACAGCCATCCCATGGCGGCCCGCCGCCTGCGCGCAGGTTATCTTTACCTGTGGCAGGACCAGGGCCCGCTCCAACGCTACGCCATCGCACCCGATGGTTTGCTCAGCGAGCAAGCGCTGGAGGACGATGACACGCTCGTGTTGAGCGGCACCTTGGCGGGCCTGGCGCTGAAAAAGATCCATAACGCCTGGATGCTCTACTGCGAGTACCCCCTGCCCCCGGAACACTGCCAGGCGTTGAGCGACAGCAGTGCCCAGCGCAACGCGCACATGCGCCACGTGGCCTTGCGCACGGTGGCCAACGAGCTGCAAGCGCCTCATTGCCCTGCGCTGGCCGATGCTGAGCAGGTGATGGCCGAACTGATCCCGTCCACCTACGCCCGGTCGATGAAGGCCGATCAAAAGCGCGGCGGCGACGATACCGACGCACTGGGCGCGGCGGCGATGAAATCGCCGACAACCCATAACATCAACGCCTACACCACGGCGATGCACCGCGCACGAGAACGGGAAAGGGTCATTGGCCAACACCCCGACGCCAGCGACGAAGCGCCGGGCGAGTGGAGCGCCGAACGCTGGGAGGGCCAGCGCACTCAGGATTGGCTGGAAACCGCCAAGGCCCAGGCCAATGGCTTGTTTCCTGTCTTTGCCTGCCTGGACGATGACCTCGGCGTGCTGCGCGATATCAACCATGAGCAGGAGTGGCTGGAAGCGCGTCACCAACAGTGGATCGCTGATAACACCCTGCGCCTGAGCATCGGTGGGTTTGTGCGCAGCCTGGTCAGCGAAGACGGGGCTGAGTTGGCGGGTACCCTCAACTACCGCTACAAGGGGCGTGATATCAGCCTCACCCCCGAGCAGGGCAAGGTCATGCTCGACACCCAGCATCAGCTGGATGAGGCGCTCAGGGCTGAAACCCAGGCCCGCCGCTACGGCGGCCAGCCCAGCCGGGTTGAAGCCAGCACCCGCGATGCGCGTATTGCCCGTATCGTAGCGCCCGTGCGCGCCTTTATACCGGCCGACCTGTACCCCGAAGCAGAACACCTGGTGCGCGAATACCGCGCCGAAAAACAGGCCAACCGCGATAACGACTTCCTCAGTGCCAAGGTGAGTGAATACATCGACCTGGAGGCGATGAACACCTGGCTCGAAACCACCGCCCCCAGCCATTTCCAACAGATCGAACAACGCCATCAAGCACTGTTCAGCGACCGCGGCGTGTTCCTCAAGCGTTCCGCCAATGGCACCTGGTTTGTCGATTACCATGACCTGAACACACGGCTCTGGTTGACCGAGCTGGCCACGGGCTGCCTGAGCGCCCAATGCATTCGGGCACAGGGCGCCGAACAATATGCCGACTATGTGCGGGCCGCCGATGGCGGCGCACTGACACACCTCTTCCGCGCCTGGACGCCTTCGCTCGATGCGGCCATGAACAGCAGCACGCGCCTGGGCGAGTTGCTGGCGGCGCTGGCCGCCGAGAACATCACCGCCACCCATCAGGCCCTGGCCCCTCTGACCCTGCCGATCATCAACGACCTCGCGGCCATGGCCCGGGACGCCAACGGCCCATGGAGCGTGCTGGTCAACCGCCTGGCCGCGGCGTTGCTGTTGCTCAAAGAGCAGAAAACCTTCAGCACGGCCTGGCTCGGCATTTTCGTTGCCGCGCGCCTGGGCAGCGAAGCGCGCTTGCAGTTCGTGACCGAAGGTGGCCGCCAGATCTGGACGTTACTGGGGCAAAAAGCCGAAGGCCTGACCCGCTGGGCCCGCGCCACAGGGGAAGCCATTGGAGCCGGGCGCGTGGCAGGGATTACGAACTCCACCTTTGTGACCCATAGCGGTGGAGTCGTCCCCCTGGCGGCCTTGCTGCTGAACTCGTTCAACGCGAGCAATTATCTGAGTCAGGCTGAGACCGTGGAGGGAATGGACGACCGGCGTGTTAACGACACTATTTCTGCGGCTTTGTATGCTGGTGCGGCGTTGACGGCGGTGGTTGATAATCAGGTACGGTTGGGGCTGAAGAAGGATCGGTTCTATTTCTTTGGCTCTCCGGCTCCAACCCTGACCCTGTTTGGTGCGGTGATTGGTGGACTGTCACTGGGTGCGGCGGCGGAAGAGTACAAGTCGCTGCAAACACAGTTAGAAAGTGCGCAAACACAAGTCGATCCTTGGCTGGAGATGCGCCTGGCCGTGGTCTCGGGCCAGGTAACGGCCTATGGAGCCCAGGCGTTATTGGGCGTAGTACAAACGGGCAAAGCCTTGGCGGGTTTAGTGGAAGTGGAAACCGCCATCATGCGCTATTCGCTGTACATGGGCCCGCTGAACTGGATCATTGCCGCGCTGGGCGTGCTGTACCTGATCACCTGGTTCTTTCAGCAAACGCCACTGCAAAACTTCCTCAGCGCCTGCTGCTGGTCAAAAGCACGGGCGGGCAATCTGGAGCCTATCGCGGCCAAGGCCCAACAAAGCGAACTCAACCACCTGTACGGCATCCTGTATACACCTCGAGTGAGCATGGAGAGCCGTTCGGAGGTAGGCAGCGCCAATGGACCTTCAGGACTGACGTCCATCAGCTCCATCGACTGCCTGACCATCGACCTGCCAGGGGCTGAGCCCAGCAGCGTCTACCTGGGACTGAGCCTGATCGGTGACCCAGTGGATACCCAGCGCCACCGCTACCTGATCAAAAACAGCCTGAGCAAAAATCGTCAGCCGCCCAGACCTTGGCGGAATATGGTCCCGCACTGGCTACCCAGCAGCAGCTGTTGCTGGATACCGGCCAAGGAAGGTCAAGGCTTGCGCCTGAGCGGGCCCTTCAACACAGAACCAGGTGTTCTTAGTACACAACCCAGTACTGTCTCCCTGCGCTTGTGGTACCGCACCCCCTTGATCGCGATGCTGGGTGCCGACACCTTCATCGGTGGTGAACGGGGGCTCGCCTTTACGTTGAATGACAGCGGCGGCGTGGTTGCCCTGCGGGACGACCCGACACCGGAACTGGATAGTGTGCCGAGGTATGGGCTGGGCGCAGATCGACCCGGTGCCTATTACCTGCAACCCAAGGACAAGACATGAGTACGCCACCGGCAGGCACCACAAAAAAGCGGATATTTTCGCGCAATGACTACTTGGCACCACTGCCCATCCCCACCGGTCGAAAACCCTCGGATGTGCTCAACACTATTTGGCGCAAGAATGAGGTGTTTCTCGATATCGGTAACTACAGCATCGGCTCGGCGGTGATGGTCATATGGTCAATGGCAATGCTATTTGCGCTTATGTATTACATCACGTCTAACTCTCTAATATTGGGAGGCGGACTAATCATTGTGGGCATCCCGATCATGTTTGTAATCCAGGGCCTGTTTCGCGAGGTGCCCTTACCCGTGCGTTTCAACCGGCAACGCCGTGAGGTGTGTGTACCGCAAGCAGATGGCGAGTACTGGATTGTCCCTTGGGAAAGCGTGACGGCGGCGGCGACGCAACATTCGTCGGTGAGCCAGGCAGGTAAAGCAACGATGGGCTTATTGATCATCGGCTTTGAGAACCCCGACCCGCAGGCCAAAGACGATAACAAGCATTTCTCGCTGGGCTTTAACTGTGGGGGTGGCACCAGCGCCATGGCGTTATGGGAATGCATGCGCAGTTACATGGAGATTGGGCCGGATGCAGCGCCGGAGGCGGCTGCACTTAACTCAGGCGGGAGCCTGCGCTACTACATCGATTACATGAGCGATAAAGCTAAAACTCGCGGTTGGATTCTGACGATATTGTGGGAGGGTGTAGTTGGGGTATTTATTTTCAACGCACCTTTGGCCACCTATCTACAAAGAAAAAAGTTATACCCGCCTCCAGACCTGACCTACCCCGCCATCATCGAATGGTCCAAACCTCTGCCGCCCGAGCAATGGGCCAAGCGCTCCCCCGAGCTGGAAGCCGCCATCGCCAAGCGTGAGGCCGAATTAGCCGTGCAGATGCAGCCTGTGGACGAGACATGAGTACGCAACCGGCAGGCACGACGAAAAAGCGTATATTTTCGCGCAATGACTACTTGGCCCCATTACCCATCCCCACCGGTCGAAAACCCTCGGATGTGCTCAACACCATTTGGCGCAAGAATGAGGTATTTCTCGATATCGGTAACTACAGCATCGGTTCGGCGGTGATGGTGCTATGGCCAATGGTAATGCTGTTTGCGTTCATGGGGTATCTGTTCAGAAATGATCCTGACGACATGCACCTATTTGCGATCATGACTGCCTTCATCATTGGGATTCCTACGTTGTTTTTAATTCAGGGCCTGTTCCGCGAGGTGCCCTTACCCGTGCGCTTTAACCGGCAACGCCGCGAGGTATGTGTACCGCAAGCAGATGGCGAATACTGGATTGTCCCTTGGGAAAGCGTGACGGCGGCGGCGACGCAACATTCGTCGGTGAGCCAGGCAGGTAAAGCAACGATGGGCTTGTTGATCATCGGCTTTGAGAACCCCGACCCGCAGGCCAAAGACGATAACAAGCATTTCTCGCTGGGCTTTAACTGTGGGGGTGGCACCACCGCCATGGCGCTGTGGGAGTGCATGCGCAGTTACATGGAGATTGGGCCGGATGCAGCGCCGGAGGCGGCTGCACTTAACTCAGGCGGGAGCCTGCGCTACTACATCGATTACATGAGTGATAAAGCTAAAACTCGCGGTTGGATTCTGACGATATTGTGGGAGGGTTTAGTTGGGGTATTTATTTTCAACGCACCTTTGGCCACCTACCTACAAAGAAAAAAGTTATACCCGCCTCCAGACCTGACCTACCCCGCCATCATCGAATGGTCCAAACCCCTGCCGCCCGAGCAATGGGCCAAGCGCTCCCCCGAGCTGGAAGCCGCCATCGCCAAGCGTGAGGCCGAATTAGCCGTGCAGATGCAGCCTGTGGACGAGACATGAGTACGCCACCGGCAGGTACCACAAAAAAACGGCTGTTTTCACGCAACGACTACTTGGCCCCCTTGCCAATCCCCACCGGTGAAAATCCCTCAGATGTGCTCAACACCATTTGGCGCAAGAACGAGGTGTTTCTCGATATCGGTAATTACAGCATCGGTTCGGCGGTGATGGGGATATGGCCAATAGTGATGTTGTTTTTGGGGCTGGCCTACGGTCTCAATGATCCTGACGCACTGATATTGGGGGCTTGTATTACAGGCCTCCCTATCTGCTTTGTAATCCAGGGCCTCTTCCGCGAAGTGCCACTCCCCGTACGTTTCAACCGACAACGCCGCGAGGTGTGTGTACCGCAAGCAGATGGCGAGTACTGGATTGTCCCTTGGGAAAGCGTGACGGCGGCGGCGACGCAACATTCGTCGGTGAGCCAGGCAGGTAAAGCAACGATGGGCTTATTGATCATCGGCTTTGAGAACCCCGACCCGCAGGCCAAAGACGATAACAAGCATTTCTCGCTGGGCTTTAACTGTGGGGGTGGCACCACCGCCATGGCGCTGTGGGAGTGCATGCGCAGTTACATGGAGATTGGGCCGGATGCAGTTGATGATCAGACTGCACGCTTCGACAGATCTAAAGGCATATGGGCCACCTATCTGGACAACCTTATCAAGGCTGCGAAGTTGAGGGGTTGGCTTGTAACAGCATTTTGGGAAGGCTTCTGTGGGATTTTCATTTTTAACACGCTACTGATAGACGTACTTGAACGCTGGAAACTGAATCCGCCTCCAGACCTGACCTACCCCGCCATCATCGAATGGTCCAAACCCCTGCCGCCCGAGCAATGGGCCAAGCGTTCCCCCGAGCTGGAAGCCGCCATCGCCAAGCGTGAGGCCGAGTTAGCCGCGCAGACGGCACGAGAGCAATTTTGATGCAACCGCCTACTGGGCGCCAAGGCGGTCGGCGAACGTCAGACGGCGCGGGCACCGATGAAATTTTTCCCCCGGGCGCCCTGCAGGGCGTGGGCGATCATCGCCTGGGCCTCGTCGGCATCGACGCCGTAGTCGGCGAAGTCAGTCTTGACCCCAAGGCTCTGAAGGAACTCGCGCAGACGTGCGCGCGCCTGCTCCAGATCCGGGCCGAAGACCCGCTGCAACGTACAGTCGCGCGCACTGTCGCGGCCCCACGCCAGGCCCAGCACCAGCGGCAAGGAGAACGAGCAGGCGATACCATGGGGAAGGCCGTGACGCAGGGTCATTTCGTAGGAAATGGCGTGCGCCAACGCAGTCTTGGTGTTGGAAAACGCCATGCCAGCCTTGAGCGCCGCCAGCGCCATGCGCGCGCGCAGGTCACGATTGCTCAGGTCACGTTGCAGCTTGGGCAGACAGTCGAGGATGTCTTCTATCGCCGACACTGCGAAGGTGTCGGAGAGCGGGTTGGCGTTGACGTTCCAGATCGCCTCCAGGGCATGGGACAGTGCGTCCAGCCCAGTGGACACCGTGACCGCCGGCGGTACTGTGAGCATCAGCTCAGGGTCGACAATTGCCAGCTTCGGCCAGGTGCACTCCAGGTGCAGGGAGTATTTCTTCTGCGCAGCGCTATCCCAGAGAGTTGCCCAGGGGGTGACTTCACTGCCGGTTCCAGCCGTGGTCGGGATAGCGATCAGGGCTTTGCTGCGAGCAGGGGTGAAGGGTTGGCCCAGCGCCAGTAAACCAAGCAACTCATCAAATTGCCCGGAATCAGTACCGACGATCAGGGCCTTGGCGGTGTCGATGGCACTGCCCCCACCCAGGGCGATGACCGTCTGGCAATCCTCGGCCTCAGCCCAAAAGCGCTCGTAGGTGCTGCGCAACTGGGCCACGTCCGGGTTGGGTTGGACGTCTTCGACGATGTACACCAGGCGTTCGCCCAGCAACGCCTGGACGCGATCGATAAGCCCCAGAGCGCGTGCTTCGGGGAACGTTACCAGCGCGACGTTCTGGCGCTCGGTCAGCGTACTGAGTTGATTGAGGCTGCCGCTGCCGAAGCAAGTGGCTACCGGATTATGGAAATAGGCAGACATGGTGGTTTCCTTTGTTGTTCTGGCTGGGACATAGTCGGGGCCGAACAACCTTCGCTCAAATAGATTGAATCAAGGCTTGCATTGAAAGAACGGATATACACGCGTGCAGCGCCCTAATGCTGGCTATCGCCTTGAATGCGGCGGCGCAGACGGCTGGACACCAGGTCTGCGGCCACCACCATCAAGGTGATGACGATGATGCACGTCGCCGTCTCTTGGTACTTGAACAGCTTCAGGCTGCTGACCAGCTCAAAACCCAGCCCCCCCGCCCCAACCATGCCCAGCACGGTTGCCGAACGCAAGTTGACCTCGAAGCGGTACAGCACCACGGCAATCCAGGCGGTGATGACCTGCGGGATCACCCCGAAGACGATCACCTGCAGTGGTCTGGCGCCAGTGGCTTGCAGCGCCTCAATCGGCCCTTGGTCGATTTCTTCGATACTGTCGGCAAAGAACTTGCCGAGCATGCCCACCCCGTGCAGCGCCAGGGCCAGGACCCCTGGAAACGGGCCTAGACCAACGGCCGAGACGAACACCAGAGCAAGAATCAGCTCATTGATACTGCGAATGACATTGAGCAACTGCCGGGTACCGGCATACACCCAGCGATTGCGCTGCAGGTTGCGCGCAGCCAGAAACGCCAGGGGGATGGCAAAGACAATCCCCAGCAACGTGCCCCACAAGGCGATCTGCAAGGTCTCCACTGCCGGCTGCCATAAGCGCGGCAAAATGCTCAGGTCTGGCGGCATCGAGCGGGCCAGAAAGTCACCGATCTGCGGCACGCCGTTACTCAACTCTGTCCAGCTCAACTGCGTGCCTTGGGCGCTCCAGTGCAGCAGCAATACAGCCAGCAGCACCCAGGCGCCAGTGACCAGCCAGCCACGCGCGGTGTCGGGAGTGCTGACCATCCAGCGGTAAGCCGAAGACTGATTGTTCATCGTCAAAGCCCTCCTTGCAGATGTAACCGCGCCACGGCAACCGCGACGTGCTGCCCTTCCTCTACCCGCTCCGGTTGTGGGTAGATACGCTGCAGGCTGGCCTCGTCGAGAACCTCATGCTGGCTGTCAAACACCAGCCGGCCTTGGGCCAGACCGATGATGCGGTCGCCAAATTCCTCGGCCAGATCCACTTGATGCAGGTTGCACACCACGGTGATGCCCTGCTCACGGGTGGCATCACGCAGGTATTGCATCACCCGGCGCGCGGTCTTTGGGTCCAGGCTGGCCACCGGCTCATCGGCGAGGATCACCTTGGGCCGTTGTGCCAACGCACGGGCGATGCCAACCCGTTGCCGTTGCCCACCCGAGAGTGAATCGGTGCGTGCCTCGGCCTTGTGCTGCAGGTCAACCTGTTGCAGGCAATTGCGCGCCAGTGCCTCATCGCCGCGACGGAACAGCTGCAACACCGAGGCCAGGGTCGACAACGAACCCAAGCGCCCGGTCAGTACGTTCTTGAGGACCGACAGGCGCGGCACGACATTGTGATGCTGAAAGATCATCGCCACCTGCCGGCGCAGATCGCGCGGGCACCCTGCGCCCATGGCGTCGATGCCCGCCACCTGCAATTCACCGCTATCAGCCTGCACCAGGCGGTTCATGCAACGCAGCAACGTCGACTTGCCGGCACCGGACTGGCCCAGCACCACAACGAACTCGCCGGCGCCGATATCCAGGTCAATGCCCTTGAGCACCGGATTGCTTGCATAGCCCTTGCGCAGGCCGCGCACGCGGATCATTTCATGCTCCGCAGGTCGAGATCGAGGACCTTGGCGGTTTCGCGCACCACATCATAGGCGGCATCGGTGGTGGGCTGAAAACCGTTGAGCTGGCCCTGATCCCCCCAGGGTACGTCCTTGATATTGGCCATGGCCGCTGCCAGTTTCTGCTTCAGCGCCGGGTCCAGGTCCTGGCGCCAAACCATCGGTGATTCGGGAATGTCGGCTGATGACCAGACGATCTGCAGCTCGTCCGGTTTAACTTGGCCCTGGGCTACAGCGGAGGCGTAGATACGGTCAGCGACCGCAGCGGCATCGACCTTACGGTTGGCCACCGCGAGGATGCTGGCGTCATGGGAGCCAGAGAAGATCACCCGTGAGAATAGTTTGTCCGGTTGATAGCCCGCCGCTTCCAAGCCGGCCTTGGGAAACAGGTGACCAGAGGCAGAGCTTGGATCGACGAAGGCGAACGTATGGCCCTTGAGGTCGCTCAGCTGTTTGATGCCGCTGTCCTTGCGCGCCACGATCTGGCTGCGGTAGGCACTCTTGCCGGCCTTTTTGGTGACGGCGACAGCGAACGCATCCACACCTGCTACCTGATGGGCCAAGACGTATGAGAACGGGCCCAGGTAGGCCACGTCGAGCTTGCCGGCGCGCAGCGCTTCGATCACGCCGTTGTAGTCGGTGGCTACGAACGGCTTGACGGGCATACCCAGCTGGCGCTCCAGATCCGCCAGGACCTGCTTGCTGCTTTCGATCATGGCCTGGGAGTCCTCGGAAGGAATCAGACCGATACTCAACGACGATTGTGCAGAAACCTGAGTGCAGGCCAACAGGGGCAACAGGCCAAAGCCGGTCAAACGAATCAGTTTGGCAAACGGGTTCATGGTGGACGTCCTGCAAGGTGGGGTGAAGGTCGCTCCACATTAGGGCTGTCACGTGACAGTCACAGCTTCAAATCACTATGCGTTTTCCCGCAAAACCATTGATGGAAGCTATGGATGTCTACGACCAAACTGCGCACCTTTCTCGCCGTTGCCCGCCAGGGCAGCTTCAGCGCGGGCGCTCGGGCCCTGGGCCTGAGCCAGCCAACGGTGACCACGCAGATCCTGGCGCTGGAGCGTGACTACAATGTCGAGCTGTTTCATCGTCGGGGCCGGCGCATCGAGCTGACGGTGGTCGGCCGCCAATTACTGCCAATTGCCCAGCAATTGGGGGTGCTGGAGCTCGAAGCGTTCAACCTGCTACGGGATTGCGGCAAGTTCAATCGCGGCCAGTTGAAGATTGGCGCGGTCGGGCCGTTCCATGTCATCGAGATGGTCGATGCCTATCGCCACCAGTACCCGCAGATCGACCTATCGATCAAAGTCGGCAACTCGGCCACGGTGCTGGCAGAGCTGAAAAACTACGTGACCGATGTCGGAGTACTCGCCGGCCTGCATGACGATCCTGCCTTCAGTTCGCAGCTGTATGCACGCCACCCGGTGGTGCTGTTTGCCAATATCGACCATCCCCTGGCGCGCTTCGATGAGATTCCTTTGCAGGCCTTGCAAGGACAACCTCTGCTGCACAGGGAACGCGGCTCCACCACCCGCCTGGCCCTGGAGAAGACCTTGCATGAACACGAAGTAACGCCACGAGTGGTGATGGAGATCGGCAGCCGTGAAGCGCTGCGTGAAGCGGTCATTCGCGGGATCGGTGTCGGGGTGGTGTCGCAAGCCGAGTTCATTGCCGATCCACGGCTCAAGGCCATTCGCTTTTGCGCCGACCCGGTGTACACCGAAACCTACCTGTACTGCCTTGCTGAACGACGTAACAGCCAAGTCATTGGTTCGTTTTTGCAACTGGTGACCCGCAGGTCGGGCACTCCAGAAATGGTCGAACCACAGTCACGGGGTGATGGTCTGGATACGTTGCATGCCCAGCCTCCAACGCCCACAACGTAAGCCCTATTGATTCGTAGCCGCTGCCGCCAGGCTGCGATCGGCCGTGAAACGGCCGTCACACGGGCTCATCACGGTGACTGGATGACGACTGCTTCGCAGCCGATCGCAGCCTGGCGGCAGCGGCTACAACGGCCAGCTTAGTAGTAGGCGTTCTCTTTCTGACTGTGGTCAGTCACATCACGCACACCTTTGAGCTCAGGGATACGCTCGAGCAAGGTCCGCTCGATGCCTTCCTTCAAGGTGACATCGGCCTGCCCACAGCCCTGGCAACCGCCGCCGAATTGCAGCACGGCAATACCGTCTTCGACCACTTCGATCAGGCTGACCTGACCGCCGTGGCTGGCCAGCCCCGGGTTGATCTCGGTTTGCAGGTAGTAGTTGATGCGCTCGTTGACCGGGCTGTCTTCATTGACCATCGGCACCTTGGCGTTCGGTGCTTTGATGGTCAACTGGCCGCCCATGCGGTCGGTGGCGTAGTCGACCACCGCATCTTCAAGAAACGGCACACTCACCGCATCCAGGTAGGCGGTAAAGCTGGCCAGACCCACGGCAGTGTCTTCGGGCTTTTCTTCGCCCGGCTTGCAGTAGGCAATGCAGGTTTCGGCGTAGGTGGTGCCCGGTTGGGTAATAAAGATGCGAATGCCAATACCCGGGGTGTTCTGCTTGGACAGCAGATCAGCCAGGTAATCATGCGCGGCGTCGGTAATAGTTATGGCGCTCATGGAAGTTCCTCACAGACTTGCCGGCAGTTTACGCCAACCTGGCCGCCGAACAAAGTCCTAGTAATTCTGTCGGGAAAGCATGACAGGCGCCGGCGCGCCCTGCGCGGGCGCAAACCAGTCACTCAAGCGCCGGTACAAGCGCTTTTCCAGCAACAGGTAGCTGAGCCAGGACAACACTGCAATCAACGGCACGCACAGGCTGAACACGGCATAGGGGTTCAAGTCCAGGCGCTGACTGGCAAACCAGCCGGCATACAGCACCAGCACATGGATCAGGTACACCGAATACGAGCAATCACCGAGCGCCTTGAGCACTCGATTGCCCTTGAAGTAAGGCTCCAGTGACACGCAGGCCAGTACGATCAAGGCACTCGGCAGCCCCCAGTGCAGCACACGCCGCGACGCATCCAGGTAGTGGATCGCCACCCCGGCGCTCAGCAGGATCGCCAACGGTAACCACAAGCCCTGGGCGATCCAACCGCGCCGATAAAGTACGCCGATGCCAATGCCCAGCAAAAACTCATAGACGATGTTGTTGCGGTAGAAGTGATTGAGCAGCCCTGCCCGGGTCAACACCTCGCTGAACAGCAGCAGTGCCGCCGCCACCACCAGCAAGCGATGCTGCTGGCGCACGAGGAACACCAGCGAGAACAGCAGGTAGAAAAACATCTCGTAGTTCAGCGTCCAGCCGACGTTCAAGGTCGGGTACTGGCCGTAGCCACCGGGATTTTCTGCGGGGATGAACAGTAACGACAGTACGAAGTGTTCAAGGTCAATTGCCTGGTGCGGCATCCACTGGCGTGCCGTGAGCAGCAACAACCCCATCAGTGCCGTGTAGAACCAATAGGCAGGAACGATACGCAGCGCCCGGTTGAGCAAAAAGCGCTTGGGCTCGATTGCCTTGTCACGGGTCGACAGGTAGATCACCAGGCCACTGATGACAAAGAAGACATCCACCCCCACGGCCCCACGGTCGACCAGAAACTGCCCGACCGGGCCACTGGCGTGGAAGTCGAAGAATATCTGCATGAAGTGATGGCAGACCACCACCCAGGCGGCGAGCGCGCGTAGCGCCTGAAGCGAAAACAACATCCGGATACCTGTGTGTAAATCCTCCTCAAGCCCTGGTTACAACCAGAGCCGCGTCAGAGGTCGGACCACAGGTTGCCGGGAAAGGTCAAATGACCTTCCCGGCGGTCGTGTTCAGAGGTTTTCGTAGCGGTTCATGTCCAGTACGCCCGCCTCTACCGTATCGGTCTCTTTGATGTAGGTGCTGAGGTCGTGGAAGTACTGCCAGAACTGCGGATGGCTGCGACGTACGCCCCAACGCATGACCACGCGCTCGAACTTGGCGGTGTCATCACGGGCCGCTTCCAGGTCTTCGACGAACTCCGGCACATCGCTGGCCGGCACGTTGAACATGAAGTTGGGATAGCTGCTCAGCACGCCGGGGTACAGGGTCAGGGTGTCCAGGCCCGGCTGGTAGCGATAGGCCTCACCGAGCATGAACGCGACGTTGCTGTGCGCACGGTTGCGCAGCAGGCTGTAGACCTGACGTTGGCCGCCCTGCCCCTCGATACGCAGCAGGGTTGCTTCGGGCAGTTGGTTGATCACCTTGAGCCCTGCCGCCGGGCGCGAGACCAAGCGGCTCAGGGTTTGCTCAACGTCACGGAACGCCTGATTCATTTGCGCACGCGAACAGTAGGCGCCTTGGCAACGGTTGATCGGGTCGGGGGCAGCATTGAGGCTACCGGTACGCTGAATCAACTTGAGGCCGAAGTCGCGTTTGGGATCCCGGACATCGAGCTTCAGGGCGCTAGGGGTATCGGTGTCGATGTCCTCGTAGTCCATCCACATCTTCACTTTGCCGCTGTTCTGGTACCAGTCGCTGAGGATTGCGCCGCGCTGCTCAGCTGGCATCAGGCGCAGGAAGTTGACCTCGGCACCGTTACGGATCAGGTCGAAGTACAAGCGTGTCTGTGCCTGGTGCGAGACGTTGCCGTACACATCGAAGTTGACCGCAAGCTGGTAGTAGGTGCGTTCGAACAGCGGGTAGTCGAACAGCCACATCGTCTTCGGTACATCGCCGATCAGGCCCTTGGTCACCGAGGCGCTGTCGAAGTGACGGAAAATGGTCAACAAGGCATTGTCGTTGCCAGCCCAGAGGGTCGACCAGCTCGGCGCAGGCTGGTCGGCGTACGCCTCGCGGCGCAGGTTTTCGTATTCGTTGCGCTTGTCGCGGTAGGCATGCCACAGCGACAGGATGCTGCCGACGTCGTCGATCTGTCCGGGCATGGCCAACAGTGGCGTGGCCTGACCGCGGTACTCGGCATCGGTCAGGTAGCGGTCGTGGATCGGTTCCTGGAACAGCGCCCAGAAGTGGTCACGAATCACGTCGGTGGCGATCTGGCCACGGCATACCGGGCCGCGAATGAAGGTCCGGACAAAGTACTCGGCGTTATCCAGCATGAACTGGTAACGGGCCACGGCAGGGATTGCTTCGAAGGTTTCGAAGGGGTTGGCGCGGTGGCGCGGGCCGTAGCCCGGGAGCGCCTTGGCGTGCCAGTCACCACTGTAGAACAGCTGCTTGACGCGTTTGAGCTTGTTCGGCCCCATCGGGTAGGTGATGTGGGTTTTATGCACGATCACGCCCTGCACCGGCATCAAGCGATAATAGAAGTCGGTGCCCGGCGGATCGTTCGGCCGACGCGTAGCGATCAGGTCAATGGCTTGGCCACTTGGCGTACGCGAACGCACCCACTGGAAGAAATGTCCCTGTTCACCGCCGACAAAATAAACATGGGCAAGAAACAGGTGCTCGTACAACCAGCGGCCGACCAGCGCCTCGGTCGAGCCGGGACGGTTCAGCAGTGCTTCCCAGTCGGCGATCTGCGCCGCCTCGGTGGCGTTGGGCCGGATCGGCTCGTGCTCTACCGGCGCACCTGCTGCCAGCCAGCGTTGCAGGGTCTGATACTGAGCATCGGTCAAGCCCGTGACAGCCAGGGGCATGCCCTCTTTGGGATGGGCACCGGCATAGGCGTCAAATTCGCCAGGCTGGGGGCACATGTTGTTGCGGTTAAGGCCCAGAACGATCTCTTCAGGCAACTTGGCATTGGGCGTCAACGGCGTCTTGTGACCCAGTTCGAGCATCCTTGCCATCAGTGCAGCCTGACTGCCCTGGTTGTCGAGCACCGAGTAAAAGCCCTTGCGCTGCCAGGCTTCAGTGCTGTCTGCGTCATAGAACAACCGGGTCGGGGCTACAGCGGCGCTGCGATCGCCTTGATACACCGGCACCTTGGAGGCGCCGCGCGAAGCACCCTCGGCACTGCCAAGGTTCAGCTGGCAGGCAGCATCGTTGCAGGCGTGGCAGGCCACGCATTTCTCGGTGAAGATCGGTTGGATGTCCCGGGTATATGAAATAGCCGAGCTCGATTGTGGGGCTTGCCCCAACGCCACGCCACTGATGAGCAGAGCGAAAGCGCCGGCAAGTAAACGATGCACCATGTGCCGAATGTCCTGGGTATTGAAAGCTTCACGATTCTACCGGTGCTGGCGGCGTGCCAACATGAATGAAATTCATGTAAATCTTCAACACGTCTAAAAACCGCGCAGCTTTGTTATTATTCCGCAACTTTTGTTTTCGCCCGACCAGGTAGTCCTATGTCTGACCGCAGCGCTCGTTTCCAAGCACTTCAGCAAGCACTCAAAGAGCGCATTCTGATTCTCGATGGCGGCATGGGTACTATGATCCAAAGCTACCGCCTCGAGGAACACGACTATCGTGGCACGCGCTTTGCCGATTGGCCAAGCGATGTCAAAGGCAACAACGACCTGTTGCTGCTCTCGCGCCCAGATGTCATTGCCGCTATCGAAAAAGCGTATCTTGACGCTGGCGCCGATATTCTCGAAACCAACACCTTCAACGCCACGCAGATTTCCCAGGCCGACTACGGTATGGAGTCGCTGGCCTATGAGCTGAACCTCGAAGGTGCCCGCATCGCCCGTCAGGTGGCCGATGCCAAGACCCTGGAAACCCCCGACAAGCCGCGCTTTGTCGCCGGCGTGCTCGGCCCGACCAGTCGCACCTGCTCGATCTCCCCCGACGTCAACGACCCCGGCTATCGCAACGTCACCTTCGATCTGCTGGTAGAAAACTACCTAGAGGCCACGCGCGGCCTGATCGCAGGCGGCGCTGACCTGATCCTGATCGAGACCATCTTCGACACCCTTAACGCCAAGGCGGCAATCTTCGCCGTGCAGCAGGTGTTCGAAGAAGACGGTGTGGAATTGCCGATCATGATTTCCGGCACCATCACCGACGCCTCCGGCCGTACCCTTTCCGGGCAGACCACTGAAGCGTTCTGGAACTCGGTACGTCATGCCAACCCGATCTCGGTGGGCCTGAACTGCGCCCTCGGTGCCAAGGACCTGCGCCCGTACCTGGAAGAGCTGTCGAGCAAAGCCGGCACTCACGTGTCGGCGCACCCCAACGCCGGCCTGCCGAACGCTTTCGGTGAATACGACGAAACCCCGGCCGAGATGGCGGTGGTGGTCGAAGAGTTCGCCGCCAGCGGGTTTCTCAACATCATCGGCGGTTGCTGCGGCACCACCCCTGGGCATATCCAGGCGATTGCCGAAGCTGTCAGTAAGTACTCGCCACGGGTGATCCCGGACATTCCCAAGGCCTGTCGCCTGTCGGGCCTGGAGCCGTTCACCATCGACCGCAACTCGCTGTTCGTCAACGTCGGCGAGCGCACCAACATCACCGGTTCCGCCAAGTTCGCCCGGCTGATTCGTGAAGAGAACTACACCGAAGCCCTGGAAGTGGCCCTGCAGCAAGTCGAAGCCGGTGCCCAGGTGATCGACATCAACATGGACGAAGGGATGCTCGATTCCCAGGCGGCCATGGTCAAGTTCCTCAACCTGATTGCCGGTGAGCCGGACATCTCCCGTGTGCCGATCATGATCGACTCTTCCAAGTGGGAAGTGATCGAGGCGGGCCTCAAATGCATTCAGGGCAAGGGCATCGTCAACTCGATCTCGATGAAGGAAGGCGTCGACGCCTTCAAGCATCACGCCAAACTGTGCAAGCGCTACGGCGCTGCGGTGGTGGTGATGGCCTTCGACGAAGTCGGCCAGGCCGATACCGCTGCCCGCAAGCGCGAAATCTGCCAGCGCAGTTACGATATTCTGGTCAATGAGGTGGGCTTCCCGCCGGAAGACATCATCTTCGACCCGAATATCTTCGCCGTCGCCACCGGCATCGAAGAGCACAACAACTATGCTGTCGATTTCATTGAGGCTTGTGCTTACATTCGCGATCACCTGCCTTATGCGCTGACCTCAGGCGGGGTGTCCAACGTCTCGTTCTCGTTCCGCGGCAACAACCCGGTGCGCGAGGCGATTCACTCGGTGTTCCTCTACCACGCGATCCAGAATGGCCTGACCATGGGTATCGTCAACGCCGGGCAGCTGGAGATCTATGACGAGATCCCGGCAGTACTGCGCGAGAAGGTCGAGGACGTGGTGCTCAACCGTACCCCGGAGGGCACCGATGCCCTGCTGGCGATTGCCGACGACTACAAGGGCGGCGGCGCGGTCAAGGAAGTCGAGAACGAAGAATGGCGTTCGCTGCCGGTCGGCAAGCGCCTGGAGCATGCCCTGGTCAAGGGCATCACTGCCTTTATCGTCGAAGACACCGAAGAGTGCCGCCAGCAATGCGCGCGGCCGATCGAAGTCATCGAAGGCCCGCTGATGAGCGGCATGAACGTGGTCGGCGACCTGTTCGGCGCCGGCAAGATGTTCCTGCCACAGGTAGTGAAGTCGGCGCGGGTAATGAAGCAGGCCGTTGCTCACCTGATCCCCTTCATCGAAGCCGAGAAAGGCGACAAGCCTGAAGCCAAAGGCAAGATCCTCATGGCCACGGTTAAGGGTGACGTGCATGACATCGGCAAGAACATTGTCGGCGTGGTACTGGGCTGCAACGGTTATGACATCGTCGACCTCGGTGTGATGGTCCCGGCCGAGAAGATCCTGCAGACCGCCCGCGAACAGAAGTGCGACATCATCGGCCTGTCCGGCTTGATCACTCCGTCGCTGGACGAAATGGTCCACGTCGCCCGCGAGATGCAGCGCCAGGACTTCCACCTGCCGCTGATGATCGGTGGCGCAACCACCTCCAAGGCGCATACCGCGGTAAAGATCGAGCCCAAGTACAGCAACGACGCAGTGGTCTATGTCACTGACGCCTCGCGCGCGGTGGGTGTTGCCACCCAGCTGCTGTCCAAGGAACTCAAGCCGGGCTTTGTCGAGAAGACCCGCCTGGACTACATCGACGTGCGCGAGCGTACCGCCAACCGCAGTGCCCGCACCGAACGCCTGAGCTATGAACAGTCGATTGCCGCCAAGCCCAAGTACGATTGGGCAGGCTACCAGCCGGTGCAACCGACTTTCACCGGCGTCAAGGTGCTGGAAAACATCGACCTCAAGGTGCTGGCCGAGTACATCGACTGGACGCCGTTCTTCATCTCCTGGGACCTGGCCGGCAAATACCCGCGCATCCTCACGGACGAAGTGGTGGGCGAAGCCGCCACCGCACTGTTCAAGGATGCCCAGGAAATGCTCGCCAAGCTGATCGACGAGAAGCTGATCAGCGCCCGCGCAGTGTTCGGCTTCTGGCCGGCCAACCAGATCAATCATGACGATATCGAAGTCTACGGCGCAGACGGTCAGGCATTGGCGCACCTGCACCACCTGCGCCAGCAGACGATCAAGCCGGACAGCAAGCCGAACTTCTCTCTGGCCGACTTCGTTGCGCCAAAAGAAACCGGCATTACCGACTATGTCGGCGGCTTCATCACCACCGCCGGCATCGGCGCCGAAGAAGTGGCCAAGGCCTATCAGGACAACGGCGACGACTACAACTCGATCATGGTCAAGGCCCTGGCCGACCGTCTGGCCGAGGCCTGCGCCGAATGGCTGCACGAACAGGTGCGTAAAGACTATTGGGGTTACGCCAAGGACGAGCACCTGGATAACGAAGCGCTGATCAAAGAGCAGTATTGCGGTATCCGCCCTGCCCCGGGCTACCCGGCGTGCCCGGACCATACCGAGAAAGAAACCCTGTTCCGCCTGCTCGATGGCACGGCGATTGGCGAGACTGGCCCAAGCGGTGTGTTCCTCACCGAGCACTTCGCCATGTTCCCGGCGGCAGCGGTCAGCGGCTGGTACTTCGCGCATCCGCAGGCGCAGTACTTTGCGGTGGGTAAGGTCGACAAGGATCAGGTGCAGAGCTATACGGCGCGTAAAGGCCAGGACTTGAGCGTCAGTGAGCGCTGGTTGGCGCCTAACCTTGGCTATGACAACTAAACCGCGGTGACGCCATCGCTGGCAAGGCCAGCTCCCACAGAGTCCGGTGCATGCACAACGGGTGGGAGTCGGCCTTGCCGGCGATGGGGCCAGCACGGTCTACACTTGTGGGGATGCCTATACCCAGGAGCCCCTCATGGACGAACCAGCCCAAGGTAAACCACCCACCTTCTGGCAAATGCTGCAAAGCATTCTGGCAGCAGCGTTCGGGGTGCAGACCGGCAAGAATCGCGCGCGCGACTTCAATCACGGCAAGGCCAGTCACTTTATCGCGCTGGGCACCGTGTTCACCTTGATCTTCATTTTGGCGCTGATCGGGCTGGTGCAACTGGCCATGCACCTGACTGCCCGCTGAAAAACAATCCGCCCGCAGATGTCCATTCTGCGGGCGGTTCATGATTACCCATCGCGTGATGTCACTGGTGGCTGACCCAATACACGGCAGTCACAACCACCAGGATGATCAGACAGAGTATCGCCCAGGCGTCGACACGGCTGTCACTCTTACCCGCTTTGGTCGAATTTTCCATTGCATCGCCTCTTGTAGTGATTATGGGAATGCATGTCACCCGTAGCAGTTAAGTTCAGCAATGCCCTTTGCTCAAGCAGGGACTTTTCAATAGTTGACCGGTTCGCTCAGAAAGGGATAGCGGTAATCGGTGGGACGCCCCTGAGCACTGAAGCGATTGAAATCCAGACCATAGTCGGCTTGATTCTGTAGGTTCAGCCAGCGCCGGGCACGCTGCGGATCAATCAGCTGCAACACCGGGACCACATGGGTGCGCTGTCCGTCGCGGTCAATTGGCAGGTTCAGCGCATCATCGTGCAGTAACACCATCGTCCATCCCCCCAAGGAAAAGTGTCCGCCCATCAGCACGCTCAGGCGCCCGTCGATGCGCGCCTGTAGCGCTTGTGGCGAACTGTTGACGGCACTGAACAGCACATCCTTGCCCGGTGTGCGCCCTGCCTCGATAAACGCCTGCATGGCGCCAAAGGCCATTTCATCGTTGGCCGACCAGACCAATTCGATATTCGGGTAGCGCTTGACCAGTTGCTGCGCCTGCTCATAGGCGCGCGCTTGCGTCCAACCGCCATACACTACCTGGCGCAAGCGTACCTCTGGGTGTTCAGCCAGGGCCCGACGCATGCCCTGCTCCCGCAACTGCGCAGCCGGGGTGGTCTTGAGGCCGGAAAAGGCGAGCATTTCAATTGGCCGGGTGTTTGTGCTGTTTTTATGCAAGGCAAGCAACGCCTTGAGCATTTGGTAGCCGGCCTGTTCATCGTTGCCGACCAGGGTGCCGAGCACCGGCGGATACTTGTCTGGGTGCTCTTCAATCAACTCGGTCTGGTCCTCGGTCAAGCCGTTATTGACCACGAACAGCTTGACCCCAGTGCCGCGCGACAGGCGGATGATCTCCGGGGCAACGTACTGCTCGTTGACCAACACCAGGTAGTCGGGCCGCTGCGGGCTTTGCAGCACCTCTCGCGCCTGGGTCAGGGCCAGTTCAGGGCGCCGCTCGCTGTATTCGATACGCAAGTCCATCCCCAGGTCCTTGGCAGCGGCCTGCATGAACTGTGAATAGCTGACCCAGAACGTTTCGTTGGAATAGCCCGGATTGAGAAACACCACCGACGCAGCCTGCGCGCTGGCAGCCAGTGGCAGACTCAGCCATAGGCTTTGGCACAAGGCCTTGAGCATGGGGATTCAACTCCTGCTATTCAAACCGTTAATTATAAACACCGCAGAGGGTCAAACGGCCAAATGGCATTCAGTCTCACTTAGTCCAAATGGTTCTTTTCATATGCAAAAACATCACTTTTGCGCATAACCGCAAACTGCTATCTTTCCATCCGCTCCGCTTTGGGAGAGCGCGGCCGTGCGCGCGATTAGCTGCAAGCAGCTTGAGAACAGGACCCCTATGTACGTATACGACGAGTACGATCAGCGGATCATCGAGGACCGCGTCAAGCAGTTCCGTGATCAGACCCGCCGCTACCTGGCCGGTGAGCTGAGCGAAGAAGAGTTCCGCCCCCTGCGCCTACAAAATGGCCTCTATATTCAACGTTTTGCCCCGATGTTGCGGGTCGCTGTGCCCTATGGCCAGCTGACTTCGCGTCAGACGCGGATGCTGGCGAGGATCGCGCGCGACTACGACAAGGGCTATGCCCACATCAGTACCCGGCAGAACGTGCAATACAACTGGCCGGCGCTGGAAGACATCCCTGAGATCCTGGCCGAGCTGGCCACCGTGCAGATGCACGCGATTCAGACCAGCGGCAACTGCCTGCGCAACGTCACCACCGACCAGTTCGCCGGTGTCGCTGCCGATGAGGTGATCGATCCACGCCCATGGTGCGAAATCGTTCGTCAGTGGACCACCTTCCACCCCGAATTCGCCTACCTGCCGCGCAAGTTCAAGATCGCCATCAACGGGGCCAACAGCGACCGTGCTGCCATCGAAGTACACGACATTGGCCTGGAGCCGGTGTACAACGCCGCCGGCGAGTTGGGCTTCCGCGTGCTGGTCGGTGGTGGCCTGGGCCGTACCCCGGTCGTTGGTGCGTTTATCAATGAGTTCTTGCCCTGGCAGGACCTGCTCAGCTACCTCGATGCGATCCTGCGGGTGTACAACCGCTATGGCCGTCGTGACAACAAGTACAAGGCGCGGATCAAGATTCTGGTCAAGGCGCTCACCCCGGAAGTCTTCGCCGAGAAAGTTGAAGCCGAAATGGCCCACTTGCGCGGCGGCAGCACCACGCTGACCGAAGCCGAGCTGCACCGTGTGGCCAAGCACTTTGTCGACCCGGACTACAAGCAGCTGGATAACCTCGATTTCAGCGAGCTTGAACAACAGCACCCAGGCTTTGCCCGCTGGCGCACCCGCAACGTCCTGGCGCACAAGAAGCCCGGTTACGTTGCCGTGACCCTGTCGCTCAAGCCTACCGGTGTCGCCCCAGGCGACCTGACCGACAAACAGCTCGATGCCGTCGCCGACCTTGCCGAGCGTTACAGCTTCGGTCAGCTGCGCACCTCCCACGAGCAGAACATCATTCTTGCCGATGTCGAGCAGAGCCAACTGCACGCCCTGTGGCTGGAGCTACGTGAAAACGGATTCGCCACGCCGAACATCGGTCTGCTGACCGACATCATCTGCTGCCCAGGCGGCGATTTCTGTTCGCTGGCCAACGCCAAGTCGATCCCGATTGCCGAATCCATCCAGCGCCGTTTCGACAACCTGGATTACTTGTTCGACATCGGCGAACTGGACCTGAACATCTCCGGCTGCATGAACGCCTGTGGTCACCACCACGTCGGTCACATCGGCATTCTCGGGGTGGACAAGAAAGGCGAAGAGTTCTACCAGGTGTCCCTCGGTGGCAGCGCCAGCCGTGACGCCAGCCTGGGCAAGATCCTCGGTCCGTCCTTTGCCCAGGACGACATGCCGGATGTGATCGAGAAGCTGATCAATGTCTACGTTGAACAACGTACCGAAGACGAGCGCTTCATCGACACCTACCAACGTATTGGCATCGACCCCTTCAAGGAGCGCGTCTATGCAGCGAATCATTAAGCACAACGAAATCGTCGACGAAACCTGGCACCTGTTGCCCAAGGACGTCACGCTGGACGAACTGACCAATTGCGACGACTACATCGTGCCGTTGCAGCTGTGGCGCGATCACGGCCACGCCCTCAAGGCCCGCGATGGCGGCCTGGGTGTGTGGCTGGATGCCGACGAAGAAGCCGAGGAAATCGGTGAAGACGTCGCCAGCTTCCAGGTTATCGCCCTGAACTTCCCAGCCTTCACCGACGGGCGCAACTACTCCAATGCGCGCCTGCTGCGTGATCGTTACAAGTTCACCGGCGAACTGCGTGCCATTGGCGATGTACTGCGTGATCAGCTCTTCTACATGAAGCGCTGTGGCTTCGACGCCTTCGCCCTGCGCGCCGACAAAGACCCGGTTGAAGCCCTGGATAGTCTCAAGGACTTCTCGGTGACCTACCAGGCGGCAACCGACGAGCCGCAACCGTTGTTCCGTCGTCGCTGAACAACAAAGGCCCCGCTTAGGCGGGGCCTTTGTTATGTGTGCCTCAGGACGCAGCCTCTTGAGCAGCCGTCAACTGTACCAATAGCTGTGTTTCAGCGCTTTTTTGTGCGCCTGCCAGGGCGTCGACCGCTTTTAGATAACCTTGACTGCCGATTTCGAGCCGACGTGGCCTAGCGTCTGGCCCAATGGGCTCCTGATCCAATGCTGTACGCAAGACGTCCGCCACGTCGCTGTTGAGCGCCTCAGGCACTTCGTCAGCACCATTGCAGTAATCCAGGTACTCCAGACCTTCAGCCCAATGCTGCGCAGCGCCTTCGAACTGCGGCGCATAGCGCTGCTTGAGGTAACGCTGCCAGCTGTTTTCACCCACCATCCACGCGTGTCGGTTAGCCACTGTATCTGCCGCCATGACCGCGTTCTTAACACGCTTTATGGTCTTCGGCGTCAGATTGGCCATGCTCCGGTAGAGCATGCCATTGGAAGGTTCCGGGTAGTCCAGGACGCCTGCCAACGCCTGACGCAAGGCCAGCCGAATCTCGATATCATCGACCTTTTCACGACGCAACAGCGCATCGTCGATGTCATCCAGCGGATCCAGAGGGAGCAGTTCAACACTGTCAAGCAACGCGCGACGTCGCACAATGCGCGCCAGTGCCAAGGTATCGGCCAACCGCTGGACTTCATGGCGGCGGAACAGTTGCTTGTACAGCGCCAACAACTCCGCACCGCGGTCACTTGCGGTTGCCTGTGCACTGCGTTGAAACACCAGCACGGCGATTTCCAGGTCGCTGAAGGCATCGGCGCCCGCGTCGCCACACGTGACCGGAAAGGCTTCAGCGATTGCCAACAACTCCTCTCTGAGCGGCGTGTGCTGCGAGGCCAATTCAAGCATTGTCCACACTCGCTTTCGCAGTGCCAGTGCATCACGCTGAAACTCTTGGGATAGCGTCAATCGCTCCAACATCCCAAGCAGTGCGGCATTCTGGCGCGACTCGAACATCGTGCTCCACAGCTCGCGCTGGGCTTGACCGGCCCCCTGCAGCCAGGTGGAACCAGGCTGTGGCGGCCTGGTCGTTTCCGACACAAATGTTGAACCGACTTCATCCAACCGCGCGATACTATCGGCCTCAAGTGGGTTGTAGTGCACGTTCAGCCGCAGCGTGGCATCTGTCTGGGCACGTAAAGCGGCGCCAAAACGTGTACTGGCAATGTCCGGTAGTTGGGTGATCTGATTGCGGCTCAGAATGACCCTGCGCAATTGATTAGGTTCCAGATTCATCAGGGTGGTCAGCCCGTCTGGCCACGCCGTCAAGTGGCACGCTTCCAGGTCCAGATGCTGCAGCTGTACCAGATTGCCGAGCTCGGGCACCTGCCCCAATGGGTTGCCGCTCATCTGCAAACGCTGCAAATGGACAAACCTTGAGAAGGTCTGGGCGCCGGCCTGATCAAGCACCTGCCCGGTATTGCTCAAGTCCAGGTCTTGCAGCGGTAAGCGGGCCAATAACACCAGGCCATTGTTGCTCAGCCCCCGACTATAACGCAGGTTCAGGCGGGTCAGTGCAGGCAACCTGGCCAACGTTTCCACCGCTGTATCAGGGATGCTGCGCATCCGGTTGCTTTGCAACTCCAACGACCGTAGCCGCACCAGCGGCGTCAGTGCATCGAACATGGTGTCACTGTCGGTAAGCCGGGTTTCCCTCACGTCCAGATGGCGCAGTTCAGTCAATGTACTGACCTCAGGCGGAATCACCCCCAGCGGATTGCCTTCCAACGTCAAGCGCTCAAGCCGGGGGAAACAGCGTAAAAATCCGTCGGGCAGCTGCTGCAGATTCATGCGATCGATGTTCAGACTTTGGATATGTTCAAAACGTGCCGACAACACCGGTAGCGACCCGACATCCGGTGCACTCAACACCACCTCGGTCGCCGGTCGACCGCGCACGGGTATGCGACGCCAGGCAATGATCAACTGCGCGCGGACCGTTCGGCGAGAGGCGTGCATGAAGATGTCCGGACGGGCCTCCTCTACCCACTGGTCAAGGGTTTGTTGGAGGCTATCGTGTTCGCCCTGCAGCTTGAATACGGCGTCGCCCAATGTTTGGTTCTCTTCCAGCAAGCGGCGCTTTATGGCTTCAAGCTCTGCTTGCCTCACCTGTGGGAACAGCGCGTTGAGCTGGGCATTGATGGCTCTGTCACCCCCAATGATCCCGCCCAGTGGATAGCCGACACGGCCATCGGCCAAGCGCAAGGGCGAACGAAACCAGGGCTTGATGGGTTGTTGGCCAAGCAGCCTCGCCGCCATGGCTCGGTCTTGCACAGCAAGGGAGCACAACACGGCGTGCAACGATTGCGTTGCCTGGATATCAAGATTCAAAGCCTGCCGCTCACGGTCAGGCAGAGCCTTGAGCAATGAGGCGAGTAATTGCTTGTCCCTACTGAGTTGCAAGCCCGCAGCGTCATAAGCGAGGTACTCGCCGCGCTGACGCACGATCACTTTCAGCTCGCCTTCGGGCTGACCAATTCTGGCAAGCAGACGCCCCGACGCGGAGGTCTCGCGCAGTTCAATCCGAACGGTGTCGCTCCAACCTGCCAACTCGGCTAACAACCCCAGCGTCAGGCGATCGCTGTCAAGGTTTGCCAAAGACGGATGTTGCACGCCCTGCAAGGCCCGGCTCAGCGCAATCTGACGTTGGTAGATCCGGGCCTCTTCGGCCAGGCGCATTGGCACACGGCCGTCGATGGCCTGCAACTGCACGCGCTCATCGGCATTGGCAGCGCCAATGATCTCCTGTGCGACGGCATCGGTCAGCAAGGGGAAATCGCGGATCAGACGTTGTTGTTCAGCACTGCGAGGCGCGCGTCCCTGCTCATACAAAACCTGGTAAATCTCCCCGCGGCGCAGTACCGCACGCTCTGCAATAAGCCGTCGTAATACGGCCAGACGTTGACGCGGCTCGACTGCCAAACCGAACAGGTCGAGGGCTTCAGTGGCGTCCAGGTCCGCCAGCACCCGATCGGCCAGTTGATTGGCGTACAGTTCCCGGACCGATACACGAATGACCCGCCCGCTCGGCCAGCGCTCTGCGCCATAGCGAATGGGCGCTCGGTAAAGGTTGGCTTCGTCATACACCTCAATGACCCGCGCAGGCCATTGCGCCAACTCCAGGCTCAACTCAGGCGCCAAGTCCAGCCCCTCCACGGCGGCCTCACCGCTGCTCAAACTACCGATCAGCCGAGTTACCCGCTGATCGACTTGATAACGACGCAAGGCGTCACTGAGCAATGGTGGCACCGCGAGGTGGTCGACATGCATGCGGCGCAGCACGTCGTCATCAACCCCGCTGACCTGGGCGGCCTGCTCAAGTTCCTGATCCGACAAGCCATCCGCGGCATGGCCAATGCGCCTCAACAGCTGGGTATGCGTCCATTGCAAGGGTTGCTCACCCACTGCCTGCCAGGCACCCTCGCCGTTATGCCTGAGGGCCGGCTGATACGCGTGGGGGTCGTCGGGGTGACGGATCGACCACGTGCCTTCTTCGCCCTGGGACACTTCATAGACCTGCTCGTCGATACGGATACAGGTCGTCTCGTCATTGAAGCGGAAAAGCCCACGGTCATCGGGGGTGATATCTGCCAGGTCGAAATTGCGTGCATAGGGCGCCAGATCAGGTTTCCACAAGCGCTGTTCGCCGCCAGGCAGGGTGACCCGCAACAAGCTGTCCACCTGCTCGCTCGCCTGCATCGGTGCAACACCATGAGCGCTGGCCCCCAGGCCAGCCGCCAAGGCAATATTCAACCCCACCGACTCAAAATGGGCCAACGCTTCCTCACGCTCCCCGGCCTCCCACGCGTGAGCACCGTCGATCACTTCTTTGATCATTTGTGCAGCGCCCACCACCGCCATCACTCCACCCAAGGCAGGTATAAAGAACGCTGCAGCATTGAGCACATTGAAGCCAATGCTCTCCCAGTACGCCAAGCGCTGCTGCCTGGCCGCTTCATCAACCTCGGCACTGGGCACCGCCAGGTAGCGGGCATTGGCCTTGAGCCGCTGCAGGTGCTGGTCTTGCCGATAGCCGAATAATTCGGTTTCGATCTGCATATCACGCATGTGCAGGTTGGCATCAGCGTTGAACGCTCCCACGTACAACGCCTCGTTCACGCGGCTAAAGAAGTGCGCCTGCTCATGCTTGGGCACGTAGTCCCGAAACAACGTCAGGTAAGCAGGGTTTAGCAGGTTTATGCGCAAGTCTTTCTTGAATTCGGCCACCGATGCGTACTCCTTGAGTGGGTACAACGGTGCGCCAGGCAAGTAGGCGATTATGGGCTCCACACGGTCACTGCTGATCCGGTCCGCACTGAACACCAGCACGCCGTCAAGCGGCGTGTCAAACATACTCAGGGACTGATACGTGACCGGCTTACCATGTAGGTGTGGTGCACGCTGACCATTGAGCAGAGCGGTGAGCATGGTATGCGCCGATTCGGTGATCTCACCTTTCATGAACGCCACTTGTGCGGCCAGCCGTAAATGGTCCTTGTCGGCGTTGATGGACAGCGTGCGCACTACGTCAGCAGTCGCGGGGTGTTCAAACACCTCACGCAGGTGGGCCTGGTACTTTCCGCCTACGTCCAGCTCGTGGCACAACGCGGCAAAACGCTCGGGCTCAATCGCCAGCTTTTGAGTGTACCGGTATTGAAAACGCGGGCGTTCGGGATTGGAGTCAGGCGTGAACTCAAAGGTAAAACCACCCTTGGGGGCCAATGCACTCCCTTTCTCAAATCGCGTACCGTCGGCGAAATTCTGCAGGGCAGCCTGCATCAACGTTTGTTGGCGCGGCACAAGTCGCAGCAATGAGCCCAGCAGCTGCGACTCGTAACGAAGCTCCACCAACGTGTCGGTGTTGACGTCGACGGTGTGCTCCAGCGTTCGCAAAAGCCCGCTGTCCTTCAACGCCGCCTTGAGCAGAGGCTCGGCAAACGCGCCCACCCCTTTTAAGTGTTTCAAGGCTGTGGCCAGGGCTTGAGTGGACAGTCGACTACGGTCCTGAAGATCGAGCAGCATTCGCTGTTCATACTCATCTGCCTGATCGAACCAGACAGCGCTACCGGACGGCGCCCACTGTGCCGGACGCTGGATTTCGCGCCAGCGCTTGAGGTCGGCAGGTGTCGCGTGTTTCAGAAAGTCTGGCAGCCGTTCGGCCAGGAAGCGACCATGCAGACCGGGAATAGTGGGAATGTGAGACGTAGACATAAGTGCTTTCCTGTGGGTAATTGGACCCACAGGAAAAGCGATTTAACCACTGTTCAGGTGTTACATATTGCTCAGCGCCACTGGCCGAGTTTGCTCCACAGCCCGAGCAAGGTGTTTTCAATCGAACCGCTGGCCGCCAGCCCTACCCGCTCCTGCAGACTCTTACGCTCGGCATAGTGCAGGTGGTACAGGTTCGATTCACGCGCGCGCTCACCGAGGTACTCATCACTGGTCTTGAGTTCGTCTACCAGTTGCTTGTTCAGCGCCGCAACGCCCAACCAAACCTCGCCCGTGGCGACCTCATCAATGTGTAGCTGCGGGCGATAACGTGAAACGAAATCTTTGAACAGTTGATGGGTGACGTCCAGGTCTTCCTGGAATTTCTCCCGCCCCTTCTCGGTGTTTTCGCCAAACACGGTCACGGTTCGTTTGTACTCACCGGCGGTGAACACCTCAAAATCAACATCGTGCTTCTTCAGCAAGCGGTTGACGTTAGGCAACTGCGCAACCACGCCAATGGAGCCGAGAATGGCAAACGGCGCACTGACAATCTTGTCGCCAATACACGCCATCATGTAACCACCACTGGCGGCAACCTTGTCGATACAAATCGTCAGCGGAATGCCCGCCTGGCGAATACGCGCCAGCTGCGAGGACGCCAACCCATAGCTGTGCACCATCCCACCACCACTCTCAAGACGCAGCACCACTTCATCACGCGGCGTGGCCAGGCTCAGCACAGCCGTGATTTCGTGGCGCAGGCTCTCGGTGGCCGATGCTTTGATATCGCCGTCAAAATCGAGCACAAACACCCGTGATTTATCTTCAGGCGTTTTTTTCTGCTGTTTTTGCGCCTTGGCCTGCTGCTTGCGCAGGGCCTTGAGCTGGGCTTTGTCCAGCAGGCTGCTTTCCAGACGCTCGCGTAAGTCCTTGTAGAACTCATTGAGCTTGTTGACCTGCAACTGCCCACCGGCTTTACGCCGGCCTTTGCCACGCAACCCGGCAATTGCCGAGAGGACAATCAGAATCGCGATCACCAGGGTCGCGGTCTTGGCGAGAAAGCTTGCGTACTCTGCAAGAAACTCCACAGTAACTCCTTAACATGCCGGCGCCCGAACGGCGCGAACCGATAGTCAAGCATACCGACGCCGCCTTGCCCCTGCCAGCGTAGGAAATGTCCAGCAATGCAGTTCAAACGCTCTTTTCAAACGCTTGTATGTTTTTTCGTTGACAGCCCGCTGGAGGCAACCTAACCTCGGCCTCATTCTTAATGCAGGCGTATGACGTGGGCAGCATCTACCTGATTCGACATGGCCAGGCCTCATTTGGTGCAGACGACTATGACGTCCTCTCGCCGCTGGGCATCCGTCAAAGCGAAGCCCTCGGCGAGCACCTGGCCCAATTGGGGGTGCGCCTGGACCGCTGCCTGGCGGGCGATCTACGCCGTCAACAAGACACCGCACGCCTGGCACTGGCGGTCATGCACAATGCCGGTGTGGAGGTGCCACTGCTGGAAACCGACGACGCCTTCAACGAGTTCGATGCTGACGCGGTGATCCGTAGCTTGTTGCCTGGCCTGTTGCCGGACGAGCCAGAAGCCCTGCACATCTTGCGCAACGGCGCGCACAACCGCAGCGAATTCCAGCGCCTGTTTGCCCTACTGATCCAGCGCTGGCACGGCGGTGAATACGCCGGTGAAGGCTGCGAATCCTGGCAAGCTTTCACCCAGCGCGTCGATGCGGGCCTGCAGCGGGTGCTGCAGCAGGCTGGCAGCGGCGACAACATTGCGATCTTTACGTCGGGTGGGACCATCACCGCCCTGCTCCACTTGGTAACCCGTATCACTGCCAGCCAGGCGTTCGAGCTGAACTGGCAGATCATCAACACCTCGCTAAGCCAATTGAAGTTTCGTGGCCGCGAGGTGGCCCTGGCTTCCTTCAACAGCCAAGCCCACGTGCAGCTGCTGAAGGTGCCGGAGCTCATCACCTATCGTTGAGCCCCGGCCCGTGGCAACCTTGATAGGTTGTCGTAATCACTTAATAAGGAACACACCATGAGCGAAGTAGCAAAAGCCGTCGAAGCGATGAAAGCCAAGTTCAACCCTGCCGCTGCTGCCGGCCTGGACCTGGTCTTCGGTTTCAACATCACTGACGAAGACAAGCACTACGCCCTGATCGTCAAGGATGGCACCTGCGAAATCCAGGAAGGCGAAAACGCCGACGCCAACTGCACTCTGGTGCTGGACAGCGAAACCCTTAAAGGTATCGTCAGCGGCGACACCGACGGTATGCAGGCGTTCATGGGCGGCAAGCTGCGCGTCGAAGGCGACATGATGCTGTCGATGAAGCTGAGCGAGCTGTTCCCGGCCTGAGCCCTGCGCTGATGGTCAATAAAACCGAAGCCTTTAACGGCTTCGGTTTTTTTTCGCCTGGGCATTACGCCCCGCCATCAGGGGCGTTGATCGACCTGCAACACGCTGACCTATAAGGCTGTGCCAGACTTGTTCGAGTCTGTTGCGAGAATTAGATTAACCAATAATCTCTGGCTCCGATCATAAGGGAAAAGCATGACGCTCACTGACCAGTCCACCCAGGTCCGCCCCGGCGAAGAACTCGATGCCACGGTCATCGACCCCTATCTGAAGGCACACATTGCCGGCCTCAGTGGTACGCCGCGCATCAGTCAGTTCCCCGGTGGCGCGTCGAACTTGACGTACCTGGTGCAGTACCCTGAGCGCGAGTTCGTCCTGCGTCGCCCGCCGTTTGGCCACAAGGCCAAGTCGGCCCATGACATGGGGCGTGAGTTCCGCATTCTCAATCAGCTCAACAGCGGCTTCCCCTATTGCCCCAAGGCGTATGTGCATTGCACCGACGAATCACTGATTGGTGGCGAGTTCTACGTCATGGACCGGGTCAAGGGCATCATCCTGCGCTCGGACCTGCCGCCGGAACTGGGCCTGGATGCCGAGCGCACCGAAGCGCTGTGCAAGAGCTTCATCGAGCGCATGGTCGAGCTGCACCGCGTGGACTACAACACCTGTGGCCTGGGCGACCTGGGCAAGCCCGAAGGTTACGTACAGCGTCAGATCGAAGGCTGGAGCAGCCGCTACGAGAAGGCCCTGACCCCGGATGCCCCACGCTGGGAAAAGGTCATCGCCTGGCTGCGCGAGAAGATGCCGGCCGATCATCCCAAGCCTGCCATCGTGCACAACGATTACCGCTTCGACAACGTCATCCTCGATGCCGAGAACCCGATGCGCATCATCGGCGTGCTCGACTGGGAAATGACCACTATCGGCGATCCGTTGATGGACCTGGGCAACACCCTGGCCTACTGGATCGAAGCCACTGACCCGGCACCGATGCAGATGATGCGACGTCAGCCGAGCAACGCCCCTGGCATGCTCACCCGTCAGCAGTTCGTCGATTACTACGCCAAGTGCGCGGGGATCAGCATCGACAACTATGACTTCTACTACACCTATGGCCTGTTCCGTCTGGCCGGGATAGTGCAGCAGATCTATTACCGCTTCTACCACGGCCAGACCCAGGACAAGCGCTTCGCTCAGTTCATTCACATGAACAAGCTGCTGGAGCACATGAGCCTGCAGGTCATTGCCACCTCCAGCCTCTGACGACTATAACAAGGAAAAGACCATGTCCAAGACCCAACTGTTCGACCTCGACGGTAAGATCGCCTTTGTTTCCGGTGCCAGCCGTGGCATCGGCGAGGCTATTGCCCACCTGCTGGCCCAGCAAGGTGCCCATGTGATTGTCTCCAGCCGCAAGCTTGATGGCTGCCAGCAAGTAGCCGACGCCATCGTCGCCGCCGGTGGCAACGCCACGGCCATTGCCTGCCACATCGGCGAAATGGAACAGATCAGCGCCGTGTTTGCTGGCATCCGCGAACAGTTCGGGCGCCTGGACATCCTGGTCAACAACGCCGCCACCAACCCGCAATTCTGTAACGTACTGGACACCGACCTGAGTGCGTTCCAGAAAACCGTCGACGTGAACATTCGAGGCTACTTCTTCATGTCGGTCGAAGCCGGCAAGCTGATGCGTGACAACGGCGGCGGCAGCATCATCAACGTCGCCTCGATCAATGGCGTATCGCCGGGGATCTTCCAGGGTATCTACTCGGTGACCAAGGCGGCCGTGATCAACATGACCAAAGTCTTCGCCAAGGAGTGCGCGCAGTTCGGCATTCGCTGCAACGCCCTGCTGCCAGGCCTTACCGACACCAAATTTGCTTCGGCGCTGGTCAAGAACGATGCCATCCTCAACACCGCGTTGCAGCAGATTCCTCTTAAACGGGTGGCCGATCCGAAAGAGATGGCCGGTGCCGTGTTGTACCTGGCCAGCGATGCGTCAAGCTACACCACCGGTGTGGCGCTGAATGTCGATGGTGGCTTCCTGTCCTGATTGATTGGCGACATCATCGGCGCCGTGTCAGTCATTGCGCGGCGCCTGCATCGCAGGCAAAGCCAGCTCTCCCACGATGAATCGTTTACTGCGCCGGTAGCACGGGTGGTTTGTTGGCATCATTGAGCAGGAACACCACAAACTTTGCCGGCTTTTCCTGACTGGCATTACGACCGACTGTGTGCACATCGGTGGGACCTTCATAGAAGCTCTGGCCGGGGCCAAGGGTAACCTCTTTGCCGCCTCTGACGCCCATGACCACCGAACCTTCGAGCACATAGACAACGCCGTGGGCGTCGTGACGGTGCACCGGGTCGGCGCCGCCTGGCGGGTACTCCACCTCAAGCACCAACACTTCCTTACCTGGATAGTCGGGCAGCGCCTGGGTCATCACTGGCGTCACGGCGGGCGCCGGGGCCTGCGCCTGAACTGACGTAGCGCTCATCAAGGCTGCAAACAAAAGCAAAGGCTGGATGCGCATCTCGCTCTCCTGATCCGATGATCAACGTTGCACCGGTGTGTTCGCCAACCAGCTCTGAAAATCCAAAGCCCCCAGCCGAGCATCGGCTGCGGGGGTCAGCGATTGATCATCGATGGGAGCGCCGAAGTAAGTCGCTTGAGGGTCGGCGATCACTTCACGGGCGTCCTGATGGTGCTTCAAATAACTACGCACGAAGTCCACCAAGGGTTTGCGCTCAGGCCCGGCGACTTCTACCGTGCAGTTGGCAGGCGCTTGCTCGACAAGGTCGGCCAGTGCCTGAGCAACATCAGCCGAGGCTACCGGTTGCAACGCGGCGGTGCTCAAACGCACCAGGTTGGCGTCGGCGCCGGAATAAGCAATAGCCCCCATGAATTCGAAAAACTGCGTGGCGCGCACAAGGGTAAAGGGCACGCCCGACTGTTTGATCAGGTCTTCCTGGGCCATCTTCGCCCGAAAGTAGCCGCTGGCGAGCATGCGCTCGGTTCCGACAACCGAAAGCGCGATGTGATGCCCCACCCCGGCAGCTTTCTCAGCAGCAAAGAGGTTGCGCCCACAGGTTTGGAAAAAAGCCAACACGGCAGCATCATCGAACGACGGGGAGTTGGCCACGTCAACGACCACGTGCGTGTCCGTCAACGCGTCCTCCAGGCCTTCACCTGTCAGGGCATTGACTCCGGTTTGCGGCGAAGCGGCCAGCACTTTATGCCCCTTCGTTCGCAAGATGGTGCATAGCTGGGTACCGATCAGGCCAGTACCACCGATCACGACGACTTTCATGACTGAGTCTCCCGCATAGGGGGCGGCAGGCATTATCGACGCCGCAGGAAGACGGACCTGCCGGACGGATGAGGGCCTGCTGGACGGTTGTATTGCAACCCTCCATGCTAGCCGTAGTTTGCGTCGCCACGCGTCAGTGCGGACCAGTGGTTGGCGGGTCCGCTCGCCAGCAAGACTGGCTCGCACCGGGAAGATTCTGGGTTAATTTCGATCAGAAGCGCTCATCCTGTATCGCTGGCAAGGTCAGCTCTCGCACAAAGCTGGCCGACGATAGGCTCAAGGCCATGCGCACCACTTGAACCACATCATGCAGCGGAATCAACTGCCCCTCTCCCCGCTGCTCGGCCTCCTCACGCGGGGTGGCCAGCGGGTCGTCGGTGTTCAGGTAACCCAAGTTCAAACAGGTCACACCCAGCCCCTGCTGGCGATAGCCCTCACGCAGGGTATCGGCGATACAACGCAGGGCGAACTTGGAGGCGCCGAATGCCACTTCCGGACGTCCGCTACCTGCCAATCCCGAGGTTGATCCAGTGAGGATGATCCGTGGCCGGGAACTTTGCAGCAGTCGCGGCAACAAGCGCTTGAGCAACAACAACGGGGCACTGATATTGCAGGTGACGATGGCCTGTATCTGCGCATCGTCATCAGTGAGAAAGTCATACGCCGAGGTGAACGCCTTTTGTTCCCAGATACCCAGGTTGTAGATCAGGGTGTCCAGCCCTTGCTCCTTGAGGGCCTGTTCGAGGATTTCTACCGCCTGCACAGGCTGCAGAAGATCAGCTTCGATCCACTGCAACTGAACACCTGGCTGGGCTACAAGCCCTTCAGGCCTGCTACGCGACACGCCAATCAGGCTATCACCGGCCTCGCCCAAGCCCTCGATCAACGCCCTGCCCAACCCTTTGCTTGCCCCTACCACCATGGTTCTCATCGCCTGTCTCCTGACGTGGCTTGCATGCTCAATCAGGCATGCGAACAGAGCCTTAACGAATTGGCAATTGGCCAGCTGTATCCAGATATGTAGCCACAGCTATGCCAGGTAACGCCGGAACCATGCCAAGGTTCGCTCCCAGGCGAGGTTCGCTGCCGCTTCGTCGTAGCGTGGGGTAGAGTCGTTGTGAAAACCGTGATTGGCGCCGGGGTAGATTTAGGCTTCGTAGGTTTTGCCGGCCGCCTTCAGTGCCTGTTCATAGGCTGGCCACCCCTCATTGATGCGCGTGTCCAGCTCGCCATAGTGCAGCAGCAACGGTGCCTTGATCTTCGGCACATCCTTGGCGTCAGCCTGACGGCCATAAAAAGGCACTGCGGCGCCCAGCTCCGGATACGCCACCGCTGCAGCATTGGCCACTGCGCCGCCATAGCAGAAGCCGGTGATGCCAACCTTGGCGGTGGCCTTGGGGTGTTGCATCAGCCATTCGATAGCGGCGAAGAAATCGTTCATGAGCTTTTGCGGGTCGACCGTGGCCTGGAGCTCGCGGCCCCTGTCGTCATTGCCAGGGTAACCCCCCACCGAGCTCAGCCCATCGGGCGCCAGCGCGATAAATCCGGCCTTGGCCAGACGCCGGGCAACGTCTTCGATGTAGGGATTGAGGCCGCGGTTCTCATGGACCACGACAACCCCCGGCACGTTGCCTTCGACCTTGGCCGGGCGTACCAGGTAGCCACGGACCTGACCATGGCCCTTGGCTGACGGGTAACTGACATACTCGGCAAGGATGTCCGGATCAGTGAATTGCACCTGCTCGGCCAGGGCATAGTTCGGGCTCAACGAGGCCAACAAGGCGCTGGCCGTCATCCCAGCGAAGGTGAAGGCCGCCGCGCGGTCGAGAAATTCGCGTCGGTTGATCCGACCGTGAGCGTAATAGTCATAGAGTTCGAGCAATTCAGGGGCAAAATGGCTGGCGGTGAGACGTTCCATGGCTGCGCACTCGGTGGAGTCAGTCGGGGTACGGGGGATCAGCTTGATTAAAGCAGGCGTGCCCGACCCTCGCGCTTATCCGCACAGGCTGTGCCACCAGGCTTGTGGCAAACAACCGGGGCTGGCGACTCGTATTGATGATCGGCAGGAAATTGCCGCGGTTGGCAACACGGGCGGCACCTGCATGAGACCGCCGTGTAGCCAACCGATCGCGGGGCACTGTGCAAGCGGGCTTGCCCCGCGATGGGTTCTGCACACACCTCAAGCAATAGCACTGCCCCGGGTGTCCGTCTGACTACGCCCCAGGCGCTGCTCTTCTCGCACCTGGCCGACCAGGGTAAATACGTCATGACAGGTGGTCAGGCTGTCCAGGCGCACTTCGGTGACGATCAAGTCGTCGCCCTGCCCTAGCCGGATGGTCAGCCATACCCCATCAGCACAGGACACCTCACAGCAGTCTGGCTCGAACGCCCGCTCGATGAGCTGGCGCAGCTCAAGGGTGGAAACGCCAATCAATGACATGGTGCGATCCTCGTAGTGGAAAGCCCAAAGCTTCAAGTACCACCAACAAGCCAGTGTACGCCAATTGATAATGCTTGGCGCTGAGTGAAATTCGATTGAATTTTTCCACCGATCCAACACTCATTCATTGCAGTGGAAAGACTTTTCCGGTCACTGATTGCAAAGGATCGTCAACGCCCTATGAACAACGCAAACCTTTTCGTGATCAACTATCAACTGCATGGCACCCCCAAGTCGTTCATCATTCGTGCCGAGCGGATGGACAATGCCGAGGCCTGGCACTGGGCAAGCTGTGATGCCGGGGTTGGCAAGATTCCACGCTCCAATCTGGATAAAGTGAAAAAAGTCAGTAAACCCTTGGCTGAGCGCTACGGCATCACCGAGGTGACCTGGCGTCAATCTGGCTGAGGCCCGCTGAGCGATGCCCACAAATGTTGGGCCGCGTAAGCTCGCCAGGGTTGCCAATGCAGGGCGCGCTCAGCCAGCGGTGTCTGCTCGGGCTCCAGCAATCGAATAGCCTTGAGCAGCGCCACATCGCCCAGCGGAAACGCATCGCCATCACCGAGTTGGCGCAGGGCCAGGTACTGGGCGCTCCAAGGCCCGATACCACGCCGCAAACACAGGCGTTTTACCCAGGTTTGCAGGTCGCTGTCGGCCTGCAGTAGCCGTGGATCGTCGAGCATGGCCCTTGCCATGCCCGACAGGGTTGCCGCTCGCGAACGGGGCATGCCCAGGTCACTGAGATCGACCTCAGCGATGGCTTGTGGCTCAGGAAACACATGAGTCAGGCGCTTATCAGCAGCCAGCGCGGAGGCTAATGGTCGACCATGGCGAGCGACCAGGCGCCCGGCCAGGGTGATTGCCCCAGCAACGCTGATCTGCTGGCCCAATACCGTGCGCATCACCTGCTCGAACGCCGCCCAGCCACCCGGCACGCGCAATCCCGGACGCTGTGCGATCAGTCGTGCCATCAGCGGGTCGCGGCGCAATTGACCTTCAATCAACGCCGGGGCAGCATCCAGATCAAACACCCTGCGCAGGCGTGCGACCATGCCTGGCAACAGCGCTGCCGGTAAACCGTGAATACGCACTGCCAGGCGCTGTCCACTCACCGGGCGACATTCAATAATGCCCTGCCGCCCTGCAAATACCACGGTACGCCAATACGCACCGGCTTCGAGCACCTCGATGGCCGGGATCGAGCGCGCCTTTAAAAAACTCAGCATCGATGGCCAATGATACGGCGCACGGTAACGCAACCACACGGTCAGCACCGTCCGGCTCTTTATGCTGCGGCTATAGCCTTGAAGGGAGGTGAGCGCTTTCATCCGGGAATCATCGCCTGTTGTTCGACACCAACAGGGATCTTACAAAGAATTTCGCGCAAACGGCGAAAAGCACCGCAGCCAGGCGCTGTGAGCGCCCAGCTGCGGTGCGCAGAACGGCGTTACTTGCCGTTGGTGAGGGTGTTGTAGCTGGTGATCAGGTTGCGGTAGTCCGGGATATGGTTGGAGAACAGTGTGCCCAGACCTTCAATGTCGTTGCGCCAGTCGCGGTGCAACTCACAGGCCAGACCGAACCAGGTCATCAGTTGGGCGCCGGCTTGCGACATACGGTCCCAGGCCGAATCACGGGTCAGGGCGTTGAAGGTCCCCGACGCATCAGTGACCACAAATACATCAAAACCTTCGGCCAGGGCCGACAGTGCCGGGAACGCCACGCACACTTCGGTCACTACACCGGCGATGATCAGTTGCTTCTTGCCGGTGGCCTTGACCGCCTTGACGAAGTCTTCGTTGTCCCAGGCGTTGATCTGGCCAGGACGGGCAATGTACGGCGCGTCCGGGAATTGTTCCTTGAGCTCGGGTACCAGCGGGCCGTTGGGGCCGGTCTCAAAACTGGTGGTGAGAATGGTCGGCAAGTTGAAGTACTTGGCGAGATCACCTACAGCCAGCACGTTGTTCTTGAACTTGTCGGGATCGATGTCACGCACCAGTGACAGCAGACCGGTCTGGTGGTCGACCAGCAGGACTGCAGCGTTGTTCTTGTCCAGACGTACGTAGGGCTTGCTCATGGTCTAACTCCTTGCATAGGTAGGCCGGTGCCCTGTAGCACCGGACATGAGGGATCAGCGTGCCGAATCCAGCTGTTCGTGTTCGTTGGCGACTTGCTGCGCCTTGAGGTAGCTTTCGATCAACAATTGGTAGTGTGGGAACACTGCACTGTAGGCCTCAGCCCACTGTTGCGCGTCTGGACGGTTCCAGGTGCGCTGAACTTCCGAGCAGACCGCAGCGGTGTCCATCGGTACCACGCCAGCCTGCATGACACGGGCCAAGGTGATTTCTTCGGCCATCTTCGAGTAGGTGCCACTGGCATCGATCACCGCGAACACCTGATAGCCTGCCGCGACGGCGCTGATGCTTGGGAACGCCATGCACACACTGGTGATCGTACCGGCGATGATCAGCTGTTTTTTACCGGTGGCCTCTACTGCCTTGACGAACTCTTCATTGTCCCAGGCATTGATTTCACCTTTACGAGCAACGTACTTGGCATGCGGTGCAGCCTCGTGAATTTCAGGGATCAACGGACCGTTAGGGCCCTGTGGCACGGAGGCAGTGGTGATCACCGGGATCTTGGCCAGGCTTGCAACCTTGGCCAGGGTAACGGCGTTGGCGCGCAGTTCGGTCATGGGCATATCCTTGACCGTCTGAAACAGACCACTCTGGTGATCGATCAGCAACATCGCGGCGTTATCAGGATCGATCCGCGGGACCTGGCCATTGAAATTGGCAACGTTGGCAAATGTACTCATGACACATTCTCCTTGAGGTCAAACTGCGAGTTGTGCCCGCAGCCCAAGTCAAAGGCCGCCGAGGGCAGCCTTCGGGTTATTGAGCGTAGCTCTAGTTGTGTGAGGCGCCCGCCCCACTCATCTGGCCGAAACGACCGGCCTTGAAGTCTTCAAACGCTTCGGCAATTTCGGCCTCGCTGTTCATCACAAACGGGCCGTAACCGACGATGGGCTCGTCCAGCGGCTCGCCACTGAGCAGCAGCACCGACACCTCGGTTTGCGCTTCAAGCAGCAACTCGTCACCGGCACGGTCGAACAGCACCAGCTGTGCAGGGCCGACGGCACGCTCACCGTTGACCAGCAGTTTGCCGCGCAATACCACCAGCGCCGTGCTGCGTCCTGCAGCGCTAGGCAGGCGCACTGGAGCACCCGGCTTGAGCTGCAGGTCCCAGACATCCATCGGCGTGAAGGTCTGCGCCGGGCCTTTGTGACCACGGTACTCGCCGGCGATGACCCGCACGTTACCGCTGCCGGCCCCCAGCGCTACGCTAGGAATATCGCTGGCAAGCAGAGTCTGGTACCCCGCCGCTGCCGACTTGTCCTTGGCGGGCAAGTTGACCCACAACTGCACCATCTCCAGCGTGCCGCCCTTGGCCGCGAATGCCGGCGAATGGAACTCCTCATGGAGAATGCCGTTGGCTGCGGTCATCCACTGCACATCGCCCGGGCCGATCAGGCCGCCTGCACCGGTTGAATCCCTGTGCTCCAGTTCGCCCTGGTAGACGATGGTCACAGTCTCGAAACCGCGATGGGGATGCTGGCCGACTCCACGGCGCGCCGTGGTTGGGGTGAAATCGTGGGGACCGGCATAGTCCAGCAGCAGGAACGGACTGATGTGCTGTGCCAGGTTGTCGTAGGTAAACAGGCTACGTACTGGGAAGCCGTCACCGACCCAATGTGGGTTGGGGCTGCTGTAGACGCCTTGAATCTTTTTCATGAGATTGCCTCCTCTCGTGTATGGGTACACCTTACGAGCGCAACAGCATCTGCGGTAGATCGGTTAAACTGCCTTCAGCGTTCCATATGGAGAACACTGGTGGAAGACCTTAACGACCTTTACTACTTTGCCCAGGTAGTCGATCACGGTGGCTTTGCCCCGGCCGGTCGCGCCCTGGACATGCCAAAATCGAAACTCAGTCGACGCATCGCCGGCCTTGAAGAACGCTTGGGTGTACGGCTGATTCATCGCTCGACCCGGCACTTTTCAGTGACCGAAATCGGCCAGGCCTATTACCGCCATTGCGTGGCGATGCTGGTAGAAGCCGAGGGTGCCGCCGAACTGATCGAACGCAACCGTGCCGAACCACAAGGGGTGGTGCGCCTGAGTTGCCCGACGGCCCTGCTGGATTTCTGGGTGGGGGCCATGCTGACCAAGTTCATGGTCCAGTGCCCACTGGTGCAATTGCACGTTGAAAGTACCAATCGCCACGTCGACCTGATTCAGGAAGGTATCGACATCGCATTACGCGTGCGGGTGCCGCCGCTGGAAAGCAGTGACCTGGTGATGAAGGTACTGGCGCGCAGCACCCAGCACCTGGTGGCCACACCTGAATTGATCCAACGCCTGCCGGAACGCCCGGTGCCAGCGGACCTCACCAGCCTGCCGAGCTTGCATTGGGGTAATCCGCAGCGTGATTACCACTGGAACCTGCAAGGCCCGGATGGCGCCAGTGCCAGCCTGCGGCACACTCCACGGCTGGTCACCGATGACCTGGTGGTGTTGCGTCAGGCTGCGCTGGCCGGGGTTGGCGTCGTGCATTTGCCACTGGTGGTGGTACGCGAAGACCTCGACGCTGGCCGCCTGGTTCACGCCACGCCCAACTGGGCACCACAGTGTGGCGTGGTGCATGCGGTGTTCGCTTCGCGGCGCGGATTACTGCCCTCGGTGCGCAGTTTGCTGGACTTTCTTGCAGCAGAGTTTGAGGCCAGCGATATCGCCTGATGATCGCGGCTGTTGCCGCGATCAGTTCGCCTGCAGGAAGGCTTGCACTTGCTCGCTGCAGGCCGTCGGATCTTCCTGCATAAAGCAATGCCCCCCGGCCACCTGCTGCGCCGTGACCTGGCGATTGTCCTGCGCCCAACGCTGCACAGACTGCGGCACGAAGGGATAGGTGTCCTCGCCATAAAGCACCAACGTCGGTGTTTGCACCCGAGTCAACGAGGCCCACATGCGTCGTGGAAATGAGCTGAAGATTTCCACTTCGCGGCTGGGTCGGCATTTAAGTACCACGCCTTCGCCACAATCACCGATGGCATGGTCTAGGTAGGACTGCAAGCCCGGCTCGCTCCAGCCTTTGAAAATCCCCCGGCCTTCCAGCGAAGCACGTGCGGCGCTGCGGTCGGGCCAATGACTTCGACGGTTCGCGGCCTTGCGCGCCAAGGCATGACGGCGGTGCAGGCCAACCAGCGCAGCGGCGCCCATGATGCCCATCATCGAGCGGCTGAACAGCACCGGGTCGAGCAATACCGCCCGCTCAAACAACTGTGGCTGACGCGCCAGCATCAGCCCGGTCAGCACGCCGCCAAAACTGTGGCCAACGGCAAAGCGTGGCACATCGGCGTATTCCCCACGGCCTGCTTCGAAGGCCTCGATCGCCAGTTCGGCCGTGCGATTCCAGCCCTGGAACGGGCCGCCATGATCACTGTCGCCATGGCCCTGGACATCGCACAGCCAGAGGTCGAAGTGTTCGGCCAGGCGCGCCAGCAATGGCTGGTAGACCAGACAGCAAAAGCCATTACCGTGGAGAAAGTGCAGCAACGGTTTGCCGCTGGCGGCTGAGCGCCAGCCGCGCAAGGTAAAGCCAGCACTTGTGTCATGGGACCAGGGAATCAACTGCATGTGCCAGCGTACTCATTCAGGAAAAGCTCGATTCTACAAACAGCAGCGGGTAAAGCGATATCACCAACAGCGCTGCCATCAACATATTGAACGCCATCAGCCAACGTGGCTTCTGCAACACGCTGCGTAGAGCGCTACCAAACATCACCCAGACACAGACGCTGGGCAGGTTGACCAAGGCAAACACCGCCGCGATCACGATCACGTTGGTGACATAGCCTTGGGCAGGTGTATAGGTAGTGATTGCCCCTACTGCCATGACCCAGGCCTTGGGATTGACCCACTGAAACGCCGCCGCGCCCCAAAAACCCAAGGGCTTGCGACTCGCGGAGCTGCTCACCGACAACGGCCCGGAGGTGGCGATTTTCCATGCCAGGTATAACAGGTAGGCTGCCCCCACATAACGCAGCACCGTGTAGATCGGCGGGTACGCCTTGAACACCTCACCGAGGCCAAAGCCCACCGCCAGCACCATGACCATGAAGCCAACACTGATGCCCAAGGCATGCGGGATCGAGCGGCGCACACCAAAATTCACCCCGGAGGCCAGCAACATAGTGTTGTTGGGCCCGGGGGTGATTGAAGACACAAAAGCGAACAGCACAAAGGCAGTTATCAGGTCGAGTGAGCTGAGCATGACAGGCATTCCAGGGAGGGTCAGGGCTGTGATTGACACTAACGGAGTCCTGCCATGGCCAAGCCATACAGTTGCTAAAAATAATGCCGCTACACTTGACTGTCCTAGTTACTCGAGCGCCTCGGCGACAAACTCCAAGCGGTCCTGGCCGAAGAACATCTGCTCGCCGACAAAGCAGGTGGGCGCGCCAAATACGCCACGACGCACTGCTTCTTCGGTCGTAGCCTTGAGCGCCTCCTTGACCTGAGCATCAGCACACCAGGCCTGAATCTGTTCGGGGTCGAAACCAACTTGCTGCAATACAGCCGCCAGCTCGCCAAGGTCACCCAGATTGCGCTGCTGCTCCCACAACGCCGGGAATACAGCTGCCAGGAAGGCCTGCAAACGTTCAGGCTGGAACACCTGCACAGCGGTGGTCGCACGCATCAAGTTGAGGGTATTGATTGGAAACCCCGGCGGGAACGCCAGGGTCACGCCGTAGCGTTTGGCATAACGCTGCAAATCCACGAACACGTGACGTGCCTTGGCCGGTACAGTAACCGGCGAGGCATTGCCGGTGGCCTGGAACACCCCGCCCAGCAGCATCGGCCGGTACACCAGTTGCGCATCGTGGCGTTCGCACAGCGCTGGCAATTGTGTCCAGGCCAGGTAACTGGCTGGGCTGCCGAGGTCAAAGAAAAATTCGACGGTCTTGCTCATTGCACGGCTCCTTATTGTTGTGAGGGCTTACCAGGGTTCCATCCACGGCCGCAGATCGAGCTCGAAGGTCCAGGCATCACGCGGCTGTGCGTGCAGGAACCAATAGCTGTCGGCAATGTGTGCGGGATCAAGGATGCCGTCCTGCGCTTTAAGCGCATAGCGCTCTGGGAAGCTGTCACGAATAAAGGCGGTGTCTATGGCACCGTCCACCACCACGTGCGCAACATGAATGTTACGAGGCCCCAGTTCCCGGGCCATGCTTTGCGCCAGGGCGCGGATGCCATGCTTGGCCCCGGCGAATGCGGCAAAACCAGCAGCCCCCCGCAAACCGGCAGTGGCCCCAGTAAACAGGATAGTCCCGCGTTCACGGGTAACCATGCGTCGCGCCACTGCCTGAGCGGTCAAGAAGCCAGCGAAACAGGCCATTTCCCAGATTTTGAAGTACTTGCGCGCCGTCTCGTCGAGAATACTGCAGGGCACGTTGGCGCCAATGTTGAACACGAAGGCTTCAATCGGCCCCAGGGTAGTTTCAATCTGCTCGACCAGCGCCGCCACCTCCTCTTCCTTGCGCGCATCGGAGGCAAAGCCGTGAGCTTCACCGCCCTCGGCACGAATCTCGTCCACCAACGGCTGCAGTTTGTCGGCGCTGCGCCGGGTCACGCAGGCGATATAACCCTCGCGGGCAAAGCGCTTGGCAATCGCTCCACCCGTTGCATCGCCGGCCCCCACGACCAACACCACTTTTTTGCCTTGAGTCATTTATCGCCCCCATTGGTAAACGATCATTTAGTAAACGAACGCTATGCTATGATTCAGGCTTCGTCAAGCCAGTAATCGGGAGCAGGTCGGCGTGCGCTACTCCACCACCCACAAAGAACAAACCCGGCAGAAACTGCTGGAAAGCAGCGGCGCCCTGGCCAAGCGCGGGGGCTTCAATGCCACCGGCGTGGCCGGGCTGATGAAGGCCATCGGCTTGACCGGCGGGGCCTTCTATAACCATTTCCCCTCCAAGGACGACTTGTTCAGCGAAGTCGTGCGCCGGGAGTTGTCCAACAGCCCCATGGCCCAGCAACCGATGAACCGCCAACGGCTTGAGCGGTGCCTGGACCAGTACTTGAGCCTGGCCCATGTGCACAATCGCGAAGGTGGCTGTGCAATACCGGCGTTGGGTGCCGAGATTGCCCAGGCGCCGCTGCCGGTACGGGAAGAAGCCGAACACTGGCTGCGCACCCTGCACCAGGCCTGGGCCGATACCCTTGACGATCCGCACCTGGCCTGGGCATTGCTCAGCCAATGCGTGGGGGCATTGGTGATCGCGCGCATGCTGGCCAACGAAGACAGCCAGCAGGAAGTACTCAAGGCCTCCCGTGAGTTTCTTGCCGAGGCCCTGCATGAAAGGCCTTGAACCCCTGCTGCTGAGTCTTGCCTTGCTCACGCCCCTCGGTGCCCTCGCTGCTTGCCCGGCCGGTCAGTATGAAATCTGCCTGGGCAGCTGCATCTGTTCACCCGTCGACCCCGGCCAGGCCGGCACCGTGCTTGACGACCTCGGCCGCATGGCCAGCAGCTCCCTGGCCGTGGCATTGCAACAGGCACGCGATAGCGCGGCGGCCGGTACGGTCATGCCGATTCCGCTGCATATTCGTGCTCAGCTTGAACCTTTCTATGATTTTCAGGTGCTCGATGCGGCGCGCTACAAAGTCGGTGACCAGCAGGCGCTGGACAGCGCCAATGCCCTGCTGCAAAACCCGGACGTCAATGCCGTGACCCTGATCGACATTATCGTCTTCCGACATCAGGCCGATGCCGAAGACAACGTCGCCCTCTGGGCCCATGAACTGCACCATGTGCAGCAATATCAGACCTGGGGCGTGGCAGAATTCGCCCGGCGCTACTCGCGCGACTTCGATGCGGTTGAAGCACCGGCCTACGAGATCCAGGCAAACGTCAGCAAAGTCCTGCGCGAACGAGCGTCCGGCCAGGCGCGCTGAACTACACTTACTAGTTGCCCCAAAAGAAATGGCCCGAGGTCGTCGCTGGCAGTGACGGCCCCGTTGACGTTGGACTTCTATCAGGAGCACACGCAATGGACGAAGCCAAGCTGCAGGACTTCATGGGAAAACTGGTCAACGACATGGGCGCAGCCGCCCTGCTGGCCAACCTGATTCTCGGTGATGAATTGGGCTTGTATCGGGCCATGGCCGATAGCCAATTCATCACCCCCGAACAACTGGCCGAGAAAACCGGCTGCAACGCCCGACTGTTGCGCGAATGGCTCAGCGCGCAGGCGGCCTCGGGCTATATGCAACACCAGGATGGCCGCTTTCGCTTGCCCGAAGAGCAGGCCATGGCCCTGGCCATCGAAGACTCACCAGTGTATGTCGCCGGTGGTGCGTCGGTGATTGCCAGCCTGTACCACGACAAAGACAAACTGGTGGCAGCCATGCGCGGTGACGGCGCGCTGCCCTGGGGCGACCATCACCCGTGCATGTTCAGCGGCACCGAACGTTTCTTCCGTCCCGGCTACCGCGCGCACCTGGTGGCTGAGTGGCTGCCGACCTTGACCGGGGTGATCGACAAACTGCAAAGCGGCGCCAAAGTCGCTGACGTCGGCTGCGGCCATGGTGCCTCAACCGTAATCATGGCCCAGGCGTTTCCTGCGTCGCAGTTCTTTGGCTATGACTATCACGGACCGTCGATCAGCGTGTCCGGCCAGCGCGCCGCCGAAGGCGGTGTTGCCGATCGCGCGCAGTTCATCCAGGCCAGTGCCAAGGACTTTCCCGGCAAGGACTTTGACCTGATCTGCTACTTCGACTGCCTGCACGACATGGGCGACCCGGTGGGTGCCGCCCGCCATGCCTTCGAAGCGCTCAAAGACGATGGCTCGGTGTTGCTGGTCGAACCCTTTGCCCATGACAGCCTCGATGAAAACAGCACACCAGTGGGCCGCCTGTTCTATGCGGCCTCCACCTTTATCTGCACTCCCAACTCGCTGTCTCAGGACGTCGGTCTTGGCCTTGGGGCGCAGGCTGGGGAAGCGCGCTTGCGGGCAGTGTTCGAAGAGGCCGGCTTCAAACACTTTCGCCGGGCCACTGAAACACCCTTCAACCTGATCCTCGAAGCCCGCAAGGTGTAAGTGGCGCGTACTGCCACTCAGAAACGGGTACCCACCACCCAACGACCTACCTACAGCGTCTGCGAGCGTTCTGCGCTCGCAGACCGCCCACTTGCAGTAACAAAAAACCGGTTGCAAGATATGGAATCAATATCTACGGTAGATACAATTTCCACGTTAAATGCCACTAAATAGCCTCGGACAACGCCCACCGTACGTCTAGAACAGGAAAACCATGATGACCTTCGACGGAGATCTTCTTCCAGGACTGTTTGCCCACATCCAGCAAGCCCATGATGCCTTGCGTCCCGCAGTGGCGGTCACACCATTGAGCCATAGCCCCGGATTGTCGGCGCTCAGTGGCTGCGAGTTGTACTTGAAATGCGAACACCTTCAACACACGGGCTCTTTCAAGTTCCGTGGTGCCAGCAACAAGGTGCGTTTGCTCACTCCCCAGCAGCGCCAACAGGGAGTGATCACCGCCTCTTCCGGCAACCATGGCCAGGGCGTCGCCTTGGCCGGTCGTAACGCCGGCGTGCCGGTCACCGTGTATGCCAGCAGCAGCGCATCGGCAGTGAAACTCGACGCCATCCGCGCCCTTGGCGCACAGGTCATCACGTTGGACTGCGACCCACTGAGCGTCGAACTGGAGGCGGCCCGTCAAGCACAGCTGCAAGACAAGCACTTCGTCTCGCCCTACAACGATCAGCAGATCATTGCCGGCCAGGGCACCATTGGCATGGAACTGATGGCGCAGCAGCCACAACTTGATGCAGTGTTCGTGGCGGTTGGCGGTGGCGGCATGATCTCGGGAATAGGTACCGCACTGCGTCAACTCAAGCCGCAGTGCCAGGTGATCGGCTGCTGGCCAGCAAACGCACCCACCCTGCAGCGCTCGTTACAAGCCGGACGCATCATTGAGATGGAGGAACAGGAGACCTTGTCTGACGGCACCGCAGGGGGTGTCGAAGCCGATAGCATCACCTTTCCCATCTGTCAGCAGGTCATCGACGCCACGGTGCTGGTCAGCGAAGCAGAAATCCGTGCGGCGATGAAAGCCGTGGCCGCTCACGAACGCTGGATCATCGAAGGCGCTGCGGGTGTGGCCATGGCCGGCGCGCTAAAAATGGCAGCAGATTTTCAGGGTAAACGGGTCGCAGTGATCCTCTGCGGTCGCAACATCATGCTGGAAAAGTTCCTTGGAGCCGTGCAATGAAACTGTACAGCCGCCAGCACCTCGAACGCAGCATGGATTACAGCAAAGCGGTGCAGATGCTCGAAGCCGGCTTCATTGCCTTTTCTCGGGGCCAGGTTCAGGTGCCGGCGGTGCAGTGCTTCGACTTTGCCCAGCATAACGGCGATTGTTGCGTAAAGTCTGCCTACATCAGTGGCGAAGACTGCTTTACCGTGAAAGTCTCTACCGGCTTTTACGACAACCCCCGCAAGGGCCTGGACAGCAACAATGGGCTGATGCTGGTGCTGTCGGCGCGGACCGGGCTGCCCCTGGCGCTGCTTCAGGATGAAGGCTGGCTGACATGCCTGCGTACTGCATTGGCCGGCCAGATCGTTGCCCGACACCTGGCACCCAGGGAGGTACAGGCCATCGGTATTCTCGGCACCGGGATGCAGGCCAGAATGCAGTTGCAGCACCTACTGCCAGTGACCTCCTGCCGTCACGTAGTGGTCTGGGGCCGCCAGTCAGCAGCACTTGAACACTACCGCGCCTTTGCCGAGCAATTGGGTTGCCAGGTTGAAACCACGCTGGACGCCGAGTATGTGGCAGCCAAGGCCAACCTGATCGTCACCGCCACGCCCTCGCGCACAGCCTTGCTGCGCAGTGAGTGGATACGCCCGGGTACGCACATTACAGCCGTGGGCGCTGATGCCCCGGGCAAACAGGAACTTGATGCTGCGCTGCTGGGTAAGGCCGATCGACTGTTCGTCGACGCCCTCGCGCAATGCAGCCACTATGGCGAAAGCGCGCACGCCCTGAGGGCCGGACTGATCGACATCGACAAGCTGCTGGAACTCGGGCGATTGCTCAGCGGCGAGGTCGAAGGCCGCAGCAATGATCACCAGATTACCCTGGCCGACCTCACCGGCGTTGCGGTGCAGGATGCACAAATCGCACAGTGCGCCCTGGCATGCTGTCTGGCCGACTAGCCTTGCTTTATGGCTTTCACGTATTTGTACACCGTGGCGCGCCCCATCGACAGGACATTGGCAACATAGTCAAAGGCGCTGCGGCCCTCAAACGCACCTTCATGGTACAGCGCCTCGACCAGCGCGCGCTTATGCTCGCGGTCCAAGGCATTGAGCCCCAGGTTATGGCGCTGCAGCCAAGTGTGCAGAAACGTATTGATGCGCTCCTGCCAGTCATCACGAAACAACGCTTGTGGTTGAGGGATCAACCGGCTGGCCTGGAAAAACAGCAGCAAGGCATCCTTGGCCTGCTCCAGCACCGACACATTCAGGTTGATGCACAGCAGCATCTGCGCGGCGCCTTGCTCATCAAGCAGCACACTGCTGATGGAGCGAATTTTCTGGCCGTCCCAGTTGAGCTTCTCGTAAGGCCCTAGACTAAGCGCCGAGTCGAGATCAGCGGGGAGCGTCTCAAGCGCCGAATCGTCGCCGATCTTGCGCTTGGAAATATTGTTGGCAATGTAGACAACCGACTGGCTGCGCAGATCATGCAGGACGACTTCTGCGTGTGGAAACAGCAGGGTCGCAATACAGTCGGCAATGGTCGTGTAGTTCTTGATACGCAGTGTTTCGGGCCCAACCTGTGAACTCATTGGCTACTCTCGGAAACGAATACAGGAGATTTCGTACGCCGATGCTGAGCGTTGTCATGCGCAAAGGCAATCATCATCGCCTGTATTGGCCTCAGTGCGAGGCAATCGCGCGCAGAGCGCTAATCCTCAACCGCAGGAAAATGCCGACAACTCTTACGCTCAGCCAGCTCCTTGTCACTCGGGCGCTGCTCGACGAACACCGCGTGGCCGTCCTTGTAGATTTCCAGGTAACCCCATACCAAGTCTTCTTCACGTTGACCCGGTTCTGGTGGCTCACGCCACCAAGGCTCTCGACTGATCAGTTCCATGGCTAAGGCTCCCATTGAAAACATGCCTTCACTATAGACAGTGACTACCGCGGCAGGCCTGCCCTAATCCGGTGCAAACCCACTAGAATGGGCAACCTATTCCACCCGGCGACTTCCATGGATATCGAGCTGGCCCGCACTTTCCTTGAAATCGTCCGCAGCGGCAGCCTGATGGCGGCTGCCGAACGCCTGCACGTCACCCAGACCGCCATCACCGCTCGGGTGCAGAAACTGGAGCAACAACTGTCCTGCCAGTTGTTCATCCGCAGCCGCAGTGGCGCCAGCCTGACGGCCGATGGCGAGGCATTCGTGGTCTACGCCAACCAGTTGGTGCAAACCTGGGAGGCCGCCCGCCGTGACCTGCCGCTGCCTGAAGGCTGCCACCAGGTGTTACACATCGGGGGCGAAGTGAGCCTGGGCAACCCGATGGTGCTCGACTGGGTCAGCGCCCTGCACCGGACCATGCCCAGCCACGCCATCCGCAACGAAGTCAGCGACGGCGAATCATTGCTGCGCAAACTGGAGATGGGTGTACTCGATGCGGTACTGGTCTACCAACCCACTTATGGGCCTGGCCTGCAGGTTGAGCAATTGATGGAAGAAAAGCTCATCCGCATTCGCCGCAAGGACAAACCCGACCCCTACATTTACATTGACTGGGGTCAGGCCTTCCGCCGCCAACACGACGCCGCCCTGCCGGAATGCGCGCGCCCTGCCCTGAGTTTCAACTTGGGCCCCCTGGCCTTGCAGTTCATTCTCGAGCATGGTGGCAGTGGCTACTTTCGCACCCGCGTGGTCCAGAGCTACCTGGACCGTGGGATCTTCGAACGCGTGCCACAGGCGCCGGAGTTCACCTACCCAACCTACCTGGTGCACGCCCGCGATCGAGACACCGCCGCGCTGCAACAGGCCTTCAGGGTGTTGCGCCAACTGGTGGCCGACGGTGAGAGCGACTGGTCACAGCGCTGTGACCCGGTGATCTGAGGGGGCTGCGGCACTGAGCAAATGGCGCTTGAGCCCGGCGATCAGATCGGTCTGAGTAATCACTCCGACCAACTGCTGGCCATCGAGCACCGGCAAACAATGCAACCCCTGCTCGCTCAGCAACGGAATCAACGCCACCGCTGGCTCAGTGCTGCGCACAGTGATCACCGGTCGGCTCATGATCTGTTCAACCCGCACGTGCTGCCGGTGCAACAGCCCCCGCCAACTGAAGCGCCCCTGCGCCATCGCCGCCCCGGCCAAGTCGCTGAGGGTGACAATTCCCACCATCTGCTTGTGCTCATCCAGTACCGGCAGCGCCTTCAGATGATGACTTGATAGCTGCTGCCAAGCCTGCTGCAAGGTCATCTGGGGGGTTGCCTGCTGAACATCGCGCGACATCACAGACGCGGCAGTAATACCGCCAAGGCTACGCTGCAAGGCATGCTGTTCGGTGGCGAGGATGATCCGCTCTAGCTCATCACGGGTGATATCGACAAACTCGCCAAGCTCCTCCAGCGCCTGATCCAGGTCGGCGCCACTGACCCCGACACGCTCACCGGGCAGTGCATCGTTGGTATGGTGCAGATCTTTGCGCGGTGCAGCGGTCTTGGGATAACGCACCCCGGTCAAACGGTTGTAGATCACGGCGACCGCGACCAGCACTAGAGCGTTGAGCATGATCGGCTCAAACACCCGGTCACCCAATGCCGTGAGCGTCGAATCCGCCAGCACCACACTCACCGCCACCCCGCCGCCTGGCGGGTGCAGGCAGCGCAACAGGCACATAACCACCAGTGCCAGGCCAAGGGCCAAGGCTGCCACCCAGAGTGCCGAGCCGAACCAATGATGCAGCACCAACCCCACGACCGTCGCACTGGCATAGCTGCCGACGAAGGGCCAAGGCTGCGCCAGCGCCCCGGAATGCACGGCAAACAACAGCACCGCCGAGGCCGCCAGGGGGCCGAGCAGGTGCAGCGCGACGGCACTGCCAAAGGCATAACTGCAGGCCATGCCCGCCAGAAACAGCCCGAGCAAGGCGCCGAAGCCTGCGCGTAACCATTCTTTCGGGGGGATGTTCAGAGGGGCCGGCAATAGCCGGACAAACCAGTTGTTCAGACGGCGGGAAGACATGGGGAAATCAGGCACCTGGCAGTAAAAAAATGCCCGGCCAAAACGGCTGGGCTGAGTATTGCGAAGGCAATACCTAAAAGGCTCCGTCCATGGAGATGGAATTTTTTCGCTTGTAGGCCAAGCGTGGCGGGGATTTTGCCGGGGATGCGTGAGGGGGTGGTAATTCAAAAAAATGAGGGGTGGCAGCAATATTTTTGAGGGATGACCCTGCCCAGGTAGGCGCGAGTCGGAGTGCACAGGTCCATTGTGGTCGTCAGTCTTGCTGGCGATGGCATCGGCGCGGTGCCAGCGGGTGCGCGAAGTCTGAATCGCTGGCAAGGCCAGCTGCCACAACAACAGCGCAAGGCTGTTACTGCACCGGACTCTGTTTTTACCTGCGCAGAACCCGCACAATTACCGGTTTTCCGGAAAGGACTCCTCCATGCAACGCATCGTCATCCTGGGCAACGCCGGTAGCGGCAAATCGACCCTGGCCCGTGACCTCGGCGAGCGCTTGAATGTGCCGGTCGTCCACCTGGATAAACTGTTCTGGGAACCCGACTGGACAGAACCGGACGCGGACACATTCCGCGCCCGCGTCAGCGCTGCGCTTGCCTCAGACGCCTGGATTTGCGAAGGCAACTACGCAAGGCGAACCTTTGACTTAAGGCTGCCGCGTGCGCAGTTGATCATCTGGCTGGATACGCCGCGCATAACCTGCTTTACCCGCGTAATCTGGCGCAGCCTGTTGAACCGACCGCGCGCGGACAAACCGCTCGGCTGCGAGGAAAAACTGGACCGGGCCTTTTTAACCTTCCTCAACTTTGTCTGGACATTTGACCGTGACTATCGCCCGTCGATCGACGCTGTACGCGTGGTCAAAGGACCGCAGGTTCCGGTCGTCCATTTACGTGGGGCTCGGCAGATCGCCGAATTCATCGCGCGATTGCCGAGCAGCGCCGCGCTGCACTGCTCGGACTCAGCGTGAACAAAGGTTGCCAGGTTGATGTGCATGCACCAACCCTGGCGCCGCCGATGCGGCCCATCGGCTAGTTCAGTTCAACGTCGGCTGATAACGACTTCCAGGTATTCGCTGGGCACGACCAGCGACGAGTCGCCGGCCACATTGTTGTCATTGAGCAATTGGGTCAGATCGTTTTCCAGTGCGCTGGCGGCATCACTCTGCAATGAGGCAAAGGCCTTGTGAACCGGGCCATACCAGGTCCTGAATACCTCAATGAAATGCGCTGGCGAGCGATAGCGAAAATTGAAGTGCTGACGGCTGATATCGATTCTACCCATGGCGTCGTCGAACAACTGCTGCAACTGCGCTTCGTCGCCCCAGCGCGAGGGCGGCAGTGCGCCGGCCGGTGGCGGTACATGGCGGCCCAGGGTTTTGAACATCTGCCCGATGAAACCTTGCGGCGTCCAGTTCGCCAGGCCAATTCGGCCACCCGGCCGACAGACGCGAGATAGCTCTCGCGCCGCTTGCGCCTGATCGGGGGCAAACATCACGCCGAAGGTCGAGATGACCGCATCGAAAGCGCCGTCGGCAAACGGCAAGGCTTCTACATCGGCCACCTGGAATACGACGTTCAAGTGTTCGGCCCGTGCGCGTTCTTCGCCACGCTTTAACAGCTCGGGCACATAATCCGTGGAGGTGACCTGACAGCCGCGTCGTGCCGCGGCAAGGGTGGCGTTGCCGTTACCGGCCGCGACATCGAGTACCTGTTCATCCCAGCGCAAATCGCAGGCCTCGGCCAGACGTTCGCCGACCAACTGCAAAGTTGTGCCGATTACGGCGTAATCGCCGCTGGCCCATGCTGCTTGTTGGCGCGCCTTCAAGGCGTTCATATCCAGGGGTGTGCTCATGGCGTGCACCTTGCTGTATGCGCGCGGCCGGCAGCTCTCTGGCGGTCAACGCGCCATCGTTGTTAGGACAGTGGTCACGTTGGATTGGCGAGGTGAGTAACGATGCAGCTTCTCCCCACGCCAGCGATTAGCTAAACGCTAACATCGACAGCCAGCAAGTGCTGCTGATAAGGGTGCAAGACAAGTTGGATACATGGCTATAGCGCTGGCGCATAAGCGATCGCAGTGGGTTGCGACCGCTTGATGGTGCAGAGCCTCAGCAACTGCCTATGACCTGTTTGAGCATGCCCTTGAAGGTCTCGATCTGCTCCGGCGAGAAGTCGGCGAAAACCCTGCCCTGTTGTTCGGAGGCGATGGTCCATAGCGCTTCGGTCTGTTCGACGCCTGCGCCAGTCAAGCCAAAGCAGGCTGCAGGCCGATCTTCCACCCAGCCCTTGCGCTTTAGGATATCCAGCGACTGTTCAATTTCGCGCATGGGCATCGCCACTTCGCGTTGCAGTCCTTGCATGTCCAGGCCCGCGTCGTTCTCCAGCACCATTAGCATCCGCGCTTCACTGGTGCGCAAGCCACTGGACAGCTGACGCGGCTGATAGTCGGCCTGATAGCTGCGCACAGCCTGGGTCATCAGGTAGTAAAGGTTGTGGCTCAGGCGTCCCTGAAAGGCGCTTTTTTGCGCGCCTTCCGGGCGCGAAGCCAGGCGTGGGTGCGGCAACACCGAGGAATAAGCGCCCTGGTGGTAGAGCAGCGGCGAGCGGCCGAAGTCGTCAAACGCAATGACCTTGCCAATCAGGATCCAGTGATCGCCACCATCAACCTGCTGGTGCAGTTCGCATTGAAAACGTGCAGCGCAGTCGCTGAACAAGGGCGCACCACCCGCACCCTGCTCATAGGCAATGCCGGCGAATTTGTCGTCTTTGGGGCGCGCGAACTGGTTGGACAGGTCAATCTGATCGGCGGCCAGGATATTCACGGCAAAGTGACTGGCATCATTGAATACTTCATAGCTGGTGGAGCGCTTATCGATGCTCCAGAGAATCAGCGCCGGGTCCAGTGAAACCGAGTTGAAGCTGTTGGCCGTGACGCCGACGGTGCGCTCGCCAACAGCGGCGGTCATGATGGTGACACCGGTGGCGAAGTTACCCAAGGCACGGCGAAAGGCACGCGGATCAAATTCCGCTTGTTGTGGGTGGGTCATGCGGTCCTCAGTGCCGGGCGAACCCGGCAGGTCAATTCGTGAAATAGGCGGGTGGCTTCAGACCATGCTCGGATCAGGTTCAAGCCCCATCAATTCACGCCCGAGAATTTGCGTGCAGACGTCGTAATCGGTATAGGCATGGGCAGCAGTCATGTGCGAGTCACGCCACAAGCGCTGCAGCTCGTTGCTTTCCATCCAGGCAGTGCCGCCCGCTGCCTCGAACAGACGATCAACCGCCTGTACGCACATCTTCACCGCATAGGCCTGGTTGGTGCGCCAGAACGCCAGGGTTTCGCGGCTAGGATACGTTTGGCGCTCGCCGTGATCAGCATGGTCTTGCCAGGTTTTCTCGAGAAAGGCACGCGCAGCGGCCACCTGGTGGGTGGACTCGGCAAGACGCATCAAGGCCGGGGTCGCAACGCCAACGTTGACACCGGTATAGGCGCGTACGCGGTTGCGGGTTTTGTCCTTGAACGCGTCGAGCATGCGCTCAGCGATGCCCAGGCCGATGGTGGCAAAACCGCTGGCGAAATATGGCCGATAAGGGCTGTAGAAAATCTTGCTATCCGGATACAGACCGAACCCGGCAGACTTGCCTTCCATCATGTCCTTGGCTTTTTGAATGCGGTGCTCAGGCACGAAGACGTTGTCGATGGACAGGGTTTTGGTACCGCTGCCCTTCATGCCCATGGCGTACCAATCGTCGAGGATCTGATAGTCACTGCGCGGCAGCACAGCGAAGCAGTAATCCTGGGCACCTTCGGCATTCAGTCGACGGCAACCGACAATGGCCCATTCGGCGTGGTCACTGCCACTGCTCCAGCCCATCTGGCCACTGAACATCACCCCACCTTCGACCTCCTCCACCTTGCCGAACGGCGCAATGGAACTGCTCGCTGTAGCATCGGGGTTTGCGCCCCAGATTTCCTCCTGCAGTTGCTTGGAGAACATTGCCAGTTGGTGACTGTGGGTGCACAGCAAGCTCATGGCCCAGGCGGTGCTGGCACAGGCGCCGGCCAGCAAGGCGATGTAGTCACAAAACTCCGGCAAGGGTAGTTCCAGGCCGCCGAAGGCCTTGGGCAGGAAGGCACGGTGCAGGCCAATGCCTTTGAGCATGGCAATGTTCTCGGCCGGGACCATACGGTCCTGCTCGGCTTTCGCGGCATTGGCGGCGATGGCAGGGAGAATCTCCTTGAGTGCATCAAGGAGCGGGGTTGGCTTTTTCATTGTTAGCGACCTTGTTGTTAGAAATTCGCTTAGCTGGCCGAACCTGAGAGCAGGCTGCTGCCAGTAGGCCGCGTTACGGGCTTTGAAACATCCCGAACGGCACTGACAGATGAATTATGCGCAGCCTTGGCTGTTGGCCAAAATGGACATTTCGAACTGTGCATTGCACTTTTCATGGCCATTCTTCGCTTCACCTCAATAACAGCGTTCGCTCTACGAAAAAATTGTTAACAAGACAACGAAACCCTTACCATACCCCTCCCTCTGGCACTGGAACCGCACTCCGTCATGCGTCACTGGCCCCGTTCCATGCGCGCCCTGCGCCACCGCAATTTCCGCCTGTACTTCATCGGTCATGCGATCTCCACACTGGGTACCTGGATCCAGCAGGTGGCCTTGTCTTGGTTGATCTACCGCTTGACCGACTCAGTGGCCCTGCTCGGCCTGACCACGTTTGCCGCACTGATTCCGCAATTACTGGTGGGGCCCTTCGCCGGGGCCTGGATCGACCGGCATGACAAGCGTCGACTGTTGATCATGGTCGAAACGGCACTTGCCCTGCAGGCACTGGTGTTAGCGGGGTTGACCGCCAGTGAGCAGATCGGGCCAACGCTGATCGTGGCCATGGCCGCCCTGCTGGGTGTGCTCAACGCTGTCGATACACCGTTGCGCCAGTCGCTGCTCAGCCAATTCGTCGACGACCGTGCGGACCTGCCCAACGCCCTGGCACTCAACGCCCTGTTGTTCACCCTCTCACGTTTCATCGGCGCGCCGTTGGCTGGCTTGCTGTTGGCGCTGGTCAGCGAGGCCTTCTGCTTCACGCTGAACGCGGCGTCCTATCTGGCCCTGGTGATTGGCCTGGCGTGTGTGCGCCTGCCCTCCTCGCCGCGTGCCAGCGGCTCATTTGCCAATGTGTTCAGTGAGGGCCTGCGTTATGCCCTGGACAACAAGCAGGTCAAACAACTGATGCTCAGTGTGATGGTGGTCAACCTCACCGCCTCCAGCTATGTGGTGCTGCTGCCGGTGTTCGCCCGTGACATCTTCGCCGGCGATGCCAGCACCCTCGGCTGGCTGTGGGGCGCAGCAGGGCTTGGTTCACTGGCCTCAAGCATGGTGCTGGCGAACAATCACAGCACAGCGCCCCTGGCGCGTTTGGTGCTTGTAAGTGCCGCAAGCAGTGCATTGGCGATGCTGCTGTTCGCCGCCAGCACCCAGCTATGGCTGTCGCTGTCTGCGATGGCCGTGTTGGGGTTCGGGATCACCCTGTGCAACGTCGGCACCAATATTCTGCTGCAGAGCGATGCACCGGAGGCGCTACGGGGCCGGGTAGTAGCGCTGTACACCTCGACCCGCTTCGGTTTTGATGCCATCGGCGGCCTGCTCGCCGGGCTGTTGGCGGCCCAGCTGGGCGCGCCTGCAGTGCTGCTGGGTGCCGGCGCGGTGCTGATTGCCTACGTCGCCTGGGCTGCGCGCCGACCAGGTGTCAGGCACGAGTGAGGCGAAAGGCCAGGAAGACGCCGACACCGGCGCCCCCCACGACCAGCCCCATCGGCCAGGGGCTGCCGTCATACAGCGCGCCAACCACCGCGCTGGCCACCGTGCCCAGACCGAACTGCATGGCCACCGCCAAACCCGCCGCCGCGCCCGCCTGACGGGCAAAGATCGACATCAGGCAGGCCAGACAGTTAGCCGCGATCAGGCCAGTCACGCTGACAAACAACAGGACACAGAGCACCAGCGCTGGCAGGCCACCCACACCGCTGCCCGCACAGAGCAACAGCGCCAACCCCGAGCCAGCCGCCAGCCGGGTGCCGAAGCCAAGCATGCGCTGAGAACCCAGGCGCCCGACCAGGCGCGCATTGAGCAAGCTCATGCTCATGATCCCGGCAATGTTCAGGGCGAACAGCCAGGCGTACTGCTGGGGAGAAACGCCAAAGTACTGGATGTAGACAAAGGGCGAGGCGGTGATAAACGCAAACATACCGGCGAAGGTCAGGCCCATACAGAGGATGTAGCCCAACGCTTGTGAATTGCGCACGATCTCGGCATAGGCCTTGAAGGCGTTCACCAGCGACGTGCCGCGCGCCTCGGGTGCATGGGTTTCCGGTAGGTAGCGCAGCACCAGCAGCAAACACAGCCCGGCGAACCCCAGCAAGACCATGAACAGCATGCGCCAACCGCTCAGCAACATCAGGTAGCCGCCCAGCACCGGCGCGACCAGGGTGGCGATCATGGTCACCTGTTGCATCAGCGATAGCACCCGTGCCGCTTCATTGAGCGGGAACAGGTCCCGCACGATTACCCGTGCCAGCACTGACGCCGCGGCACCGCCTAACGCCTGGATCAAGCGCCAGCCGATCAGTTGGCCTGGCCCACTGGCCATGGCGCAGCCAAGGCTGGCGAAGATATAGAGGGCGATGCCAGCCAGTAGCAGACGGCGTCTACCAAAGCGGTCGGACAGCGGACCGTAGATCAGCATGCCCAGGCTGAAGCCGGCCAGGAACAGGCTGATGGTCAGTTGTATCTGTTGCTCGCTGGCGACCAGGTCAGTGGCTATCAGTGGCAGGCTGGGCAGGTACATGTCGATCGACAGCGGACCGAAAGCTACTAGGGCGGCGAGCAGGATGATCAGCCGATACGGCTGGCGAGTGATGGACATGGGGTCTCCGGCTTGTTGAATTAATTAAGATTTTCACGGAACCCCGGCGAGCATGATCTTGACTTGGCCGTGAGCTTATCCATTCAAGGCGCCGAGGCTCGCTCCGGCACCTTCCGCTCGGCCTTCTGAAGTCGCAGATCCGCAGCGCCTGAACCTACGCGTATGAAGAGCAACAGCTCAGCAAACGAAGCGTCATAAAAAAGCCACCCGAAGGTGGCTCAAGGAGCAAAAGCATACTCAGAACGTCAGCAACCACAGACTCAAGCCTGGGAAGGCGACCAGCAAGGCAATACGCAACAGGTCCGAGCAGAGGAACGGCACAATGCCCTTGGCCGTTTCACCATAAGGCACATCACCCGCCGTGCGCTGGACGATGAACAGGTTCATGCCTAGCGGCGGATGGATCAGGCCGATCTCCACCACCATCAGCGCAAGGATGCCAAACCAGATAGATTTGTCGGTCTCGCTCATGCCGAAGAAATCCAGGCCCATGATCATCGGGTAGAAGATCGGAATGGTCAGCAGGATCATCGCCAGCGAATCCATGACGCAGCCCAACACCAGATACAAGCCGAGGATGATCAGCAGCACCAGCATCGGTGCCAAACCACTGCCAATTACCCAGGCCGCGAGTTCACCGGGCATTTGCGTCAAGGCCAGCCCCGAGTTGAGCAAGTCGGCGCCGAGCAGTACGAGGAAGATCATCGCCGTGGTTTCTGCCGTACCCAACATGCTCGCGCGAAAGCCGCTCCAGCGCATCCCACCCTGCCACACCGCGAGAATGCCGCAGGCCGCAGCGCCAATCGAGGCAGCCTCGGTAGGGTTGGCCCAACCACCGTAAATGCCGACGATCACCACCAGGAACACACCGATCACCGGTGACACGCTGACCAGTGCCTTGACCCGTTCAGCGCCCGACGCCTTGGGCGATACAGTGGCCTGACTCTCATCACGCGAAACCATGATGCGCAGGACAATCATGTAGCCAACGATGGCCACTACGCCCGGCACGATGGCTGCGACGAACAGCTTGGCAATCGACTCCTGGGTCAGTACCGCATAGATGATCAGCGGGACTGACGGTGGAATCAAAATCCCCAGGGTACCGCCAGCGGCCACGGTGGCGGTCGCCAGACGTCCGGAGTAGTTATGCCGACGCAGCTCCGGTAGCGCTACATGGCTCATGGTCGCGGCCGTCGCCAGGGACGAGCCACAGATGGCCCCGAAACCGGCACAGGCACCGATCGCCGACAAGCCCATGCCGCCTTTCCAGTGGCCGATAAAAGCGGCGGCACAACGAAAAATCGAGCGTGATAAGCCACCATGCGTGGCGAACTGCCCCATCATTACAAACAGCGGGATCACCGCCAGGTCGTAGTTGGACAGCCGCGAATAGGCCAACGAGTTGAGGGTGTACAACAGGCTCGACAAATCACCGTCATTGATTGCCCAGAAGCACGCCGCGCCCCCGACCAGCATGGTGACGCCGATATGCACCCGGAACAGCAACAGCGCCGTGGTGATGCCCAGGGCAACCAGCCCCAATTCCAGACCGCTCATGAACGCCTCCCGGCTTTACGACAGATATCCTGCACACGCGCCAGGGCGCACAAGCCCAGCAGCACCAGGCTGGGCACGATCAGCAACAGCGGAATCCACAAGGGGAATGCCAACAGCGTGGTGGTCTCGCCGAACGCGTGGCTCTCGAGCATCTGCAGCCAGGTACGCCAGGCCAGAATCCAGGCCGCCGCGCAGCACAACAGATGCCCGATGTAATCGAGCGTGTCGCGCACCCTGGCCGGCAACCAGGACGTCAGCGCATCGACCTTGATGTGGGTACCACGCAGCTCGCACAAGGGCAGGAACGCGGCGATGGCAATGGCCGCGCCCACTTCGACCAGTTCCATGTCACCGCGCACCGGCATCGACAACAGCTTGCGGCCGATGATCGAGACCATCGACATGGCAATCAGGCCGATCAACAACAGGCCGCCGGCCATGGCAAAGCCCTGAGTCACGTATAACAAGGTGCGGCGCACCCACCCACGATGCTGCTCGGCATCAAACGCTATGATCAGAGACTCCTGCATGGCGATTACTGCGCCAGGCCAGAAAGACTGCGTACATCCTGTACCAGCGCCTGGCCATCCAGGCCCTTGTCATTGGCTTCCTTGATCCATTGCTGCACCGCACCGGCGGATGATGTCTGCATTTCGCTATAGGCTTTCGGATCGATGCTGATCAGCCCGGCAGCCGGGGTAGCGTTGTACGCCGCATCTGTCGCTTTGTCCCAGGCCGTGGCGAAGCGCTCAGACAAGGCCTTGCCGCTGTTGCGCTCGATGATCGCCTGCAGGTCCGCTGGCAAGCTGTCGAACTTGCGCTGGTTCATCAACATCGCCAGCACCGTGTAGCCAAACGCCGGCTGCCCAGCCGGGGTCACGCTGTGGTACTGGGTCACTTCATCCAGTTTGGTCGCCGGTACCACTTCCCAGGCAGCCAGCGCGCCGTCCACCACACCCTTGGAGATCGCTTCAGTCATCTGCGCCGGCGGCATGCTCACCGGTGTCGCCTCAAGGCTCTCGACAGTTTTCGCTGCGGTACGGCTTGAGGCCCTCAGTTTCAGGCCTTTGAGATCGGCCAGGGTCTGCACCGCCTTGCCGCGGGTATGCAGGCTCATGCCACCATCGCCGTGTACCACCAACACCTTGTAGCCCTTGAAGTCGTCCTTGGCGTACTGCTCGTAGAACTTCCAGATGATCTCGTTACCGGCCTTGCCGCCGTAAGGCAATACGAACGGCAACTCCAGCGCCTCGACCCGGGGAAACTTACCGGCCGAGTAAGCGGGCGCGGTCCAGACAATGTCGGCGACACCATTACGCGCCATGTCTGCCAGCTTGGCCGGTGTCCCGCCCAGTTGCATCGACGGATAGAGCTGGCACTTGATGCGGTCATTAGACTCCTGACGCAGCTGCTCGCACCAAGGCTCAATGATGTTGGCCTGAGCATTAGAGGTAGAGGGCAGGAAGTGGGCGATCTTTAGGGTAACGGTTTCGGCCTGAGCCGACGCCGCCCCCGCCATGGCCAGGCACAGGGCCGCAATTGTGATTGTTTTCATGGTGTTAGCTCCGTGTTGTTGTTGTGGCCACGCTGGCGCGATAGCTCTAAGGAAGCGCAATACGTTAATAAGTTAATTTTTTATGAGCGATTGTCAACCACTAAGCGGGGCAGATGACGAACAGCCGACAGCCATTGCTGGCTGACTAAAATGATTTTTGTTGTTTTAAATCAATCTATTATGCGAAAGGTAGGGCGCAAAACTGACGCATAAATTTTTTCCTAGGGTGAAAAAGACTATTGTTAATAACTTAACAATATGGCTACATTATTTTCACACGACGCGGGGATCAGCGCCGTGACGAAACGCCAACACCTATCCTAGAGACAAGAATAATGATCAGGATTGCCCGCACTACCCCAGCACTCGCTTGCCTGTTAGGTACCGCCTGTGGCTTCAGCCAGGTAGCCAATGCCGATTTTTTCAGCGATACCAAGGCCAGCCTTGAAGCCCGTAACATGTACATGAACCGTGACTTCCGGCAAAGCAATGCGCCCCAGGCCAAGGCCGAAGAATGGGCGCAGGGCTTCACTGCACGGGTGGAGTCAGGCTTCACCGAGGGCACGCTCGGTTTCGGCCTGGACGCCATTGCCGAGACCGCCATCAAACTCGACTCCAGTCGCGATCGTCGTGGCACGGGCTTATTGGCCTATGGCGCTGACAGCCTGGAGCCGGAAGACACCTACAGCGAGCTGGGGCTGACCGCCAAGCTGCGGCTGTCGAAAAGCGTATTGAAGGTCGGCACCTTGCAGCCACAATTGCCGGTAGCCGCCTACAACGACACGCGCCTGCTCTCCTCCACCTACGCGGGTAGCCTGTTGACCTCGCAGGAAATCGACGGCCTGACGATCAACGCTGGTCGCCTGGAAAAGATCAACCTGCGAGATTCCTCCAGCAATGACGAGATGAACTACACCGGCGTCGACAGCGCCCATCTGGACCTGGCCGGCGGCAGCTACGCCCTCAATCCCAGCCTGATTCTGAGCTATTACTACGCACAGATGGACAACATCTACCAGCAGCACTACGCCGGGCTGGTCCACAACGCGAAGCTGGCCGAAGGCATCAGCTTGAAGACTGATCTGCGGTACTTCGACACTGGAGAGCATGGTGACAACCGCTATCGTAGTGGTGCCCGTGTCGACGCCGGGCGTATCGACAACCGCTTCTTCAACGGCATGCTGACCTTGGGCGTTGGTGCCCACAAGTTCGGGGTGGGCTACCAGAGCCTGTCCGGTGACGGCGACTTCGCCTTCCCGGGCCTGGATCCTTACTCGGTCAACCTGGTGACAGTCAACACCTTCACCAAAGCCGAAACCGATGCCTGGCAAGCGCGCTACGACTATGACTTCGTCGCCCTAGGCATACCCGGGCTGGCGTTCATGACCCGTTATGTCAACGGCCGTAACATCGAAACGGCGAGAGTCAGCGGTGGTAAGGAATGGGAACGTGACACCGACGTGGTCTACACCTTCCAGTCCGGCACGTTCAAAAACCTCAATATCCGCCTGCGCAACGCCACCTTCCGCTCCAGCGCCGGCCTGACCAGCGATATAGACGAGAACCGCATCATTATCGGCTATACCCTGCCGTTGCTGTAACGCCAAACCTGTGGGAACCGGCCTTGCCGGCGATGGAATCAGCGCAGTGTCAGCTAGGTCGCGTTGTCTGCATCGCTGACAAGGCCAGCTCCCACAGAATTTCGGCTTGCCGATTAACCGTCAGTGCCGACCCGGCTGCGCAACCGATACTCACCGGGCGTAACGCCGGCATGACGGGTGAAAAAGCGGCTGAAGTAGGCTGGATCCTTGAAGCCAAGCTGGTAGCAGATCTCGTTCACCGTGCTGCCGGTAAACAACAACAGGCGCTTCGCTTCCTGCATCAACCGCTCAAACACCAGGCGCTTGGAAGGCATGTCGGCAACCCGTCGGCAGACGTCGTTCAGGCGCGCCTCGGTAACTCCCAGCACTTGCGCATACCGGGGCAACGGCAGGTGCTCACGGTAATGCGCCTCGATCTGTAGGTTGAAGCGCTGAAAGATGTGCAGGTCTTCACTGCGTGATGCCTGTGCAGTCAACGAACGCGCCGACAGCCGCAGCAGGCTGATGAAAATCAATCGCGTCAGTGCCTCCAGGCTCAGGGCACGTCCGGGCTGGTTGGCGGCAAATTCGCTACGCAGTTGATCGAACAACAGGTTCAGGCGCGCCACTTCCTGGTCATAGGCCTCATCCAGATCCGCCACCGCTACGCAGATCGGTGCAATGCGTGCACCACCGGCCAAGCCAACACGTTCTTCAAGCAATGGCCACACCAGTTGCTGGCTGACAGTCAGCACATGGCCGTCACTGTGCGCATCCGTCACAAAAGCATGGGGGATGGTCGGCGGCGTCAGAAAGAACATTGGCCCTTCCTGCACGTAGCGCTGATCATCCAGATACACCCGTACGTTGCCACTCTTGACGTAGTGCACCTGAAAGAAACGGTCATGCCGGTGCACAGGCATGTTGCGGCCGAAGAAATCAGCCAGCTTGCCCAGCGCCTCGTAGTGAACCTCAGCATCGGCATAGCGCTGATCGTAGGCCTGACCGATGTGGATATTGGGGATTGGGGGCCGCACCGCCATCTGCACTACTCACTCTGCACTACAGGGTTGCCTGGCAGCCGCAACCGCGGCTCAGGACTTGATCTGCTTCAACTCATTGAGCAAGCCAAGCAGCACTTGCAGCTTGTCTTCACCGAATTGCTCAAGCAGGCGCTGGTAGTTGTGTTCCATGTCCTCGCTCATCGACACGAAGCACTGCTGCCCCTTCTCGGTCAGCCCCACGTGCACGCGACGCTGATCCTGCGGCGAACGCCAGCGACGCACCAAGCCATCACGCTCCATACGTGACAACACACCGGTCATGCTCGGCTTGAGGATGCAGGCCTGGTCGGCCAGTTGATAGCTTTCCAGCTCACCATTCTGGCGCAGGATGCGAATGATCCGCCATTGCTGCTCGGTCAAGCCGTGTTGGTTGAGCGAGGGGCGAAAGAAGCCCATGGCGGCTTCACGGGCTTGCAGCAAGGTCAATGTCAGTGAGGGGCGAGTTGTAGGCATAGGGGTATCGGCACTCCGGCCAAAATAAAGAAAACAATGAACGATTTAACCAATATCCAAGGTACGACGCAAACGGCCAAGGGCACAACGCGACTTGACCATCGTTAACATATTAATTATAACATTAGCATGTTAACAATTTGACGACGGTTGCCCGCCTTGCCGAGCAGCGTCAATCACTACCCACTGGGACCGCCCAGCCCGATCCAGGAGTGAAGCATGCGTCGCGCCACCCGTGAAATCGCCACAGGCAGCCTGTTTGGCATTGCCTTGAACTACCAAGGCCTGCTGCAAAGCCGTATGGCCGAGTTCAACCAACCCCCGTATCAACAGCCACCGCAAAAGCCAGTGCTGTTCATCAAGACCCCTAACACCCGTAACAGCGACGGCCAGGCGGTGCTCGCGCCAACGGGTGAGCGCTTGCAGCCAGGTCCGGCACTGGGTGTGGTGCTGGCCAAGGATGCCAGCCGCGTCAGCGCCGAACAGGCCTTCGAATACGTCGAAGGTTTTGTGATCGTCAACGAGTTCAGCCTGCCGGAAGACAGCTACTACCGCCCGGCAGTCAAAGCCAAGTGCCGCGACGGCTTTTGCTCACTGAGCCATGAAGTGGTCGCGCTCAGCGAAGTGACCGACCCGCACAACCTGACTCTGACCTTGCTGGTCAACGGTGAGGTTCGCCAGGAAAACACCACCGCCAACTTCGTGCGCAGCATTCCCCAGTTGATCGCCGAACTCAGTGAGTTCATGACCTTGCACGCGGGTGACGTATTGATCACTGGCACCCCTGAAGGCCGCGTCGATGTGCAGCCAGGCGACCAGGTCGTCGTCGAAATCAGCGGCCTTGGCCGTCTGACCAACACCATCGTGGCGGAATAAGGAGACCCACATGAAACACGCCCGCATCCGCTACGAGAATCAGGTTCATGCGGTTACCGTTGAAGCCGACAACGCCGTTCGCCTGCAAGACGGCCGCCTGCTCGCCGAAAGCGCCGTGCAATGGTTGCCACCGGCTGAAGGCAGTATGTTCGCCCTTGGCCTGAACTACGCCGACCATGCCGCCGAGCTGGCCTTCAAAGCACCGACCGAGCCGCTGGCCTTTATCAAATCGCCCGGCACCTATACCGGCCACAACCAGGTCACCTGGCGCCCAGACAACGTCAAGTACATGCACTACGAGTGCGAACTGGTGGCGGTGATCGGTAAACCGGCCCGCAACGTCAAGCGCGAGGACGCCCTAAGCTACCTGGCCGGCTACACGGTGTGCAACGACTACGCCATTCGCGACTACCTGGAAAACTATTACCGCCCCAACCTGCGGGTAAAGAACCGCGACTGCACCACGCCGGTCGGACCGTGGATTGTCGATGCCGCCGATGTGCCGGACCCTTCAAAGCTCAAGCTGCGCACCTGGATCAACGGCGAGTTGAAACAGGAAGGCAGCACTGCCGACATGATCTTCGACATCCCCTACCTGATCGAATACTTCTCCAGCTTCATGACCCTGCAGCCGGGCGACATGATCGCCACCGGTACACCCGAAGGTCTGGCTGACGTCGTGCCTGGCGATGAAGTGGTGGTTGAAGTGGAAGGCGTTGGCCGCCTGGTCAACCGCATCGTCAGCGAAAGCGAATTCTTTGCCGCCCGCGGCTAATCCGAACCTATAGAGGCACGCAGCATGATCAAACACTGGATCAACGGTCAGGAAGTCGAGAGCAAGGACGTCTTCACCAACTACAACCCGGCCACCGGCGAAGCCATCGGCGAAGTCGCCAGCGGCGGCGCAGATGAAATCAACCTGGCCGTGGCTGCCGCCAAGGAAGCCTTTCCAAAGTGGGCCAATACCCCAGCCAAGGAACGCGCCAAGCTGATGCGCAAACTCGGCGAACTGATCGAGCAGAACGTGCCGCACCTGGCCGAACTGGAAACCCTGGATACCGGCCTGCCCATCCATCAGACCCGCAACGTGCTGATCCCGCGTGCCTCGCACAACTTCGACTTCTTCGCCGAAGTGTGCACGCGCATGGACGGCCACAGCTACCCGGTCGATGACCAGATGCTCAACTACACCCTGTATCAGCCGGTGGGCGTGTGTGGCCTGGTCTCACCATGGAACGTGCCGTTCATGACCGCCACCTGGAAGACCGCACCTTGCCTGGCGCTGGGTAACACGGCGGTGCTGAAGATGAGTGAGCTGTCGCCGCTGACCGCCAACGAGTTGGGGCGCTTGGCGCTGGAAGCTGGCATACCGCCGGGGGTACTGAACGTGGTCCAGGGTTATGGCGCCACTGCCGGTGACGCGCTGGTGCGTCACCCGGATGTACGGGCCATCTCGTTTACGGGGGGCACAGCCACTGGCCGCAAGATCATGCAGACCGCTGGTCTGAAGAAATACTCCATGGAGTTGGGCGGCAAGTCGCCGGTATTGATTTTCGATGACGCCGACCTCGACCGCGCCCTGGACGCTGCCCTGTTCACCATCTTCTCGCTAAACGGCGAACGCTGCACCGCCGGCAGCCGGATCTTCATCCAGGAAACCGTCTACGACCAGTTCGTCGCCGAATTCGCCGCGCGCGCCAAGCGCTTGATCGTCGGTGATCCGACCGACCCGAAAACCCAAGTCGGCTCGATGATCACCCAGGCGCACTACGACAAGGTCACCGGCTACATCAAGATCGGCATCGAGGAAGGCGCCAGCCTGCTCGCCGGTGGCCTGGAGCGCCCGGCCAATCTGCCGGCTCACTTGGCCAAAGGCCAGTTCATCCAGCCGACCGTATTTGCCAACGTCGACAACCAGATGCGCATCGCCCAGGAAGAAATCTTTGGCCCGGTGGTGTGCCTGATCAAGTTCAAGGACGAAGCCGAAGCGCTGCGCCTGGCCAATGACACCGAATACGGGCTGGCCTCCTACATCTGGACCCAGGACATCGGCAAGGCTCATCGCCTGGCCCGCGGCATTGAAGCTGGCATGGTGTTCATCAACAGTCAGAACGTGCGCGACCTGCGTCAGCCGTTTGGTGGTGTAAAAGGCTCTGGCACTGGTCGTGAGGGCGGCGAATACAGCTTTGAGGTATTCGCCGAAATCAAGAACGTGTGCATCTCCATGGGCAGCCACCACATCCCGCGCTGGGGCGTGTGACATTCGGCTCGCAAGAGTGACCCGACCGGGTTTATAACCCGGTAAGGGTCGCCAGTTTCCTGCGTGCAGACCAATCACAAGAATCAGGCCCCTGCGGGCCACGCGAGGAGAAGTACCATGGGCACACTTGCTCTGGCTGCCAAAGTCACCCACGTACCGTCGATGTACCTGTCGGAATTGCCTGGCCCGCGCCAAGGCTTTCGCAAGGCGGCCATCGACGGCCATATCGAAATCAGCCGGCGTTGCCGTGAGCTGGGCGTGGACACCCTTGTGGTGTTTGATACCCACTGGCTGGTCAATGCCAACTACCACATCAACTGCAGCCCGCATTTCAAGGGGTTGTACACCAGCAACGAGTTGCCGCACTTCATCAGCAACATGGAGTACGAATTCCCCGGCAACCCGCCCTTGGGCAAGATCCTTGCCGAAGCCTGCAACCAGTTCGGCGTGGAAACCATGGCCCACGATGCGACGACCCTGGCGCCGGAGTACGGCACCCTGGTGCCGATGCGCTACATGAATGCCGACCAGCACTTCAAGGTGATCTCGGTCTCGTCGCTGTGCACCTCGCACTTTCTCAACGACAGCGCCCGCCTCGGCTGGGCCATGCGTAAAGCCGTGGAAGCGCATTACGACGGTACCGTGGCGTTCCTCGCCAGCGGTTCGCTGTCGCACCGCTTCGCCCAGAACGGCCAGGCGCCGGAGTTTGCCACGAAAATCTGGAGCCCGTTCCTGCAGAACCTCGACGAACGTGTGATCCAGATGTGGGAGAACGGCGAGTGGGAAGCGTTTTGCGCGATGCTGCCGGAGTACGCGGCCAAAGGTCACGGCGAGGGTTTCATGCATGACACCGCCATGCTCCTTGGCGCCTTGGGTTGGTCCAACTACGACGCTAAGGCTGAAGTACTGACCCCCTACTTCGCCGCCTCTGGTACTGGCCAAATCAACGCGGTGTTCCCGGTGACGCCCCAGGATGGCGCCAGCCTGCCTGCCGCGCAGGCCTCCAACCCGGTCGGTACTGCCTCCACCAGCCGGCTCTGACCCCTCTGGCGCCAGGCCGCTCCACCTCGATGGAGCGGCCCTGCTCCCGGCCTTCACCCAGGATAGCCACCATGCCTCATCTGGTACTGCTCTACACCGCCGATCTCGAACAGCAGGCAGACATCCCCGGTCTGTGCCGAGCCCTGGCCGACACCATGCTGCAACAGCGCGACGAAAGCGGCAAAGCCGTGTTCCCCACCGGCGGCACGCGCGTCCTGGCCTACCCCGCAGCGCATGGCGCGGTGGCCGATGGCAACGGCGACTATGGCTTTCTCTACGCCAACCTGCGCATGGGTGCTGGCCGCAGCCCAGCCGTCCATAAGGCCGTCGGCGACAGCCTGCTCGCGGTGCTGCGTGCCTGCTTCGAGGAGCTCCTCGAACAGCGCCCGGTCGGCATCACACTGCAAATCGATGAAAGCCCCGGGCAGGTCTACGACGGCAAATACAGCAGCCTGCACCCCCTTTTCAACAAGATTTCCTGAGGTTCCACATGCTTGACGCCACGTTCATCCAACAGGCCGCCGCTCGCCTTGACGCCGCCGAGCGCTCGCGTGAACAACTACGCCAGTTCTCTCTCGACCAGCCTGATATCACTATCGAAGACGCCTACGCCATCCAGCGCGCCTGGGTCGACCGCAAGATCAGCAGCGGGCGCAAACTGATCGGCCATAAGATCGGCCTGACCTCACGCGCCATGCAGGTGTCGTCGAACATCACCGAACCTGACTACGGTGCCCTGCTTGATGACATGCTGTTCGACGAAGGCAGCGATATTCCCTTTGAGCGTTTCATCGTGCCGCGTGTAGAAGTCGAGTTGGCGTTCATCCTCGGCAAACCGCTCAAGGGCCCGAACGTCACCGTCTTCGACGTGCTTGATGCCACCGAATGGGTGATCCCGGCGCTGGAAATCATCGACGCCCGTATCCAGCAGATCGACCCGCAGACCCACGCTACCCGAAAGGTCTTCGACACCATCTCCGACAACGCCGCCAATGCCGGTGTGGTCATGGGCGGCCGCGCCGTACGCCCGAACGAGATCGACTTGCGCAAAGTGCCGGCCGTGCTCTATCGCAATGGCGTGATCGAAGAATCCGGCGTGTCTGCCGCCGTCCTCAACCATCCGGCCAAGGGTGTGGCCTGGCTGGCCAACAAGCTGGCGCCGTACGACGTCACCCTCGAGCCTGGGCAGATTATTCTAGGCGGCTCGTTCACCCGCCCGGTCGCCGCCCATCCTGGCGACACCTTTCACGTCGATTACGACATGCTCGGCAGCATCGCCTGTCGGTTCGTCTGAAGGAGGTCTGCTATGCAAATGCCCATCAACACCTTCAAGCAACGACTGAAGGCCGGTGAAGCACAGATCGGCTTGTGGCTCGGCCTGGCGGATCCGTATTGTGCGGAACTGGCGGCCAATGCCGGTTTCGACTGGCTACTGATCGATGGTGAACACGCACCCAATGACCTGCGCGGCCTGCTTGGCCAACTGCAGGCGGTGGCGCCCTATGCCTCGCAGCCCATCATTCGGCCGGTGATCGGCGATACAGCACTGATCAAGCAACTCCTCGACATCGGCGCCCAGACTCTGCTGGTGCCCATGGTCGAGAGTGCTGAACAAGCCCGCGAGCTGGTCCGCGCCATCCACTACCCGCCCAGCGGCGTACGTGGTGTGGGCAGCGCCCTGGCCCGCGCTTCGCGCTGGAACAGCATACCCGGCTACCTCGACCAGGCCGATGAACAGATGTGCCTGCTGGTACAGATCGAGAACCTTGAGGGCCTGGCCCGGCTGGATGAGATCGTCGCCGTCGAAGGCGTCGATGGCGTGTTCATCGGTCCGGCTGACCTCAGCGCGGCCATGGGCCATCGTGGCAATCCCGGCCATCCGGACGTCCAGGCAGCCATCGAGGACGCGATTGTGCGGATTCAGAAAGCCGGCAAAGCCGCCGGCATCCTCAGCGCCGATCAGGCACTGGCGCGACGCTACATCGAGTTAGGTGCCCGCTTTGTCGCCGTCGGTGTCGACACCACAGTGTTGATGCGCGGCTTACAGACCTTGGCCAACACCTTCAAAGATGCCCCGCCGCCGTCCACCAGTGGTGGTGGCGTTTACTGAACGGTTTGTGGGAACCCCGTAAAAACAAGCAAGGCTACAGCGCCAGGTGCTGTCGCCGCTGCCGACGGCAGCGGCGACAAGAGGCCAGTCAAGGCGGGTGCGCCTACAGAGAAGCTTGCTGCAGGCGCAGGCGCAACGTCAGCAGGTGACCATCCTGCAAGGGCCAATGGCTGTGCAGTTGTCCGCCCATCATTTGCGCCAGACGTTCGCATAGCACCAGCCCCGGTTCCACCACGTCTGTTGGCGGACTGAGCAACGCATCGGCCTGTTGTGGACCAATGCGCAACTCCCAGAGTATTTCAGCGTGCCCCAACAGTGCACTGATGGCGGTTACCTGTAAGGCGCCTGGCACCCGCATAGCGCAGTGCTGCAGGAGGAGAGTGAGTACCTGCCGGTAACGGCCGCGGTCGATCCAGGCTGCTGAAGGGGCCTGCGGCGCCCGCCACTCCGCGCTGAGCCCCTCACCGGCGGTAGCTGTCATCAGAACATCACGGGTTAGACGCACCAGATCACTCGGCCGGGGCATAAGCAACAAGGTGCCGCTTTCATGGTCCGCCAGGTCCAGCAACACACGGATGCGCTCAAGCATTTGCCCGGTGTCCCGGCGAGCCTGATGCAAGACAGGACTGTCGGTAAACCCGGCAGCCACCTCACGCAATTGGCCGGCGATGACTTCCAGCATATGCCGGAACTCCTCACCGACGCCGTGCAGAAATGCCAGACGCGCGCGTTTGACTGCCAGGTTCTGCTCATTGGCATGCGTCAGACGGATGATGACCTCCTCCTGCTCGCTGAGATCGACAAACGAACAGAGCATGCCCACCAGCTCCCCCTGGGCATTACGGTACGGCGCCCCCCAGTGTCGGAAGGCATACGCGCGATCGTGTATATGCAGAACCAGCTCACGGCTGAAGGGCTGCTGTTGGGCAACCGCCTGCAGGTAATACTGGTGAAATTGCAGGGCTTCTTCGGGGGGCACGCGCAAACTGTCAATCACCCGTTTACCCACTGCATCTTCCAGGGTGGTCCCGACAGCCTCCAGGAAACGACTGTTGCAGGCCCGCAAATAGCCGTCGACATCACGCAGGCTGACCGGCATCGGCATAGCTTCAAGCAGTTCACCAAAGGCGCCGTGCGTATTCTTGCCCTGCGCAACGTTTACAGTGCTTGGCAAGCGCTCAAGCAAGCCCCCGCGCCAGGCAATTTCGAGTAATTCGGCCAATGAACCGGCGTGCAGCTTTTGCAGCAGGCGCACCTTATAGGTGCTGACCGTGCGGTCGCTCAATGCCAGTTCGTCGGCGATGTCCTTATTGCTACGGCCATTGACCAGGTAGCGCAACACCGTCAGTTCCCGTGGCGACAGAGTACGCAGTTGCTCGTCTTCGGCCTGCAAGCCCTGCGGGGCGGCAACGCTACCCAGGCTGCGTACTGGAAACCAGGCGCGCCCGCGCAGCAGGGTGCGTACCGCCTCGCCCAGCTCCTCGACCGACTCCAGCTTGCTGACAAATCCGCTGGCCCCCGCCTGCAGACACAAACCAGCGATGTGTTCAGTGCTTTGCGCAGTCAATACCAGGGTACGGGTGCGGCTCTGGCGCTGGTGCAGGCGGCGAATCACCTCAAGCCCGCCCAAGCGCGGCAAGGCCAGGTCAAGAATCAGCACGTCAGGTTTCAGGCTCAAGGCTTGTTGCAAGGCGTCGGCGCCGTTGTCCACGGCGGCCGCCACCTGGTGCCCTTCGGCGCTGAGCAACGCCTGTACCGCAGCGCGCAGCAAAGGTTGCTCGTCTGCAATCACAATCTTGTGCATGACCACCGCTCCTGCGAAGTATCCGCTACAGCGTAGTGCATGGCCTTGTATACGCCGCGCCGGGTGAGCTTGGCACCCGGCGCAAACGCTGGATCAAGCGAGAAAGGAGTACAGAATCGCCGACAGGGTGATCAAGCCGATCAGCACCACAAAGACGTTGGAGGCCGTGCCCGAATATTTGCGCAGCGACGGCACTTTATGAATGGCGTACATCGGCATCAGGAACAACAGACAGGCAATAATCGGCCCACCCAGGTTCTCGATCATGCCGAGGATGCTCGGGTTCAGGGTGGCCACCGCCCAGCAGGTCACCACCATGAACAACGCGGTCATCTGCTCCAGGCGCTTGGCCGGCAGTTGCTTGCCACGGCTGCGCAGGCTTTTCACGATCATGCCCTGAAAGCCTTCGCTGGCGCCGATGTAGTGCCCCAGGAACGACTTGGTGATTGCTACCAAGGCGATCAACGGTGCGACGAAGGCGATGATCGGCGTCTGGAAGTGGTTGGCCAGGTACGACAGGATCGAGATGTTCTGTTGCTTGGCAGCGGCAAGATCGGCTGGGCTCAGGGCCAGCACGCAACTGAAGCAGAAGAACATTACCGTCAGCACCATCATGACATGAGCACTGGCCAGGATTCGGTTGCTTTTCTGGTCGGCTTGTTCACCGTAACGGTGCTTCTGGTCGACAGCAAAGGCAGAGATGATCGGCGAATGGTTGAAGGAGAACACCATCACCGGAATCGCCAGCCACAAGGTCTTGAAGAACAAGTCCAGGGGCATGCCTTGGGAGGCCTGGGCGAAGAAGGCGCCGTTCCAGTTGGGAATCAGGCTCAAGGCCAGCAGCAGCAAAGCCGCAACGAAGGGATAGACCAGCAGGCTCATGACCTTGACGATGATGCCCTGACCACTACGGACCACGATCATCAGGCCGCAGATCAGCAGCAAGGCCAGCAACGCCCGCGGTGGTGGGGCCATGTGCAGCTGATGTTCCATGAAGCTGCCCAGAGTATTGGTCAACGCCACGCTGTACACCAACAGGATCGGGAAGATCGCCAGGAAGTACAGCAAGGTGATCAGCTTGCCGGCACCGACGCCGAAATGCTCTTCGACCACTTCAGTGATGTCTTCGCTGGCACCCCGCTTGCCCGACAGCACGAAACGGGTCAGGCCACGGTGAGCGAAGTACGTCATGGGGAATGCCAGCAGCGCCAGTACCAGCAGCGGCCAGAAGCCCCCTACCCCGGCGTTGATCGGCAGGAACAAGGTTCCCGCGCCAATTGCGGTGCCGTACAGGCCCAAGACCCAGGTAGTGTCGTGGCGGTTCCAGGTTTTGCTTTGCGCAGGCGCGGCTGTGCCGACACCCAGGTTGGTGGTGGTGTTTACATCAGTCATCGATATTGCCTTGTAGTTGTTTTTGTTGCTTATGAACGAACTGCGTGTAGGGGGGGGGCTGCGGCCCCCATCGCCGGCAAGGCCGACGCCCACAATTGCCCTGCGCGAAGCAGTCTTTGCGCACGTTTAGCCAATCAACACTCGACGAACGCGACCGCCAGGCCGCCGCGCGATGTCTCCTTGTAGTTGGCGTGCATGTCAGCACCGGTATCGCGCATAGTGCGGATCACCCGGTCGAGGGAAATGAAGTGCTCACCATCACCGCGCAGCGCCATCTGCACCGCGTTGATGGCCTTGACGGCGGCAATGGCGTTACGCTCGATGCACGGCACCTGGACCAGGCCGCCGACCGGGTCGCAGGTCAGCCCCAGGTTATGCTCAAGGGCAATCTCGGCGGCGTTTTCCAGTTGCATCGGCGTCGCCCCAAGCACCTCGGCAAGGCCAGCTGCAGCCATCGAACAGGCCGAACCGACCTCGCCCTGGCACCCTACTTCGGCACCGGAGATCGAAGCGTTCTTCTTGCACAGGATGCCTACCGCGGCGGCACTGAGCAGGAAGTCGACGACGTCGTTATCACAGGCATCGGGGTTGAACTTCATGTAGTAATGCAGCACTGCCGGGATGATCCCTGCCGCACCGTTGGTCGGTGCGGTGACCATGCGCCCGCCTGCGGCGTTTTCTTCGTTGACCGCCAGGGCGAACAGGTTGACCCATTCCATGGCGCTCAAGGTCGAGCCAATGACGTTGGGTTTGCCCAGTTCCTGCAGGCTGCGGTGCAGCTTGGCGGCGCGGCGCTTGACCTTGAGGCCGCCAGGCAGGATGCCCTCATTGCGCAAGCCGTTGTCGACGCATTCGCGCATTGCAGCCCAGAGCTTAAGTAGGCCGCTGCGGACTTCGGCTTCGCAGCGCCAGGCCAGTTCGTTGGCCATCATCAGTTCACTGACGCGCAACTGGTGTTGTTTGCACAGCGCCAGAAGTTGCGCGGCGCTGTCAAAGTCATATGGCAGTTGCACCTGCTCGGCACTGTTGCCCGCGCTACCAAGCTGCGCCGCTTCAACAATGAAACCACCGCCCACCGAGTAATAGGTCTGCTGCAACAACGAGCCGGTGGCGCTGCTGGCCTCCAGGGTCATGGCGTTGGGGTGATACGGCAGGCTTTCATCGAGCAGCAGCAAGTCGCGACGGCAATCAAAGGGCACGGCGTGGCGGCCATCGAGCAACAGCACCTGGCTGTCCTGCAACTGGCTGATCAGTGGTTCGATACGCTGTGGGTCGATCTGGTCGGGCCACTCGCCCATCAGCCCCAACAGGCAGGCACGATCCGTGGCGTGACCGACACCGGTCGCCGACAGTGAACCATACAGACGAACCTCCACTCGACTGACCTCCTCCAGCAGACCCTGCTCACGCAAGGCCTGGGCAAAGGTCGCAGCCGCCCGCATCGGGCCTACGGTATGCGAACTGGAAGGCCCGATACCAATCTTGAAAAGGTCAAAAACACTGATAGCCATACTAATGCCTGCACACTCAAGCGACGAAAATCGCCCGGCGGCGTTGTGAAAAAATTGAAGGGTGTCACGAAGTTGCGCGATACTGCCCGGTCAGCGTGGCATTGACCAACGAAACTTTCTAAGCAAGCCTTTAGTAGAACTAAACGATGAGACGGCAGTTGAATGGCCAGATGTATGTCTGGTTGCATGTGTTTTCCTGCGCGGCACGGCACCTGTCGTTCACCCGTTGCGCGGAAGAACTACACATCACACCCGGCGCCGTGAGCCAGCAGATTCGCCAGCTGGAAGAACGCCTGGGCTTTCGCCTGTTCCTGCGCCGCGCGCGCGGTGTAGAGCTGAGCGCTGAAGGCCAGCGCCTGGCGCAAACGGTCAGCGAAGCCTATGGCAGCATCGACGCCGAACTGCTGCGCCTGGATGCCGGCGAGATCCGCGGCACCCTGCGCCTGCGTTCGATCCCCTCATTCCTCGCCAAATGGTTAACGCCACGCCTGCCGCGCCTGCAACAACGCTACCCGGACATCCAGCTACGCCTGGTCGCCGAGGACAGCAGCCAGGCCTTGCATGAGGGCGACTTCGACCTGGCCATTGACCTTAACGACGGCAGCTACCCGGGCATGCATTCAACGCCGCTGCTCGATGAGCAGATCTTCCCGGTATGTTCGCCGACACTGCTGCGCGGACGTCCGCCCCTGCATGGCCCCGTCGATCTTGCGCACTATCCGTTGTTGCACGACATCACCGCCTGGCGCGGCAGTTCGGAATACGCCGAGTGGGAGTTCTATCTGGAGGGCATCGGGGCCAGCGGCCTGGACGTGCGCCGTGGGCACACCTTCAACCGCAACCACCTGACCATTGAAGCGGCGATTGCCGGGATCGGCGTGGCCATCGCCCGCCGCACCCTGCTCAATGATGAACTGGAGCGCGGCACGCTGATCGTGCCGTTCGGTTTACCCATCGCCAACCACAAACGCTATGTGCTGCTCTACCCACCCGGCGGCCTGGCCCATCCGAGCGTTCGCGCGGTGCATGACTGGCTGGTAGAAGAAGCCGAGAGTTTCCGTAGCCTGCACGCACCCGCGTTGTAAACGGCCGGCATCAGTCGGCCTGACCCACCGGCATGTGCTCGACGACTGTTGCGCCGTCGGGCGTCACTACCTGGCTGAGGTCAATACGCTTGAACACCGGCTTGGCCCCCAGCCGCGCGTTGAACCGTGTGTTGAAACTGAAGTCATCTTCGGTCGGCACCGCCAGCGAGCGCCCATAGATCGGGGTGAAGGCGGCCGGGTCATAGCCCAGCAACTGCAGCAGAGTCGGGAAGATGTTGTAGTGGCTGGAGCGGTCTTTGTTGGCGGCCAATTCAGCCTGCCAATCGAGGGTCTTGAGTCCTTCCCCCTGAATGACCACCAGCGGCACCAGACCCTCCTCCTCCACCGGGTCACTGTCGCAATGGGTATTGAGGCCAGGGTTGCCGCGCTCATGCAGGTCTTGACCATGGTCTGAGGTATAGATCAGCACCGCCTGGCTCAAATCGGCCTGGGCGAACAAGCGGTTAAAAAACTCGCCGACATTCCACAGCAGACTGTTCTTGTAGGCATTGCGATACAACAGCCAATCCTCCGGCTGACCAGAAAAACCATCGCGCCGTCCCGTATCGGCGATGTCGGCATACTGCCCGCGCGGCAAGGCTGGGCGATAGGTCATGAATGCATCGGGGTACTTGTCGTGTACCGGGAAATGCACGCCAACCTTGTTCATCACGATCAACTGCGCCTGACCGTCGCCGAGCAACTCGATCAGTTTTGCCACCGCCGCCATGTCACGATCACGCACCGGGGTGGTGTCGAACTGAATGAACTGGTCAATGTCGCGTTTTTCCGCAGTATTCATCAGGTTCTGCAAGTTGCCGCCGGTGCGCTGAGCATCGATGTACACCGTACCCAGGCCGGCTTGCTTGGCGTATTGCCAGATCGACGGCAGGGTTGAGTTGATACGCAGGTAGTCGGTGCGCGTGCCGCCATAGCGCAGAGTGACGTTGGTGTCGGCACTGCAGTTGGCAATAGAGGCGGCGTAGCCATAGTTGAAGATACTCGCGCCGGGTTGTACCTGGTTGAGCTGACTGCGCACGCCATGAGCGGTGTTCAGGTCCAGGTAATTGCCCGAGACGCTCTCGTCGATGATCAGCACGATGTCGCGGGCCAGTGCGGGCCCTTGGCGCGCCAGACTCACCGGCTCACGCGGGCCGACACTGTCGTGCAGCGACTCATAGGCAAACAGGTTCAGGTAGGCCAGCGCCGTGTACATGATCGGCAGGCCACGCGCACCCTCACCGGCGCGCACGAATAAAATCGCTGTCAACAGAACGATCCCCAACAATGGCGCGGCCCAAGGCAGCGTCGCCGGCCCCGGCAAGTTGCGCCGTGGGCGCAAGCCCAGCCCGAACAGCAACAACAGGGTGCGCGCCACGCTGCCGAGAATCACACTGTGATACTGCTCCAGCGCCTCGCCGATAAAGCCGCCGGAATAGACCATGGAAATGAAAGCGCTGTACGTCAGGTAATCCGCCGTGATCCGGGTATAGGCATCAAAGAACAGCGCGCTGGCGGAAAACCCCAGCGCCCATGCCCAGCGCAACCAACCCTGGCGGATATTGGCACTGAGCAGCAACGCCAGCACCAACAACACGAAAACGCCGGTAAACAGCAACAACGCCGGGTTCAGGCCAATAGCCTGAAGACGCTCGAAGTAATAGGGATAGTGGCTGATCAAGTAGAGAACGAGCAGCAATTCCTTGAAATAACGGCGCATGACTCCCTCGCAAAAATACCCTTCGACCCTAGCGGGCTACTTCCACGTTAGCAGCGCTGCGACAAAGCGCAAACCGGTAAAACGTCAATTTACCGGCGATCTTACGTGCACTGATTCTGACAAATTGAAAACGCGAAACCGTTGCATTCGTGAAACAGTCACCGCGGCAGAGGCCACGTTTTACTTGGCCCTTGACCGTTCATCGTTTTCATAGACGGCCATTTGCCACTGCCTTATTCAGCTAAGCCCGCGATTTAGAAAGGCTTGATGGCAAAAAGCCTATTTGCAGCGAGTGTAAATCCGACGAAACATGCCATTTGATTGACACGACCTTTCATAGGTGGGCTATACCCAGATCACACCACTGTTTCATTCTTCTTACTCCATACGAGGCACGCCGACATGGACGTGAGCGTATTTGGCACCGGCTATGTCGGTCTTGTGCAAGCTGCTGCCCTGGCAGACGTAGGTCACCGTGTGTTATGCGTCGATGTCGACGCTCACAAGATCAGTCAACTGCGTCAGGGGGTTCCGCCCATCAGCGAGCCTGGGCTGTCGAGCATGCTCGAAGAAAACATCAAGGAAGGCCGTTTACTGTTCAGTACCCAGGCCAGTGACGCGGTTGCCCATGCCGAATTGATCTTCATCGCCGTCGGTACCCCACCGGATGAAGATGGTTCGGCCGACCTCTCCCACGTGCTGGGCGTCACCCGGCAGATCGTCGATCTGATGGATGCAGATCGCACCTTGATCATCAAGTCCACGGTTCCTGTCGGTACCGCCGACAAAGTCGCGCAACTGGCCCGCGAAGAACTGCAGCGCCTGAACAAAAGCAGCTTGCAGGTGCGGGTGGTGTCCAACCCCGAGTTTCTCAAGGAAGGCAGCGCCCTGGCCGATTGCATGCGCCCGGACCGCATCATCGTCGGTACCGCCGATGATCACGCCCATGAGCAGTTGGCCGAACTCTACGCGCCGTTCTGCCGCAACCATGAAAAACTCATGTTCATGGACAACCGCAGCGCCGAACTGACCAAGTACGCGGCCAACGCGATGCTCGCCACACGTATCAGCTTCATGAACGAGCTGGCCAATCTCACTGAGCGCCTGGGTGCTGATATTGAGGCCGTGCGCAAAGGTATCGGCTCCGATCCGCGCATCGGTTATCACTTCATCTATCCCGGTTGCGGCTTTGGCGGTTCGTGTTTCCCCAAGGACCTGCGCGCCCTGCTGCACACCGCCGAACACAGCGGCATGCCACTGCGCCTGCTGCAAAGTGTCAGCGAGGTCAATGATGCCCAACGCCAGATCCTCTTCGGCAAGTTGAAGCAACACTTTCCCGGCAGCCTGGCGGGCAAGTCCATCGCCCTCTGGGGCCTGGCCTTCAAACCCAACACCGACGACATGCGCGAAGCGCCGAGCCGTTACCTGATGGAGGCGCTGTGGGCCGAGGGGGCGACGGTCTGCGCGTTTGATCCTGAGGCGATGTCCGAGTGCCGGCGCCTCTATGGCTATCGCGACGACCTGCGCCTGTGTGCCACCCGTGACGACACCCTGGAAGACGCCGACGCCCTGGTGATTTGCACCGAATGGAAGAACTTTCGTGTCGTCGACTTTGCCCTGCTGGCAAAGAAGCTGCGCAGCCGCCTGATCATTGACGGCCGCAACCTGTACAACCCTGACCAGGTCGCCACCTTCGGCCTTAGCTACAGCGGCATTGGCCTGCGACAGGTTCAGCCGCAGGTGCCGGCGCCATGAAAATACTGGTCACCGGCGCCGCCGGCTTCATCGGAGCGCACTGCACCCTGCGTCTATTGCGCGATGGCCATGATGTGATTGGCCTGGACAACTTCAACGATTACTACGATCCGGCACTCAAACATGCACGGGTACGCTGGATCGAAAGCCAAGCCCGCAACTTCCCCCTATATCGCCTGGACCTCAACGACGCCGCAGGTGTAGCCGAACTGTTTACCCGCGAACAGCCCGAAGTGGTGATCCACCTGGCTGCCCAAGCCGGGGTGCGCTACTCGCTGGAAAACCCGCGCGCCTATATCGACAGCAACCTGTGTGGCTTTCTCAACATTCTCGAAGGCTGCCGCCAGCATCCAGTGCAACACTTGCTGTATGCCTCCTCAAGCTCGGTATACGGCGCCAACCAACACACCCCGTACCGGGTTCAGGATGCGGTAGACCATCCGCTGTCGCTGTACGCTGCCACCAAAAAAGCCAACGAAGCCATGGCCCACAGCTATAGCCACCTGTTCGGCATACCCTGCAGCGGCCTGCGCTTTTTTACCGTGTATGGGCCTTGGGGCCGGCCGGACATGTCACCGATGCAGTTCGCCCGGGCGATTGCCGAAGGTCGCCCGATTCAGCTGTTCAATTACGGCCGGCACCAGCGCGATTTCACCTACATCGACGACATTGTCGAAAGCCTGGTGCGCCTGATTCCATTACCGCCCAAGGCCAACCCTGAGTGGAACCGCGAACAACCGGACCCCGCCAGCAGCCACGCACCGTGGCGCCTGTTCAACATCGGCGGCCAGCGCCCGGTGGAGCTGACCGACTACCTCGCGCTGCTGGAAAAACACCTGCAACGCAAGGCCGAGGTCGAGTTGCTGCCCTTGCAACCGGGCGACGTGCTGGCCACCTGTGCCGATGCCAGCGGCCTGGACCAGGTTACCGGGTTCACCCCGCGCATCTCACTGGATGAAGGGCTTGCGCGCTTTATCACTTGGTTTCATGAGTACTACCCGCACCTCGACCAGGAAGCCATGCGGGTCAACGGGCATGTGCCCGCGCATCAACGGAGGGCGGTATGACAGGACAACCTAAAAGTGCGCAACTGCAGGCACTGCATCAAGACAAACGCATGGACCCGGCGCATCGCCAACGCCTCGATGCAGCCATCCACATGCAAGGTCGTGGCTGGCTGACCGGCCGTGCCGGGGGGCGGCCCTGGACACTGTCGCGAACCAACCGGGTGCTCGCCTGTGTCGGCGCCCTGGGCATTCTGACCCTGATTTCCCCGTTGCTGCTGGTACTGGCCATGCTGATCAAACGCAGCGGCCCAGGGCCTGTATTTTTCGTGCAAAAGCGCACCGGCTACCGCGGCCGTACCTTCGGCATGTACAAGTTCCGCACCATGGTCGCCAACGCCGAAGCCTTGAAAGACTCGGTGCGCCACCTGAACAAGCACGGCGCTGATTCCATCGACTTCAAAATCGACAAGGATCCGCGTGTCACCCCAATCGGCCAATGGCTGCGGCGCAGCAGCCTGGACGAGTTACCCAACCTGTTCAACGTGGT